>JBLHNB010000123.1:0-14183 GCA_047621305.1 Alteromonadaceae bacterium | reverse complement strand
GCCAATATTTTATAGCTGATGCCGCGCTTTACACAGCAGAAACAATTCAATCACTTAATGAACAAAAGCAGTTTTTTATTTCTCGTGCTCCACAAAAATTAAAGCTAGTAAAAGAAGCCATTGCGCAACAACATACGCTACATTTTGAATCACTGGAAAATGGTTATCATGGTGCATGGCTAACGTCTGATTATGGCGAAGTAAAGCAACGCTGGTTATTAATCGAAAGTGAACAAGCGAAAAAACGAGAGGGATATACGCTAGATAAACGCATGAAAAAAGAATCAAACGCGAGCATAAAAGCATTCAACAAACTGAGTCGCCAACGTTTTTCCTGTTCATTAGATGCAGATAAAGCCTTAACCATATGGCTAAAATCTCATAATGAGGTTGCTCTCAATGAACGTGAAATACTCAAGCACGCCGTATTTAAACAAAGTGGCCGTCCCAAGCTAAATCAGCAGCCAGATAGCTATGAATATCAAATAACTGGGCGATTATATTGGCCGTTAAAAAACAGGATTCAGCGGTTGCAGGAAAAAGGTATGTTTATGTTAGCAACCAATAATTTAAGTGAAAAACTAACGATGGAGAAAATGCTTAACCTTTACAAATCACAACAAAGTGTCGAAAAAGGTTTTAGATTCTTAAAAAGCCCAGATTTTTTAACCTCATCGCTTTACTTGAAAAAACCAGAAAGAATTGAAGCATTACTCATGGTAATGACGTGCTGTTTAATGGTTTACGCTGCACTAGAGCATAAAATTAGAAGAGAATTAAAGGCTCAGTCTGCATACTTTCCTAACTTAAAATACAAACCTTGCCAAAACCCAACGGCTCGATGGGTGTTCTTTTGTTTTCAGGGAATTCATGTATTAACGATCAGTGAGGAACAAGAATTAGTCTTAAATGTGGAGGAGAGGAACAGTATTATCATTAATTGCATGGGTAGCATCTATCAACAAATTTATTCCTAAAAGTGCTGCGGAATGTCAGTTTTATTAGCTTAATGTCAAAAAAAATTATCCCGCAAGCGATGATGAATTGAACACTCAAAGATTAAAAATATTTAATAGATAAGGAAGTTTTTATAAAAAAATTGTAATTTAAAGTTATTTTTAATATCACTGAACAGGAAGTTCATAAAAAGGTGGTACCCGGAGACGGACTTGAACCGTCACACTCTAAGAGCGAGGGATTTTAAATCCCTTGTGTCTACCAATTCCACCACCCGGGCATCGGATAATATTTTTATAGTAAAGATTGGCTCCCTACTTATTTCTTTTATAACTTAATAATTGTAGCGTCTAACAAGACTCGACGTCTTTAGTTAGCATTCACGTTTGAGGTGAACTATCACTAAGTATTCTTTTAATTTTACTAAAATCTAAATTGGAGCGGCTAACGAGACTCGAACTCGTGACATTCACGTTGGCAACGTGATGCTCTACCAGCTGAGCTACAGCCGCTTCGTAGACTTTCGTATTCATTATTACTTCTTTACCAAAGAAGGTGGTACCCGGAGACGGACTTGAACCGTCACACTCTAAGAGCGAGGGATTTTAAATCCCTTGTGTCTACCAATTCCACCACCCGGGCATCGGATAATATTTTTTATAGTAGGAATTGATTCCCTACTTATCCTTTGTCATAAACAAAGAATTGGAGCGGCTAACGAGACTCGAACTCGTGACATTCACGTTGGCAACGTGATGCTCTACCAGCTGAGCTACAGCCGCTTCGTAGTATTTTATTTTCACTTTAATTAAATAAAGAGAAAATATTTCAAGCTAAATTATGGAGTAGCTAACGAGACTCAATATCTCTTGTTAACAGTTGACATTCACGTTTTTAGTGATGCTAACTTCACTCTTTTTTACTTCTTTTTTCGTCTAAAGATTGGAGCGGCTAACGAGACTCGAACTCGTGACATTCACGTTGGCAACGTGATGCTCTACCAGCTGAGCTACAGCCGCTTCAAATACTTTAACTTATCTAACTACTACGTAAGCCAATACATAGCATCCCATATAACTATTTTAGAAATGGTACCCGGAGACGGACTTGAACCGTCACACTCTAAGAGCGAGGGATTTTAAATCCCTTGTGTCTACCAATTCCACCACCCGGGCATCGAATAGTTATTTTTTATAGTAAAGATTGGCCCCTACTCTTAACTAATCCATTGCTTACTTAAATAATGGAGGCGGATACCAGAATCGAACTGGTGTACACGGATTTGCAATCCGCTGCATAACCACTCTGCCAACCCGCCATTATTTAACTACAAGTTACATAGTATTCCCTTTGTTCTCCCTAAAGAGATTTGGAGCGGCTAACGAGACTCGAACTCGTGACATTCACGTTGGCAACGTGATGCTCTACCAGCTGAGCTACAGCCGCTTCATTCGTTGACTCCCTGTCAACTGGAAACGCATTCTACATTGATATATTAATGAGTCAACCCTTTAATTTCAATTTTAATTCAACTGCTTAAAATCTGATTGAAATGGTGTTTTTTTATCTTATTCATAACCCGATCGTTCTTTTTACAACCAATTTTACTCTTGCGTTAATTCTGGCCAAGCCGCTTTTAAATATATAAACATAGTCCAAAGCGTTAAAACAGTCGCTATAAAATAAAAAGCGTAAGCGGCAAACATCAATATTTCATGGGGAAAGTTAAAAATAATCAGAGGAATATCATAATCAGGTTGCCAAATTAGGCCCATAATCCCCAACATTTGTGCAGCCGTTTTATATTTACCTAACGTTGACACAGCAACAATATCGCGTTTACCTCGTGACGACATAAATTCGCGCAAAGCGCTAATAAATATCTCTCGTGCAATCATTAACATTGCAGGAACCGCCACCCACCACTGTTGATAATCGTCAGCAATCATAATTAACGCGGCTGCAACCATTAACTTATCAGCAACGGGATCAATAAACGCTCCAAATGGAGAGGATTGATTAAGCTTTCTGGCGAGATAGCCGTCAAGCGCATCGCTTACCGCAGCGACCCAAAAAACCGCAAACGCTCCAAAGTGACTCCAAGATAAAGGTAAATAAAATATAATAATAAAAACAGGTATTAAGATGATTCGAAACAGTGTTATTTGATTTGGAATAGTCCACATAATTTTTTCACAGTAGCTTTTTTACGTCATTACCATTTTGTATCAAGTCTTTTAAAAACGGCAATAAGCTTTTGCGTTTCATTCTACACAATTTGCTAGCTAATTGTCATGTAGCGCATCATAAATATTTTGTGCTAAAAGATCACTAATCCCTGGAACCTTAGCTAAACTGGCTTTATCGGCTTGTAATACTTCCTGCAGCCCACCTAAATACTTAAGTAATGCCTGACGTTTCTTTGCACCAATGCCCGAAATTGATTCCAATGTCGACTTTTTACTCACTTTTTGCCTTTTAGCACGATGACCGGTAATGGCAAAACGATGCGACTCATCGCGAATATGTTGTACTAAATGTAATGCTGGTGATGTGGCTGGTAAATTAATGAGTTGATGACTGCCTGCCAAAATTAATGTTTCTAATCCGGGTTTACGCGATTCACCTTTTGCAACACCTACCAGTAAAGGTGTTTTTATTATCGTTGACGTTTGGCTTAAGGTCGCAAAAAACTCTTCCGCTTTAGCCAACTGGCCTTTACCACCATCGATAAATATTATATCGGGCATTTTTTCATTTGACGTGACTTTGGCATAGCGTTTATGTAAAGCAAATGCCATAGCGGCATAATCATCACCTGGTGTGATGCCATAAACGTTATAACGACGATAATCGCTTTTAAGCGGTCCTTCTCGATTAAAAACAACATTCGACGCTATGGTTTGTTGCCCCATAGTATGGCTAATATCAAAACACTCTAAACGATTTATCCCCCCTGTAAGCTCAAATACTTCACTTAACGCTAAAAACCGAGCTTGTATTGATTCTTTATGGCTATTACGTGTTAACAACGCGTTTAGTGCATTCGTATTGGCTAATTTTAAGTATTGTTTTCGTTCTGCTCTGACATTGGTTGAAATTTTAACATCATGTTCAGCTTGTTCACTTAACAACGCTTTAAGTTGGATTAAATTTTCAAAACCTTCAGAAATCACTATTTCTTTTGGTATTTGAGCCGACTTTAGATCATCCCCTAAATATCGTTGTGTTAAAAATGCTTCAATGACTTCTATATCTGATGTATCTGCGGGTAATGTTGGAAAAAAACTTTTACTGCCCAATACTTTATGATCTCTAATAAATAATATATATACACAGGCTTGCGTTTTTTGTCGGTGAATTCCGACCACATCCATTTCAGCAGCTATACCACTAACATGTTGCTGCTGTTGTACTTTACGTAATGTCGCAATTTGATCTCGACATTTTGCCGCCTGTTCAAAATTTAAGGCTTTACTGGCTGATTCCATTCGGCCGACAAGGTCATCAATAACAACAGAGCTTTTACCTTTGAGAAATAATGATGCAAGCTTCACTTGATGGTTATAATCATCAGGCGATATTTTATCGACACATGGAGCAGAACAGCGCCCCAGTTGATATTGTAAGCATGGACGCGTTCGAGCTCGGTAGTAACTATCTTCACATTGCCTGATCGGAAATAACTTTTGCATTAAACGTAAACTTTCCCAAACAGCACCTACCGTTGGGAATGGGCCAAAATATTCACCCTTAATTTTTTTACCACCACGGTGTAAACCAATTTTGGGATGTTTATGTTTTGTTATAAGTAAGTAGGGATAACTTTTATCATCTCGTAATAAAATATTATATTTAGGCTGGTATCGTTTAATGTAGTTGTTTTCTAGGATTAATGCTTCACCCTCGGTATGAGTGATAGTAACGTCAATCGCCTGTATTTGCTGAACAAGCACTTTCGTTTTATTATTACCCACATCTTTACGAAAATAACTCGATAAGCGCTGCTTTAATTGTTTTGCTTTACCGACATAGATGACTTTTTGCTGATGATCGTACATACGATAAACACCCGCTTGGTCTGTAACTACAGATAAAAAAGCTTGGTGATCGAATTTGGAGGTTTCTTGAGAGGACACTATGATTAATGTTAGAGCTTTTCTGTATTTAACATGCCATATCTAATCGCTAAATGTGTTAATTCCACATCATTACTCACATTCAGTTTTTCAAACATACGATAGCGATAACTATTAATGGTTTTACTGCTTAGTGCTAATTGTTCTGAAATATCAGGTACTTTTTCACCACGAGTCACCTTTAACATTATTTGTAGCTCTCTTTCAGACAATGCACTAAAAGGATTTTCATCAGCAGATTTAAATTGGCTTAGTGCCATTTGTTGAGCCACTTCTGGCGTAATGTAACGTTGACCACTGTGCACGGCTCTTATCGCATTAACCATTTCATCTGGCGCTGCTCCTTTGGTTAAATAACCCGCTGCACCTATTTGCATCACTTTGGTTGGAATAGGATCTTCAGTATAAACGGTGAGTACAATAACTTTTACGTCGGGAGCATAACGGATAATTTTTTTTGTCGCTTCTAAACCACCGATACCAGGCATGTTCATGTCCATAAGAACTACATCAGGTTCAGTTTGACGACAAAACTTAATTGCCTCTTCTCCTGTTGACGTTTCGCCAATAACCTTAAAGCCCTTTACTTCGTCAAGAATTTTACGGATCCCTGTACGAACCAGCTCATGATCATCAACTAATAAAACATTTATCAAAGAAATTATCCTTACATTTTAATACTAATTTAAAGAGGACATTGCCTCGCAAGCAAGAGTATAGTTAATTTAACGTTAAAACAATAAGTTTTCGTATATTTTTACACGCTAATAGCTTGTTTATTCACACCCTTTAAGACAATTTTATGTTTACAATTCATTCTGCTTTAACCAACTATTTAATAAGCCGATTTGACCATTTTTATAAGCTGCATACGTTAATCGAACCGCATTACTTAAAATGACACTATCAGACCATTTAGTTTGTTCGGCAATTAATTCATAACAGGCTAACGCTTCTTCAGAAAGGTAGCCGCGCATCTCTTTTTTACCACGTTCTTTTTGCCGTTCTCGATATTTTTTTTGCTTTTCAGCGTTTGTCATCGCTTTTGTTTCGGTTTTCATTATTTATCGCAGTAATTTTAATAATTTTGTATTGATTATGGTTACGCATAACCAAAATAATTGCAATATTTAACGACTCATAGTTGTTTAGCGTACAAGTGTACGCTAAAGTAGCGCACTAAATTTATCGTAATTAATTATAAGCATTTTCGGAAGCATAGTTATGGAACAAAAAAACTCATTCAGCAAAGAAGACCTAGTAAAAGCAGGTACAGGTGAAATGTTTGGTGAAGGTAATAGCCAACTACCGTCAGACAATATGTTAATGATGGATCGTATTTTAACCATTACTGAAGATGGTGGCGAACACGGTAAAGGCGAAATAATTGCAGAGTTGGATATTAATCCAGACTTATGGTTCTTCGACTGTCATTTTAAGGGCGACCCAGTAATGCCTGGTTGTCTTGGACTTGATGCTATGTGGCAGCTCGTGGGTTTTTATCTCGCATGGTCCGGCGGACCAGGTCGTGGTAGAGCACTTGGCGTGGGAGAAGTTAAATTTACCGGACAAGTGCTACCAACAGCGAAAAAAGTGACTTACAACATAACCTTTAAGCGCGTGATAAAACGTAAATTATTTATGGGTATTGCAGACGGTACAGTTTCTGTTGATGGGCGTGTAATTTACACTGCAAAAGACTTAAAAGTAGGTTTATTTACTGATACCTCTAAGTTTTAATCCATTGATATAAGAGACCGCTTTTTTTATCTAAAGATATATACAAAAAAATGCTCAGCCTAGGCTGAGCATTTTTATTTTATATCATTAAAATTTACAATAGTAATAGCAAAGTTGGTATGACTTATTTATTAATCACGTTATTAATCACGTTATTAATCGAGCGACGAAAAAAACGTCGACGTAAACCCAATAATAACAACGCCGCGATTGATGTTAAACCTAAACCAGCACCCTGCCGTTTGGTTTTTTCTGCCTCAACCTTAGTACAATTTTCTATTTCGCCTGTAATTGGCGCCAGTTTCACTGCGCGAATAACATCTTCAAATAATTGCTCACCCGCTGCATTTTGCATCAATTCACCTTTTGAGTCTTTACGGGCAATCTTGACGATAGCACTAGCCGATATCTCGTTATGTTCATTAATGTCTGTGGCTGCAAAAATAGTATATTTCGATGTACAGGGTAAAAAATCATTTAAATCAGTGAAAGTCTTTTCAGCAATATCATACATAAAGCCATGGGTACGACGTGGATTACCACCCGTGGTACTATGTGTTTCTACCTCACCTTTGCCGACAATTAAATTATTCTCATTAATAGCCATAGCAACACTCGTTGACCCCGTAAAAAAACCTTTGGGCATTTCCATGGTCATATTCGTTACATCTGACGTATCAATATAATAAAAATTAGTAGTAGTAAACTCTTTGCTGTAAGTCAAGCCTACAGCGATACCTCTGTCGTTGATATCAAAAGCACGTGAATCATATTCTTTACCCTGATCTTTAGTAAATGAAACTACTTGACCTTCTTTATAAACAACAGCATAGAATCGTCTTAGCTCATCTTTACTAGGTTGTATTTGTGTCTCGTCTACCCAACCATAAGCAAAACCAACCGCAACACCGTGGTTATTCACTGCTTGCGCAAAACTAACGTTTTCTCGCGTATCATCAACATGAGGTGTGACTAAAAAACCTAGCCCCTCACTCGATACTTCACCATTAGCATCAATAAGCCACTTAAAAGCTTCTCGGTGATATACATTACTGACTATTTTTTGCACACAGATGGCAACAGGCTCATTGAGGTCTGGGTTGGCACATCCATTCTCCGTATTGTTAATCCGTTCTAACCATTCAGGTGCAATACCGGTACTTGCATAGCCAACAGCAATATTGCTGGAACTAATATCAGATATTGATGATTCGCCACCATACGTTGTTTCTGGTGGCAGTAATGGGATAATAGTTTGTCCCTTATCTGGAGAGAAATACCCTCTGGTAGTAAACGCCCTTAACCAATGCGTGACTTCATCGCCATCATTTTTTGTATAAGGCATCGGTAAATAAGGCGCTGAGGCATTACCATAAAGCCAACCATCATCGGTAATACCATTAATAAAATCAGTCGTTGAGCGTGTCAATGTTGAAGTATTATCGAAGTTAGTATCAAAAATAGTGACCTCTTCTGTCTGGCCATTAATATTGACCATCGCGATGCTTGTCCCTACTTTTTGATATAAAGTAGAGTTTGCTTGCTGAGATGAAGTAGAGTTTGTTTGACTGGTAAGGCGTAAATGAATCACCGCCCATTCGAGGTCATTTGCTGTAGGGTTACCAGCTTTTAACGCTGCAAAGTCTTCTATCTTATTTAGTGTATGTGAAACATTAAGCTTACCCAATCCTTGAACACTATTATCATATGTATTCGCGGTACTGTTAATAGCGTCAAAGTCTGAGTCTTTTAAATATTGAAATTGAACAGGAAAATTATAAAGTTCTGTTCCTGATATCGCCATTTCACCTAAGTTATTCTCTTGCTGAGCATAAGTATACTTAAGTGAAGAAACATCCCCTTTATCGATTATTTTATACGTAGCAGCATTTACTGAGGCTAACCCTAATGCACTAGTTACACCTAATGCCAACATTGATTTTACACATTTATTCATTAACACTTTAACTCTCAGTTGCTTATTATTTTTCGTCTAACTCTTGCCATCTAGCGTAAGTTGTTTCGAGCTTGGACTCAGTTTCTTCCAGCTGGTTCAATATTTTTTTGGTGAACTTTTCCTCTTTACTAAAAAAATCACCTTGGTTTACTTGTTCTTGCAGTGATTCAATTAAAGATTCCAGTTCATCAATTTCACCGGGTAACTTTTCCAGTTCTTGTATTTCTTTATAAGATAATTTTTTCTTTTGCTTATTTTGCTTAGGTTCTACCACAGCTTGAATAGGTTGGCTTTCTTTTGGCGCAACCTTTTTTACATTGTCAGTCATGTTTTTTCGTTGTTCAGTTTTATAAGCGAGATAAGTGTCAACATCATCATAACCACCAACAATCTGCGTTATTTGACCACTGCCATCAAAATAAAGGCAGGTATCTACACAGTTATTCACAAAATCTCGATCATGGCTTACTAAAATAACGGTTCCAGCATAATTTGCAACGACTTCTTCAAGTAACTCTAATGTTTCTATGTCTAAGTCATTGGTTGGTTCATCTAATATCAGTAAGTTACTGGGTCTTAAAAACAAACGCGCTAATAACAAACGGTTTTTCTCTCCACCTGAAAGTGCTCGTACTGGCGTTCTTGCTCGTTTAGGGCTGAATAGAAAATCTTGTAAATAACCTAATACATGGCGAGACTTACCGTTAACCATCACCTCTTGTTTACCCTCACCGACAATTTCTTGCACGGTTTGGTTAATATCAAGTTGTTCACGATGTTGATCAAAATAGGCAATATCTAAATTTACACCTGAACGCATTTTACCGCTGGTTGGTGCAAGTTTTTCCATGATTAATTTAATTAACGTCGACTTGCCGGTACCATTAGCACCAATTAACGCTAAACGATCATTTCTAGAGATTAATAAATTTAATTTTTCAATGATGGTTCTACCATCAAACGCGATAGTTAACTCTTCAGCTTCAAAAACAAGCTTGCCAGAACGGTCACCATGGGTAATGTTCATGGTGCTTTGATTTTTAACTTCGCGGCGAGCTTGGCGTTGTAAACGTAGTTTTTCTAAAGAACGAACTCGCCCTTCATTGCGGGTACGACGTGCTTTAACACCTTGACGGATCCATACTTCTTCTTCTGCAAGACGTTTATCAAACAGTGCATTTTGTTGTTCTTCAACTTGTAAATCATGGACTTTCTGTTCAGTGTATAAATCGTAATTACCGGGATAACTTTTAAGTTGCCCGCGGTCAAGATCGAGTATTCGTGTTGATAAACCACGAATAAATGCCCTATCATGACTTATAAAGATAATCGTTCCGCCAAAGTCTTTCAAAAACTTTTCTAACCATAAAACACTTTCTATATCGAGATGGTTTGTTGGCTCATCAAGTAACAAAATATCAGGGTTTGTTACTAAGGCTTTTGCCAATGCCACTTTACGTAACCAACCTCCTGATAAGTCGCAAATTTTGTCATCTGCATTTAAAGAGAGTGTACTCATAATTTGCTCAATGCGTTGCTCATCTTGCCACGCATTCGCTTGTTCAAGCTGCTCTTGTACTACGGATAATTTATTTAAATTTTTATCTGAAGGGTCTTCAGTGACATCATGAATTATCTGGTGATAGCGTTTAATTAAATCAGCATTCTCAGCAACCCCTTGGGCAACATAATCAAAAAGACTTAACTCTGATGATTCAGGTGGATCTTGTTCTAACATTGCCATCAACATGGTGCTTGATTTTAATATTTGTCCATCATCTAAATTTTGTTTGCCCATCAGCACTTTCATTAGTGTTGATTTGCCTGCACCATTTCGTCCGACAAGACAGATTCTTTCACCTGTTTGTACACTAAGATCTGCTTTATTTAAAATTTTGTCTTCACCAAAAGCAAGTTCAGCGTTGGCTATTCTTAATAATTCCATAATTCTTCTTTATTTAATTAATTGCTGTACTTGTTCAAGTGAAAAAGGCCAATACAATTTTTCATTATCATCGTTAGCGGTACTTATTCTTTCTAAGACTGGAATATGTACGCCATATAATTCAACCAACTTTTCATCGTCAACAATGTCAACAATCTGTATTTTGTTTGATGGGATCACTTTATTGCATATTTCAAAAGCAACTTCACAAAGATGACACCCTTCACTGCTGTATAAATTAAACAACCTTTCCATCTCTCTAATCAGCCTATTTATTAACTGTGCGGGTAATTAACCAGCTATTGTGAATATGCTTGTTTCGTTGAAAGTCTTTATCTCGCGTTAATTCACTTATTGATGTGACAGTAACACCTAATGCTTTCATTGCTTCAAGATCTATTTTAAAGTTGCGTTTGTTATTCGTAAAAATTAACTCACCGTTGGCAGCTAATGCTTTTAAACCATCAGTAATTAAATCAACGTGGTCTCTTTGTACATCAAAACTTTCCCCCATACGCTTTGAATTAGAAAATGTTGGTGGATCAATAAAGACGATGTCAAATTGCTCTTCATTCTTTTTCAACCACTGTAAACAATCAGCCTGAACAAACTGAAATTTATGACTGGTAAGTTTATTCAAAGAAAAATTATCCTGAGCCCATTCTAAATAGGTATTAGACATATCAACAGTAGTGATTGAACTAGCACCGTGTAATGCTGCTTGCAGTGAAACACAGCCCGTATAAGCAAATAAGTTAAGTAACGATTTATTCTTAGATTTTTGAGCTACTATTTGTCGCGTTTTACGGTGGTCAAGAAACAAGCCGGTATCTAAGTAATCCCACAAATTGACTTTAATTTTTGCACCATATTCACTGACCGTTATCGATTGCTTTTTCTTATCAACTTTTTCGTACTGATTTTTGCCTTTTTGTTTACTGCGCGTTTTTAGTATCACTTTATCCGTGGGTATTTGTAATACTTTAGGGGTGAAATAGATAACTTCTTGTAATCTTTTTGCTGACTTCTCAACAGGAATATCAGAAGGAGCAGAATATTCGTGGATAACAGCGTACTCACCATAAATATCAACAGCAACATTATATTCAGGGATATCAGCATCGTATAAGCGATAACACTCTAGTTGCTCTTTTTTAAGCCAGCTTTTTAAATTTTTACGATTTTTAATTAAACGATTAGCAAACGCAGAATCTTTTTGTTCAAAATCGGCTTGCGGATTACTTTCATCTTTCGCTGATTGTTTTTCGTCAATATTGTAAAGCGCAAATTGACAATCTAAAGGACCATTTTTGAATTTGTAACGCTTGAAACTGGCTAACTTCAACATCGATAATAATTCAACATTGCCCGTTAATATCGCAACACGCCAGTCTATAAACTGTGTTTTTAATTTTTTACCAAACAGTGCAAAGTTTTCAACAAGTGTTGGCAATTCACCAATACGTACGCCATATGGCGGGTTAAATAAAACTGTACCTGGCCCGCCAAAGCTATTATTTAATGTATTAATATCTTTGCATGAGAATTCAATAAATTGCTGTATTTTTGCCGTACGAGCATTTTGTTGAGCGGTATAGATAACGCGGCTATCAATATCATTACCAAACACTTTAACCTTTACGTTTTCCAGCCCACGTTCTGATTCTTCAATCGCCAGATCACGTTCGGTTTGCCAATTAGCATTATTATGACCTAACCAATGTTCAAATCCCCACACGTCTCGGTCAATACCCGGCGCTTGCTTGGCTGCCATCGATACCGCTTCAATTAAAATTGTACCTGAACCACACATAGGATCGAGTAATGGTTTAGAGGTATCTTCAAGCCAACCAGAGCGTTTAATCAGTGCTGCCGCTAAGTTTTCTTTTAGTGGCGCTACACCACTATTTTTTCGATAACCACGCTGAAAAAGCCCACGACCAGAAAAGTCGAGATAGATAACCACTTGTTGTCTTAATA
Source organism: Alteromonadaceae bacterium (assembly GCA_047621305.1). Classification (GTDB taxonomy): domain Bacteria; phylum Pseudomonadota; class Gammaproteobacteria; order Enterobacterales; family Alteromonadaceae; genus Colwellia_A. Next base: position 1,465 of record JBLHNB010000123.1, on the reverse strand, counting down.
AACGTGCTTGAAAACTGATGCTGGGATCGGACTTTTGTACCGAAGGACGCTCTAACTCGTTATCTCTAAAATGATCAACAATAGCGTCTTTTACGACCAAACCGCCAAACTGACTATTACGTATTTCTTCACTATAGCCAACAAAGTCAACTGAAAAGGTATCTTGATTAGAAAAAACACCTGACCAATTGACACTCGCAGCAGCGGCAAACAGTTCTTCTTTATTGTTAGCATCGCCTTCTGCTAGTTTAAGCATGACTCTGGTCGCCATACGCGTCCACAAGCAAACATGATAGCCAAGCGCTAAAGTACCTGAAAAGTAGACACCTTCTGGTTTTTGCGTAACTTGCTCACCACCAAGAGATTTAATTTCATCCGCCAGTAATATTTCGATACCAGGAGATGTTAAAGCTAAAAATTGGTGCATGAAGATTTTCCGAAAAAGAACAATAGATAAGTGGCGGCGATTATAAACAAAGACGGCAGCGACTTAAACCTATTAAGTGCTTTGCTATGAAATAATTCCTTATTTTTTGAGTATGATGAATTAAATTTTCGAACGTAAATGGTAACATTCATCAATTAAGATTAATTTTACAGCATGAATTGTATGTTTAATTAGCCAATCGTATTGTTATGATTTTATTTCACGAAACAAGTTGCATTATGGTACAGGTATCCTTACTATACGCCTCGATTTCAGGGAGATGCTTCTTGAAGGGTTCTTTTAGAATGAATTAAAACTTCTAAGGCTTGTTTAAGTATTAACTTAAACCATTCGGACGCGGGATGGAGCAGCCTGGTAGCTCGTCGGGCTCATAACCCGAAGGTCGTCAGTTCAAATCTGGCTCCCGCAACCAACTTCACTCAAGTATAAAGAGTAAGGTCGTTAGTTCCCTCTTCATTAGATAAGGGCTCCAACAACCGAATTTTTACTAAAGTATAAAACAGTAATTCTTTAATAACAGAATTAAACCAGTTATTGGCTTCTTATTTAATTGTAAGTCATTCGGACGCGGGATGGAGCAGCCTGGTAGCTCGTCGGGCTCATAACCCGAAGGTCGTCAGTTCAAATCTGGCTCCCGCAACCAATTCTTAAGTTAGAATTAAAACAACTTGGCTTCCTACTTTACGTAGGTCATTCGGACGCGGGATGGAGCAGCCTGGTAGCTCGTCGGGCTCATAACCCGAAGGTCGTCAGTTCAAATCTGGCTCCCGCAACCAACTTATATTTTTAGATAGATTTAAAGAGATAAGTATAAAAATCAGGTCGTTAGTTCCCTCTTCGTCAGATAAGGACTACCATACCAATTCTTTTCAAATAGAATTAAAATAATTTGAGGCTTTCTTCTTAGTTATTAAGAAGTCATTCGGACGCGGGATGGAGCAGCCTGGTAGCTCGTCGGGCTCATAACCCGAAGGTCGTCAGTTCAAATCTGGCTCCCGCAACCAATTCTTAAGTTAG
>JBLHNB010000122.1:0-14351 GCA_047621305.1 Alteromonadaceae bacterium | reverse complement strand
AATTATCTCGATAAAAATCCAATCACCTAGAAAAAAGCCAATAAAACAGACTGACTTAGGCTTTACCGCCTAGGTCTAACTATACCTAAAAACTAACGATGTCACGCTACGCTGCCGTAAGCTCACATTATATCAAGTACGGCTTATTCCTATTGTTATTAAAAAATACGGTAGAAAAATAAATAGTTATTATTTGTCTTGGGTTCATCAATTTCTCATATTAACAAATAATAAAATTTTGGCTTACTAAAATGTCATGAGAAAAGAAGTACCAAGGAAAAGGCTATCAGTATCGAAACTATCATTAATAGAGAAAAGCTTTTTAACATTCAGTGTAATATCAAAATTCTTATTTATGTCAAGTGTCAGCCTTACTTCAGGGTACAGCAATAAATCGCTATCACCATAACTACTATTTTGATTATCTTCTTTTTGACAATAGTCACGTTCCTTTCTATTATTCGGTACACTATCATTACACTTACCATTAAAAGCTGCAATGGCTCCAAAACCAAACGAAAATTTATGTTTTCCTATATTATAGACATGCCAATTATAACCAAGACCTAAAGTATTATAACCATTAAATTTGGTTGAATTATTATCATCAAGTAAAATACCAACTTCAATATAGCCGACTCCTTCCCTACGGTTGACCACAAAACCAAGAGTATAGTGTCGCTGATTATGTTCTAGCCCTTCCAATATTGATAAAGAGATGGTTTTATCTTTTATCTTAAAACCTGAATTTGCATTTGCATTTTGATTTGTAAACAAAATAAGCAACAATACTAAATAACAAGTTGTTTGTATTATATTAAATATATTTTTCATCATTCCTCAAATTACACTAGTTATAAAAAGGCTTAGCCAATAAGTAATATTCAAAACCGCCATCTATGCCACCTAAACAAGTATGTAAAAAAACTTCAACATCACGGTAAGTTTCAAGGCGATTGAACCAACGATTTATAGTGTGTCCATCATTTAATTGCGTGAAGGTAACTTCATTCCTTTTTTTTATTAAGTTATAAAAATTTACAGCTGATTGTAGGGGGATTATGTCGTCATATTTCGACTGTACTAGTAGATATTTAGTATTGTTATATTCAGTATACTTTATGGGTGAGTAATCATCATATTCACCTGTGGCTATCTGCTTGATGCTACCATAATAGCGAGAGAAGAAGTTATTTGAGCTCCCCGGGAAATTCACTGCAGTATCGTATAAGTCATAAATGCCATTAATAGAAACAATACATTGATATTGTGATGATTTACTGGCTAATAAAGCTAAATAACCACCATAACTAGATCCCATTATGCCAATAGAGTCTTTATCAATATGTTTGTTTGTTTCTAGCCAGTTTGTTGCAACATCGATATCCTTTAACATTACATCTATATTCTCAATAGCCTTATCTTTATAAGTATGACCAAAACCTTTAGAGCCTCTATAATTCAAGGACAAAACACTATAACCCCGATTAGATAATAATATAGCTTCTTTATCATAATCGGGGTAGGCTCTCTCTTCAGGTCCTCCATGCAATAAAATTACGGCATGACTTTTATTTTTAATATGTATTTGTGGTGGATAATAATAGCCAAAAAGGTGCTCATCATTACCTAATTTCAAATCAACCCACTCGGCTTCTTTCAAAAATGATTTGTATTTTGATAATTGTGGTTCAGATAGGTGAGTAGTGGTAAATGATTTTAGATCTAATAAATCAAAGCCATAGCCAAGATAAGACGAATTATCTATAACGGCAAAGTTAAAGTGCCTATCAATTGAAGTTACAAAAATAGTTCCTTGCAAATTTTTAAAAAAAGTAGCATTTGCATAATCTACATCTGTTAAATTAACAATATGGGCTTTACTTTTATGATAAACTGCGAATTGTGGGATGCCGGTTAATGGGTGGGTAATAACTTGTTCTAAATCAAATTGGCAACTTTTCGTTGAATCACAAAAGTAGGTTTTGTCTAATGCACTTTTTGCCTTAATCAACTGTACAGTATCCGTTTCGCAATTAGACATATAATTTAGAAAGCCATCTTGATCAACACTCAATAACTTTATATAAGCATTGTTATTATCACATGTCGCAATAGTAAGGAACCGATGTTTTTCATTGTTATATTTCTCAATATATCGCTTGTTTTTTACAATTCTAATTCGTGCAATAACGTTTTTATTATCAATAATTAAATCATCTAATAGTACGCTCCCTATTTCAATTTTATCCCATGTCTTTTTGACAACACTTAAATTGATAAATTCTACAGTATTATCTACTGTAGTATGTTTTAATAATAAACTTATCTCAGGAGAGAATATCTGCTGTTGTAATTGTAGGCTGCCAGATAATTGCGGTAATAACTGACTCATGGGTTCATTAGGGTGCTTGGTATCTATAACGCCAATTCCATGCTTTTTAAACTGCTCTAAGTAAATAGGCAAGATAAGAAACCTCTCTTTATCTGCCCAATAAAAATTCTTTGAAATAAAAGGTAAATTTACCATATATTGTTTATTAGTAATCAAATCTTTTATAAATAATTCTGCCTTACCTTTGACGATATCAAGCCAAGCTAATTTTTTACCATTAGGGCTTATTTTGTAACCGTGTTGCTCATCAGAGTTTGCAAATAGTGTTCGTAATGGAATAATTTTATGTGCGAATTCACTCGATTTGAAAGAAGGTATATTGTTGTTATATGTACAGGAAGTATTGAATAATATCATTACTAGAGTAATAACATGGCGAATGTTAGTGCTATTTATATTTGACATCAAGGTTCACCTTTTTATCTTTTTTAGCATATAATGTACCAGCTATATCGCTCCAATACTGAAACTGCTCGGGGTGATTTATTAACCATTCTTCCATATAAGTTGCTAAATCTTGAGTAACCCGTTCTATGGCCGACGAAACTTTTTCATTAGCAGCTAAAGTGGCGTCTATCGGTGATTCTATTTTCAGAATATTATTACCTTTACTATCTTTATAATTGACCATAGGAAGAATAATAGCTTTAGTTGGCACGGCTAGCTGTGCAATACCGCATTGTAAGTGACTTTTTTTACCCATAAAATCAACAGTAACTCTTTTATTAACCCTGACTTCAATGTCATTCATAATGGCCACTATATTATTTTTTCTTAGTTGAAGAAAACATGTTTTTGCTATTTCTTGGTCAAACCTCAATACATTTAAATTTGGACAAAATGTTTGTATTTTATTATATACTCCTGTTTCACTTGTGGATCCTGAAGCAACCTTAACTATGTTGATTATCTGGTTTGTACGAGATAATTTAGCGAGTTTTAAGAAGCCAGTATAAAAATCACCTGTATGTATAGATACAAGTATTATTGGACGCTTCATTGCTTGTACATCTTTGAGTATTTTAGAATTGATGACGGTAACGTTATCTATTTCTGATTCAATAATACTTAAAGGTAATCGGGCAAGTTGAGAAAATTTAAGTCGAAATCTGACAAAGCTTTTTATACCTTTAATATAAATTGCTGAGGCATTTTCCGATGAAATATTCAAACTACATGCTATAGCATTTATTACGGCACTTTCATGATTGATGCGTGTGTCCTTTATTTTTTTACACAAAAAAGGAAGGTAAAAATACAAAGTACATTTAAAAATTGTTTTCTGTAGTAGTTTATTCTTACTAAACACAATATGTACTCTTAAAAGGTTGATTGCTAATTTATTTAATGGTTTTCTATAAAGTAATAGGGGGTTTTAATTGTATCTCAAACCCCTATGTTTTATTGAATCTTAATTAGCATTGATAAAAGCTTTTGCTAATCTCTGCACCACAAAAATGTTTACCACATGATGTAGACAATTCCCAGCCTTCTCCTATAGGACAAACTGCACCTGCGCCATGACCAACGGCACCAACACTACAATCACCAACGTCAATTGTCTGATATTTACCATCGTTATCATTTTTTGCTAATGTTGGGCCTAATACAATTTTATTAACATTCAATTTTATGTTTTTCATTTTACTTCCTTTAGTTATTCAATCCCATAAGTTATGGGTTAGTTACATCATGTGCATCATGCACAAGAATTCTTTACAACTATTAGTTTATCCTGCAATAACTTCGACCCCTTGATCCTTAATTATTGTTAATAAATCATCAACAGTATTTTTAAAAGTTAGACTCTCTATCGAGTTTTCATCAAAATCAATTCCACATGCCTCTTCAACTTCGTAAATTAAGGTAAAAAGACCAACGGAATCGACTCCTAATTCGCTTAATTTTGTATCAAGAGAAATATGAAAATCCTTATCCAAGTCAGCACTTTTTTTCATAAGGGCAATTAATTCGTTTATGCTTATTCTCATTTTTACCTGCTTTTGTTATTAAAGTTTTATTACGGCTAATTTACATACTTATTAAATACTAACGACACATTATTATTACCAAAACCAAAAGAGTTTGATATTGCTGAACCAATCGATTTAGCGTAACTTTCTGTTGTTGATATATTTAACCGCTGATCTTGTTCTGGTTTATAATGGATAATGGGGGTGACAATTTGCTCTTCTATACACTTAACTAAATGTACTGCTTCAAAAGCCCCTGATGCTCCTAACATATGGCCAGTTAACTGTTTAAGCGGTACCACAGGTATCTTGGCTAATTTATCGGTAAATAAATTAGCCATCGCAGCATATTCAGCTTGATCATTTAAGCGTGTACCAGTGCCATGAGGGCTAATTAAATCGATTTGTTCGGGTGTTATATTGGCGTCTTTTAGTGCCATAATCATTGCTTTATAACCGTCACTACCGTCTTCTACAGGTTTCACTATATGATGACCACCGCCGGTTACTCCGTAGCCAGATAGCTCAGCCAAAATAGTGGCGCCTCTAGCCAATGCATGTTGTTCACTTTCCAGCATTAACATTGCGGCACCTTCTCCCATTACAAAGCCATCTCTATCTTGTGAAAAAGGTTTACAACTAATTTCAGGACTCTGATTACTACGAGACATAGCTCGTAACTGATCAAAGCCAGAAAAAATTAAGGGGCTAAAAGTATATTCGACACCACCTGTTATCACACAATTAAGTCGTCCACTGCGGATTAAATCTAATGATGTACCTATTGCATTTGCTCCTGAAGAACATGCTGTACTAATAGTTAATTGATGGCCATACATACGCCAGCGGCGACTTATGGCACTAACAATACTATTTGGATCAACAAATGGTACAGTGAATGGGTGAATGCGCTTTACTGGTAAATCATATATTTTTTTTAAGCTATCATCAGAAAAATATAAACCACCTAGACCAGATCCTAAAACCAAACCAATCTCATGATAACTATCAGTTAATTTATTAAGATTACTTTGCTCAAGTAAACCTTGTGCACATAATAAGGATAATTCAGCACATTTTGACAAACTATCCTTATTACTAAGATCTAAAAGTTTTTGGTAATTATCATCCATTTGAGCACCCACTTTAGTAAAGTTGTGATCCACATTTATTCGAGATATAGGCTTAATACCACTTATTCCTCTTTTTAGTTTATGCCAAATTTGAGTGATATCTGTACCTAACGAAGAACAAGCATTTACAGCTGTTACAACTACTTTTATTTTATTTTTCAATTAATTTCCCTCCAACAAGAGTTAAACAACGATCAGCTTTGTTCTGTAAGTTTAAATCATGAGCAATATAAATAACGGACATGCTATGACTTTTAGATATAATATCAATTACTTGTAACATGGTTTTATTATCGAGGTGGTTAGTTGGTTCATCCATAATTAATAATTTAGGTTCTTTTAATAAAGCACGAGCAATGCCTATTTTTTGTTTCATACCGCCAGATATATTTTTCTCATGGATAAAAAGTGATTCGTTCTTCTTATATTTATTATATAGTTCAGTTAAACCAACTTGTTGAAGAACCATATATATCTTATGTTCCTCAAACTCTTTACCAAGGGTTATATTATTATTAAATGTATCCCTATAAATAAAAACATTTTGTGGAACATAACCTAATAATTTACGATAGCTAGTTAAATCACACTTACTGATATCATGACCATCAACCTTAATGTGACCATAATCAGGTTTGATTAGCCCAAGAATAATATTCACTAATGTTGTTTTACCGCTACCATTAGAGCCGGTAATGCAAATTTTCTCCCCTGATTTTATATTAAAATTTAGTTTGTTAAATATCATTGATGGACCATATGAAAAACCAATATCACGAATGTTAATCGAAATATTTTCAACGAATAATTGCTGGTTTTTAGTTGTATCAATTTGTTCGAGTTTTAATACTTGTTCAACTCGCTCTACAGCAGAGATATCAAAATTTAAATTTGCCATTAATTCAAACATATAACGTGCAGGGCTATAAAACATAGAAAGATAAATCATATAACTTACGATCTCACCAACCGTCATTGTTCCTTCAATTATATGAGCACCACCGACTCCCCAGACCATGACAGTAATAAGCAAGGGGATTATTCCCATCAGGCTTTGAATTTTTCTATTAATAATTGAAAATTTCATACCAGCATCTTCATTCTCATCTATACACTCTTGAATTTTTTTAGCATGATAAGCATAAGAAGAATCAATTTGGCATTCTCTTACGCTAGAAAAAGTTTCTAATATACTTGAGTTATATTCTGAATATGTTTCATGGGTACGTTTTGATAGACTATATAGAGATGCACTCGATAACTTAAATGCGCCGTAGGCTGCGGGTACCATAATCAATATCAACATTGTGAGCTGAAAATTATTATAAATTAGGATGATGGAAATCAATATTAACTTTATAATTTCAACGAAAAAGTTGCTAACTCCAATAGGCGTTAAGTACTGAATGGCACTGACATCTCTGGTTGACCTTGCTTGAATATCTGTTTCAGGTATTTTATTAAGCGCACTATAATCTGCATGTAATACAGTATTATAAATTACCCTTTTAATTTCTATAATATAATCACGTCTGATTTTTATTATATAGAGAGAAATTAAATAGCTAACGGCAAGTGAAATAAGCATTAATATTAGTAAAACGCCTGTCTGTATATAAAGTTCTTGTTTAGTAAACCCCAACTTATATAAATCATCTATTAAATTCTGAATAAGCATTGGAGCAGGAAAATATAAAAATACAGAAACTAAGGAAAGTATAAAAAGATAAATCGTTTGTTTTGTGTATTTTTTAGCGACACGAAAAAACAAAGTGTTATATTTTAAACATTTTTTTATAGCAGTAAGTTTCATCGTTACCTATTACCTTTATTGAAACTTAAGTTCATTGTACCTAAGGCAAATTTATCTACTTCCAGTAAATTTACTTGATTTTCTTTATCAATAATTTCCAATTCAATAATTTTTATTTTGGTCATTTTATTGTGCATATCAAGTTTGTTAATCAATCCATGTTTATATTCTTGTTGCATAATTTTTAGCTCTATTTCATACAAATTCATTTCATTTCTTTGTTTATAAATATTTTCGTTAATGCTTGAAATTTTAAGTGTGATCTGTTTTTTATCATTAAATAATTTTCTCTGTTTATTGAGAATGTTCACTTTAAGTTTTTGTCTTCTTAATTGGGCAGTTCTGTATCCAGTATCTGTTGCAAAGCCTTCAAAAATGTTCCAAGAAATTATCAACCCTATTTGTCGTTTGTCTTTTGTTATATCTCTATAAGCGTTGATGATATTATCTTGATCTAATGCAGAATAGGTATATTGAGTACTCAGATCTATCTTAGGTTTATACTTACTTTTGGCCTTATCTATTTCATATTTTGCTTTTTTATATTCTTGTTCTAATTGTAGTAACTCGAAATTTTTTCCCTTCTTGATGTTTAAGGATTTTAGAATATCAATATAATTTTCATTTAGAGTATTAACTATAATTTCTTGAGATTCTTCTTCCGTGGAATTGATGTTATTAACAACATTATTTTTACCTGATAATTCAAGTAATATACTGTTATAAGTTTTAGCTTTGTAATCGTAATGGATTAATGCAGCTTCAATGTTTTGAATCTTATCTTTATTCTTTTCTACGGCTACAGCCGTGATAGTACCGTCTTTAAATGCGATTAAATTCATGGTTAAATATTTTTTTTCTAAAATTAATTTTAAATTCGCTATTTTATAATTAATTTTTGCTGATTTTAAACTGTGGTATAGTTCAATAAGCTCTTTTATTACAAGAAAGCGAACGTGTTTAATCTTTTGATTGGAGAAATTTTTTCCTATTACTGAAGCTTTATAAGCACTCATATTGTAGCCGCCCCTATATAAGTTAAGGCTTAAACTTGCTACTGCATTAGCTGAATTAATATCATCTTGTCCTTGTAATAAAACAGAATCAATTCCAGGGATATTGCCAAACTTCTTAATATTAGAAAGTCCTAAACTTACATCTAAACGTGGGTAAAATTCACTTAGTTGTTGACCTACATTTTGTACCGCTATTTGTCGTTCTATTTTCGATGTTTTTACATCGTAACTATTGACCAGCACTAACTGAATTAAATCATCCAGCAGTAACGTGTTGCTATCATATTTGTTTTCATTAAAAAAAGCGGAAGCCAAAGAGCTCTTAATTAGTAGGAGATAAAATAATACACTTATTAATTTAGTCATAACGAAGAGACTCAACAGGTTTTAGGTTTGCTGCTTTAATCGCGGGATATAAACCAGATATCATACCTATGCTTATTGTACTAATTAACGCAGATAACACCCCAAAGCTCGATACCGCAACATCAAATGGATAAAGGAAAGTAATCAAATAAATAATAGAGTAAGCTAGAATAACGCCTAACCCACCTCCAATTGCAGTGATTAATATAGATTCTGAAATGAACTGACTTAAAATATCTCTATTTTTAGCTCCAACAGATTTACGAATTCCTATTTCTCGAGTGCGTTCAACTACTGACATAAACATCACGTTAAGCACTGCCAACCCACCAACAATCAAAGACACCAGTGCTGTCACCAATCCTACTAAGGATATATTTTTTAATATATTGTTGGCAGTTTCAATATATTGAACCATAGTTTCTCCTTTATATTTATAGATGTTTTTATATTTGTAGGATAAATAACGTTTGATCTCATCAACTGCCTTAGGCGCTAAATCTATTTCCTTGGCTTGCGCTTGAAAATAACTAATATCTCTTATATTCCCATTTGTTTTTTGTATCGTGGTATAAGGAGCCAGTATTCGTAGAGTGGCATTTCCTTTATTAGCACCAATGCTGGAAATAAAATCCCTGCTTTTATTACCGAGAACACCAATTACGGTAAACCAATTAGTATGAATTTTTATTTTTGCACCCAAAATGCTTTTAGTACCTGATTCAAGTAAAATTTTGGCAACGTCTTGAGTGATAACAGTCAAAAAACGATCCTTTTTTATATCGTCTAAGGTGAAAAATCGTCCTAAAACCAAATCTTCATTATTAATGAGATCAAATGACTCGTTAACACCGATCACATTTGAACGAATATTCCTTCCCTTAATAGAAACTTCACCTTCGGCGATTAAATTCACTATTGGCGATATTCGTAACAAGCTAGGGCAACAACCTGTTTTAATATATTTATAATCACTATCAAATAAACCGCTGCCACGGAAAAAATTCTCTTTATTGGTGTAATAATCACCCATATCTCTAGATATCCATACGGATCGTAAGCCAAACGTTTCTAGTTCTTTAAAAATAAGCTCTCTACCTGAATCGTTAATACTTAGCACTAAAACTATTGATGCAATGCCTATCATTATTCCAGAAAGACTTAATAAAGTTCTAAGCGTATTTTCTTTTAATGCCTCTATAGCCGTAATAAGTATTGCACTGAGTTTGTGATAACTTTTCATTTATACCTCAAGCAGTTGACCGTCATTCATTTGAAACACTCGATCAGACTGTTTTGCTATTTCTCGATCATGCGTTACGATCACAACCGTTTTATTTTCATCGGTTAAACTGCGAAATATTTTCATTATTTCATCTGCATTTTTTACATCTAATGCGCCTGTCGGTTCATCCGCTAAAATAAGATTAGGCTCATTCACCAAGGCTCTTGCGATAGCAATACGTTGCTGTTGACCGCCTGATAACTGATTGGGGTAATGCTTTTTCCTATCTAACATATTCAATTTATTTAAAATATCTTCACAGCGTTTTTTTCGCTCACTTTTTTTAATGCCTTGGTATATCATTGGCATTTCAACATTCTTCATCGCGTTATTTCTAGCGATTAAATTGAAAGACTGAAATACAAAACCTATTTGTTGGCTTCGTAAACTCGCCATACCATTACTATTCATCTGAGCAACATTAATATTATTAATACTAATTTCTCCTGCGGATACTGTATCTAAACAACCAATTAGATTTAATAGCGTTGATTTACCAGAGCCTGAACGTCCAATGATGCTTACTAACTCTCCCTTATTAACTGTCATGCTGATATTTTTCACCACCAGCAACTTCTCGCCATTGCAATGATAATACTTAGAAACGTTATCGAGTTGTATCATAAAGTTAGAGTCTCTTAGTTGTTGATGCTTTAACAATACTGATATCTTCAATCCAGTGATCACGTATGCCAATATTGATATAATCACCACCAACAGGGTTAATCTTTTTAGTATCAAGCTTTCCTTCAATAAGATAATTTACAAAGACTTCCTTCCCCTTAATGACTAAAAAATTTCTTGGTACAATAAATACGTCATTGAAAGATTCGACTTCAACATTAACAATTGCTTGCTGACCAATCTTAACGTCTGCCATTTCCTCTATAACAAATTCAACCTTAACTGAGTTAGAGCCACTTCTTTTTTTTACTATTTCACCTATAACACTTATATGCCCTTTATAGCCTCGTGTAGCATACTCACCTAAAAACACTTCAACCGGTTGCCCAACACTATAATTCCTAACATCAAATTCATTCACATAAGATATAAGTATTTTATTTTTAATATCAATCAGTTGAACTACACTTTCTCCTGTATTAATAAACTGTTCCGGTTTTATTTTTGCCTTAGATATAACGCCAGCAGTGGGACTATAAATAATACAGCTATCTTTTAGTAACCGTTTTTTTTGTAAATCGTTTTCTAACCCTTTTAAATCGAATTCTATTCCTGATATTTTAAAGTCCAATTCTTTGAGTTCTTTATTAGATCTGCCACCAAGTTGATAGATCTCTTGGACTGATTTTCTTTTATCTTTATGGTAGGTAAGTGCATACAAGTTACGCTTAGTTGATAAATTAATATCTGCTATTTGTAAGGCTATGTTTTTACAATTCATTTTCAAAATAGGTTTGCCCTTAGTAATTAGCTCCCCTTCAGTTACAAATACTTGTGATATTCTTGCCGTAATGCCACTACGAATATCAAAAACATTTTGACTTTCAAAAATACCTGTGACCGTATTTATAATTTTTATATGGCCTAATTCAACTGTGTGGCTTTCATAATGACTAGCACTTGGTTGCTGTACGATAAAAAGATCATTGGTAAAACCTACAATGCCAATCAGTATGACGGTGAATATTAACATCTTAATTTTTTTCATTCTGTTGACTCATAATTTGTAATTTCAATTAAAATATTTCGTACCATATGTACTATTACAACAAGGACTAAACTATGGGACAGGAGAAATAAACTAGCTAGTAATATAGAAAAAACAGATAATTCAGCAGCATGACGCCAGGTAATAAATTGACCTTTATGCCAATAAGCAAAGAGCAAAGAGTTCGAAATAATAGCAAAATAATTTCCAGAAATTTCAACTAAAACGACTAAAAATATTGCCCGCCAAAGAACTTCTTCGTAGAGTGCGGTGGCGAGATGTAACAATATAATTTTATAAAAATCATAATTAAGTATTTTTACATTTTCTTTTATTGCAGCTAGTGTCAACCTTAAGTGAGAAGTTGCAATTGTTGATAAAACAAAAATGAGTATAGCCATTAAAAGAAATATAATTATTTGATAAAAGTGAAACGAATTATTAATAAATAAGGGTTTAATTAAATTAAACCCGAACAAAACTACAATACTATCAAAGAGGTAACCCAATAATCTTCGCTTAATAAATATTACTCGGATCAGCATTAGAGCGAAGATTAACCAACCAAAGTTTAATTGACTTAAACCTGTCATTTAAAAATACCGCGGCTAAAGTACTTATGTAATAAGCCTTTTTTGTTCTGAGCGATAAACACATTGAAATTACGCTTAGTTACGCCATTTATAATAACATTAATGAAAGACCCCTCATGTTTATGATGTTTTTTAAGAATACCTTCTTTTTTCGATGCAAAATTATTTATTCTTTGTGCTTTTATATTAAAATCATAGGTGTAACCAATAACTTTATTTAGGTTTAGAGTATTAAAAAGATAATAACAAACAGAAATAGAGGTATCGCCACCATAAATACTGTTCCGATTAGACTCTTCGCCAATAATATAATTATGCTCTGCTGTTCTGTTTTTCCAATCGATATTTTTAATAAGAGACAACCCAATAGGTATCTCTCTACTTTTGCTTTCTATAATAAAATATTTATTTGGACAAAGATCATTAGCATTTTCTTGCATAAAGTTAATTACAATATTCTCATAGCTATCTCGTCCATCTTTTGAATAGATTTCATATAAATTATTTTTAAATTCTTCAGAAGACAACCAGTTAGCCACCAGAGTTATATCTGCGGGTTCAATTTTACGTAACCTTATGAATAATCCATTAAATTCCATGATTCACCTTAAATTATATGCGTAAATGTTTAGAGTCAAATAATTGTTATCAACAAAAACCTGTTCTTCTAAGCTCGCTTCTAACGACATTGTTTTACTTACAATTGTAAGGTGTTCTATTTCAGAGGATAAAATATATGTATATATACGAGAAACGTTGAATTCATTAATTAAAAATGTTGAAATTTTTTCAAAAATGGCTTTATAGCTAAAGCACTTCTCAGTTTCAACTATTTGAAATATATTGAAGCAAAGAGAACTATTTACTTTGTTCAAGGAAATAATTTTAATTAAATAAGTAGTTATTGTATCTATTTTAATAACAAAGGAAGGGGTAGGGGTTTGGCATTTAGCTTCATATGTAGAAGAACTAAAGTATCCATCGAGTAATCGATAGCTGCTACTTAAAAAACAAGTAGTTGATGTGATAGTTTTAATGTCATCCAATGAGGCTATAGAAATATCCATAAGAGTTCCTTTCATATGATTTCAGCACAGTCTAAATAGATTAAAAATAAAAGTAAACATTAATTTGCTTTTATTTTAAAATAAGCTGGCGATTACGGAAAAGACTTTGGGTGTAGTTCCTTTCGTTCGACGAGCTTATTGATCCACATTTAAACCTTGAAACCACGGTGTAATCTCACTTGTGACTGTTGTTTGTGAAATTCCCAATAACTTTTAAAATCACCGCTGGACTTAATCGACCTTAGTTTCAATATTGACTCGGCACCAATTAAACTCCACCGTGCCCCTGTGATATCTAATCTATCGTTGATCAGGTGGCGGCAAGCTCCTTCTATTACACCACTCGCGATGGGGAATCCACTCAATAATTCCTCGCCATATTTTAAATTATGTTTATTTTTCAATAAGTAACTAGCACATTTATCGAGACTATTCCGCCGAGCTAACTTTCTTCTCGTTGCACTAATACGTATACCTTTAGCGACTTGATTACACTTGCCATGCAGTATTTTAATGGCTCTATCAGCAACCCATTCTTCTACTGCGCTATCTCCCTTTTCAAAAAAGCACCAGGCTGCCTTCCAGAGGTATTCTACTACATGAATGAAGTCCATCACGATTGTCGTTTTGACGTTCAAGCGTTTCATGATTTTGTTGATGATCTTGAGTTGATAGGGTAGCCCATCAACCAATAGTAAGCGATCATTCAGGGGTTAGATCACCCCATTTAAGCCAAATCTGACGTTAAAAAATTATCAGCGAACTTTTCTTTCCAAATTCTAGGTGTTAACTCTTCAACTTTTGAGGCGGGATGCATGCTGACACGTTGCAGTACATCGACAAGGTAATGGTAGGGGTTTATTTCTTGTAATCGGCAAGTTACCAGCAAACTTTGTAAAATACCTAGCTGCTCAGCACCTAATTCACTCCAACAAAATAAATAATTCTTTCGCCCCATTGGAATGAGTTAGCTAGGACATCCACTATTATTTGAAAAAATCAACTATTGTACTAAGGTTAATTCATTACCTTGATGCT
>JBLHNB010000121.1:0-14373 GCA_047621305.1 Alteromonadaceae bacterium | reverse complement strand
ACAGAGTTTGGTGCGTTATTTAAAGGCGCTGTTGGTGCATTACCCGCATTAACTGAATATTGTGAGCATTTAGACCGAAAACGACGACAAGGTGCTGCAAATTGCCAGCGTTGGCTGTGCGCTTAAGGCTTAACCTCTAAAACTAAATCAATAACCTGATTTCCAGTTTGATAATAATCAAGCCACTAGTGCTGTGTTGGATTTAACCCATTGCTCACCATTATCCATTTAGCACTCAGTTTGTTGATAATTGCCATGCAATTTATACATTTGAATCATGCAGAATATTATCGCAATCAAACCTAAAAGCAGTTATGTTAATTATTATAAAAATGGGTGGCATTGTTGGGAGAAGTTTGTGATATGTCCTAATTGTTCGGGGAAATTTGAGTTTAAGAATATCTCTTTTGAAGATCGAATAATTGAGAGGCTTTCTACATCGTTTATATGTCCAGGGTGTAGAGTGTTATTAAAACCTGATCGTAGATATGAATTGCTGAGTTTGTCTTCATTGCTACTAATTGTACTTGGGGTATGTGGTATTGTTTTTAAGTCGTCATTAAACATTGAGTTTGGCGATTCAATATTTGGAGGCTTTAGCGTGACGGGTGTATTGCTTTATTATTTAAGCTTTAAAAATATTAGGTTGCAAATTATTAAATAAATGCATATAACAAAGCTATTAAACGGAACTAAAACAGTGGGTTAGCTCTCGATTTTCTGCACGTTATAACCCACGATTTTAGTCTATTTAGTGCAGCGTTGAGCTAAGCCACTGTGCAGAGCCAACAGAGGCTTCAATTGAGTTTATAACCCTCATTGAATCAGCCAAGCTTAAAAATGTATGATAGAAAGATACGATGAAAAGGAATTTCAATGAAAAACTTACCCACTACTCAATACCAATTAACTCAAAACTGCTCTGTAGCCCAGAGCCAGCATAAAAAATAAAATCCCTATAGCATGAAGTATGGCAATTAACTTTGACTAGGCATCGGCCAAGTCCAATTATCATAAAAATGGGTGGCATTGTTAGGTGCTTAATCGATTAAACATTCCCGAAGAAAATTGGTTAAAAATCACTACAGAGTTTGGTGCGTTATTTAAGGGCGCTGTTGGTGCATTACCCGCATTAACAGAATATTGTGAACATCTAGAGCGAAAACGACGACAAGGTGCATCAAACTGCCAGCGTTGGTTGTGTGCTTAAGGCTTAATGTCTAAAACTAAATCAATAACCTGATTTCCAGTTTGGTAACAATCAAGCCACTAGTGCTGTGTTGGATTTAACCCATTGCTCACCATTATCCATTTAGCACTCAGTTTGTTGATAATTGCCATGAAACTCATGCATTTGAAGAGAACAGAAAGTTACCGCAATCAAATTTAAAGGCAGTTATGTTATTTATCATAAAAATGGGTGGCATAATTTATAGGTGGCATAGTTTATACTGGCAGATCTAAAGTCCCTTAATAAAAAGTTGCACATAGCAAACACTGAGGGTGAACTTCGTGTTAGGTATTAAAGGAGATATCGTGTCTATTGAGTTAATCATTGGCGGAGCAGGGTCTGCGCTCACTCTATATCAAATCATTAAAGATTCTAATGGTTTTCTAATAGGGCCCAAAAAAGATGAGTTCTTAAATTACGATCCTAGTTATTTATTAGGTTTATATAGCTCTGAAAAACCAATATCACCTAGTATCCCATATTGTGAAATTGTGAGCCTATTTCCAACAATGCCAATGGTTAAAATTTCAATTAGAAAAGAACAGTATATTAATACATCTGAAAATCAAGAATGGAATCAGGTATCAAGTATTGGCTACAGTAAGCTTTTAGAATCAAAGCGGGTTAAAGACAATGAGGAAGCAATTCGATTAGCCAATTGCACAAACGATAGTTGCAACCTTTTATTAACATTGCAAAAGGCCAGATATCATGATCAATGCAGGTCTAATTTAATCTTAGATTACAGCAGTAAGGATGACCTAGATTCTATATCTTTACGCAATATGCTGAAATTAGAATATGGAAGACAATTACCTCCACTAACAGATACAAGACTTGCTAACACTGTTGGTATTGCCGCCTTACTTTTTTATAAAAATAATAATGAGTATATTCCTTATATGGTTAAACGCGTTAAAAAAGTAGGCGTTTTCCCTGGCGGTGTTCACTGCACTTCATCTGGAGTGGCCAAGTGGCCTCAACATCAAAATTCTACATTTGATGAATGTTTTACAGAGCATATGTACCTCGAACTTGAAGAGGAAGTCGGTATTAAAAAAGAAGATATTGTTGAATTCATGCCAATCTCTATATGCCGAGAGTTTGGTCGAGGTGGAAAACCGCAGATTTTTTATGCCGGTATTACCAGCCTTACCAAAGATGAGTTAGTGGCTAAAAGAAAAGTAGCTGCAAAGGTTATTAAAGATACAAATCTTTGGCCTGAAATTGAACAAACCAAATGGCACCATTCCGAAATAGTACTTGATGCGAAGACTCTTAGTGAATCAATTAATAAATATAAAGTAACCTTAGAAGGTGTAGCTGCTTTACATTTTGGCCTTAAATATTTACAACAACATGTTAAATATAATGCCAAGTAAGAATTAAAAGTGGACAGCTAAGAGTTTGCTATATTTCACTTTGTGACACTACTTTAACAAAATACTATCAGTATCTTAAAGGTGCTTTATGTTTACAATCATTTGTCCAACATGGAAATTTCTATGGCCAATATAATTTCAGGTAGTTGTTGCTGTGGCGACGTTGAATTCACGCTTGAAGATAAATTTAATCATTTTTTCTTCTGTCATTGTGAACAATGTAGAAAATTAACCGGAACTGCACATGCATCAAACTTGTTTACGTTACCTGATAATATAACTTGGGTTAATGGTGTTGATAAAATAAAACGTTATGATCATCCAGAACGTTCTTTTTCTAAAGCATTTTGTGAAAATTGTGCATCTGGATTGCCGTTTATCTCACAAAGTGGCAAATTTTTAATTGTGCCAGCAGGAAGTTTAAATGAAGAGCCATCTATAAAACTAGATGCTCAAATATTTTGTTCTGAGCAAACGGAATGGCATAAAAATGGTTTGAAAGTAGCTAAAGTTTCTGGTTTTCCAAAGTAAACTTTAGAAGCCACTCAAAGGGCCGATAACCGTTGGTTTTCTCTTTTTTCTCTTTTTTCGCTTATTTCTAGCAATTAAAATGAAGTATTTTGCTCATCAAAGGAGTTCATGTTGATCCCAGGTTATAGAGTTAGCTCTAATCAGTTAGATATGGATTTGACTGTAATTTATAATTACATTTCTAACTCATATTGGGCTGGTAACATTCCAATTAATACGATGAAAAAAGCAATGCATAATTCATTATGTTTTGGTGTTTTTACTGATTCCGGACAGCAAGTTGCTTTTGCTAGAATGGTTACTGATTCTGCAACATTTGCATATTTAGCTGATGTATTTGTTGTGGAGGATCATCGGGGTAAAGGTATCAGTAAGTGGCTTATGAAAACTATTTTAGAAGACAAAAATTTACAAGGTATTCGGCGCATGGTTCTAGCAACAAGTGATGCTCATGGACTTTATGAACAGTTTGGTTTTAAGGCTCTAAGCTGTCCTAATATATTCATGGAGTTACACCAACCAGATGTGTATAAATAAATTGATACATATGAGCTCTCACGAACCCAATAGGCGAATTATTTATGAACGAAAATATTTCGCTGTTTTATTGTTCAATTAACATCAATTAATTAACTAATCATCTGCCATATAGGGAGGGGGGATCATCGTGCTCTTAGAAATAAAAGCAGCCAAGCATATAGACGCTCCCTTATTGCAAACAAGTACATAAGTTTATTTTCATCAAACCTTAACAAGGAACTCAGTTGAGACAAATCATTTATATCTTAGGATTGATATCCGTATTTTCAGTGCAAGGTGCCAGTTTTGATTGCTCGTTGGCCAGAAGCTCGATAGAAAAAACCATATGTGCTAATCCGGATATTTCAAAAGCAGATGAGGCATTAACATTGCTTTATAGCAATATTAAAAACCAAGCTAAATATGTTAATGATTTAATCAATGGTCAGCGTGCTTGGTTAAAACAACGAAATGCATGTGAGACTGATGTTTGTATTTTAGATAAATACCAATCTAGATCATTGGCGTTAAATGCTTGGCCTGAAACAGAGGCAGAAAAAGATAAAAAGCTAGAAAACTGTACAGATCGTCCCGAGTGTTGGCCTGAAGGCAGCGCTATGCATACTGGTTTAACATTAGTTAACAGTTTGAACGAGGCATCTGTTAAATTGAAAACAAAGCATGATGAACTCATCGCTCTGTTGTCTGATACTCCTAATTACGATGGTGACAAACAGCCTGATTCTCGCGTTATTTCTGCTTTAACTGCACAGCAATTGTCCTGGAGTACTTATAGAGCTGATGAATGTGAATTAATTGGTTCGCTGACCGGAGCTGGTGGCTCATGGCCATCGACTTATGCTAATCGTTGTGAGGTCAATTTGACTGAAGAACGTTTGCGACGCGTTAATTCATCTATTAAGTGTATTAACAAAATACCTGTAGAAGAGCGTTGGATGGAACAGGCTCGTTGTTTACAACAACTTGCCCCATTAGCCAATAAAGTGTAAATAATTAACGTAAAATAGGGCTGCTAAGTACTGATTAAACAAGTTATTAGTGTCCTTCGTTATTTGGCCTGCATTTCTATTTATAGAATGTCTTTATTTAAATGTAACTTTGCCACCCACCATTTTAAATGCTGGTGCGCCTCTCACTAACGCCTCTCTGGCAAATACTTGCCCGCATTCAGGGCATGTGCAAGGGACCTTGGTGTTGTCTTCGACTATACGTTCCTTGAAGCATTTGATTAAGGCGCCTTTACCTCCCTTACGATACTTAAACAGTTGGGCTTTACACTTAGCGCAGAAAACATCGACGGTGCGCGAAGGGCCTCTTTTGTTAGGTTTGGCCATTTTCATTCACTTTAACGGCTGTAAAATTCTTATGTCCATTGTAATAAAAACAGCAGGATTAGGCTAAAGTTAATGATGATTTTTTACTTAAGCAGGTAATCTCCCCATTTTTAGGGGGGATTACCAGCACAGTCGTCATTCGTGTTCGATTAACAAGAATGTCGGCATTAAATAAACGGTATCAATGGACGTTACCAATCATCTTTAGCAACTATGATTGACTTGTTGCTAATGAATAATATTCAGCCTTCGACATACGCTCAATGGGCCTTTTTACATGAGTATTTTATATTGATGATAGAGTCGAAGTGGTAATAAAAATGAACTAACCAGTTTATAAGGCCAATAACCATTAGTGATTAAGCTATAGTGTCGATTCACTGGGCGTATTGATATGACATGCTCTCTTATTTCAATATTTCAGCTAACCATTTTTTGCTCGTTTTTAGTGCATTATTATCTAAACAATGACTGTTAATGTTGTCTTTTAGTGTTCTAATTTTGAATTACAATTTTTTTTCATAAAAAAATTGTTTCGTTCATGACAATTAGCCATAATCGATTTTTAAAACATCAGTATAATGTTTTATTGCTAACCACTTTATATACAGCTAAAAAATACAATAAAACTGATATTCATAGCATTACGAAAGAGTCTATTAAGACCAAGGAAACCGATTTATGCTGGTTGAACATGATATAGCTGATATTTGTGTTGGTATGTATATTGTTGAAATCACTGTGTCTAAGCAAAAGTACCGCTTGGCTAAGCCAGCAATGCTAGAAAATGAACTTGTGATTGATGCGTTGAAACGAAAATCAGTAGAAAAACTCATCGTTGATATCAGTAAAAGCCGAGTTAAAAGCAAGTACTCTGAAACTGTCACTTTAGTACCATCAAAAAAAGTGTATGAACACGTTTTCAATCAAGAAGCAGACAAAGCAAGGTCAGTTTTCAATGAGGCTAAGCGTATACAGTACAAGCTGTTTCATAATGCCCAAAAAGGTATTCCCTTAGAGCTTGCTCCCGTTCAAAAAATTGCCACAGAATCTACGGAAATTATTTTTAATAACCCTAATGCTTTAGCTTGTGTGCTTAATATTCGTAATAAAGATGAATACCTATTAGAACACTCAGTGGCAGTGTCTATATTAATGACTATGTTTGCCGTGTATTTAAAAATTGATAAAGATATTATCAATCAATTGGCTATTGGAGCCTTTTTGCACGATGTGGGTAAGATTATGGTACCTGATAGCATACTCCATAAATCAGATAAGCTGACCGATGATGAATTTTATCTTATGAAATCACATGCCAGTCATTCTATTAATATTATGAGGAATACATCTGGGATAAGTGCGATTAGTTTGGAGGTTGTTAGCCAACACCATGAAAAGCTCAATGGTAAAGGATATCCGCTTGGGCTCAAGGCTGAAAAAATATCACAATATGGACGTATGATAAGCATCTGTGACATTTTTGATGCCTTAACTTCTACCCGCTGCTATAAAGCTGGTCGGCCCCAGGTTAAAGCGTTTGGCATACTTAGGGCCCTTGCTGCTAATGGAGAGTTAGACAACACGTTGGTGGATAATTTTATTCGTTGTATGGGGGTCTATCCCGTAGGATCTTTAGTGTTATTAGCCTCAAACCGTCTTGCTGTTGTTGAAAGCCATAATCCAAAGGATCCTATACGCCCAAATGTGAGACCTTTCTATCATGTGAGTCCTAAGCACTTTGAATCAAGCGAGGGTATAGATTTATCTGTCGAATCTCCTGAAAAGATAATCAAAGGTGTACATGCCGATGACTTTGATTTGGATATGAAGCAAGTCATTGATTTTTTGGCTCAAGAAGGCTAAAAATTTAGATTTTAAGTTATTAATAGCTTTTATTACTTCAAAGATATTAAGCTTCGGGTATTACTGCAATTATATTGACTTTACCGTTAATCTCTCTTGATTTGATAAACGAATTTGAATGCCGTCAACAGTTGTAATTCGCTGGGCTTCAATATCTTTTTTACGCACTTTGTAGCTGTCTGTCATCGCTTTTATGGGCGATGTAATTGTGACTTCAACGACGGTGTTATCGTCATACCAACTCCAGCCCCAATAGCCTGCAGACGCTAACATCGACACCGCAATCATAGTGTAAATAATGACTCGACTAAAAAGTGGCGATTTTTGTGTATTTGCCATTTCTGTGATGCGATTAACTTTATGTCCTCGTCCACGGCGCAAGTAGACAATAGCGCCAAGTATTACCAATATTGTGACTAAAATTTTTGTTAGCACGTTATCTTCCACCAATCATTAATTAACCACAATTATACAGTTCATTGAATAATTTAACGTTATCTGGCACACATCAAGCGTGCTAATTAATATTGTCTATTCAGTTGTCAATATAGCCATATACGACCCCAGATGAATCAGAATAATTGTTTACTCATCGAAGGTTCTCTAGCTAAGGAGCTCGATTTAGTCACAAACACTATCATGTATTGGTGTGACGGTTCTGCTTCAAGGTTGATAAAAATACAGTGCTCATATTTGATGTTACAGAGATTTGATATGGCACAAATTTGGTATGACAACGATTTAAAAACCCTCTATTAAAGAAACACAAGAGTGTTATCACTTGATGTGCCTGAATTCAAATCACTTCATTGCCAAAAAACTCATCGCGAGATGAATTTTGCGTCCAATTGTTATTCATAACTCAAGTTTTAGAGTAAATAATCAATGTTATTTGTAAATGCGATTGATAATCGTTGTTATTAGTATTAGCTTGTTTATCGCTAAATGTTGATAAGTTAAAAGACGCTTATTGTAGAAGCGTGAATATCTTTTATAAATACTAAATGGAACATGTAATGAAAATCAATACTTTACAGTTTAATAAATGTAAATTGGCTGTTGTATGTGCTTCTGCACTCTCTTTGAATAGTTACTCTGCTATAGGGGAGGAAAACGTAGAAGAGACTAAAGGCAGTATTGAAACCATTAGTGTGGTGGGCCATAAACTGACCGAGCTGAGTTCTAATAATAATGGTGGAGCCTTGGGTAATAAAACTTTATTAGAAACCCCCTTTTCAGTAGATGTTATTTCGCTTGAAGATATAGAAATTCGTCAGGTTAATACTCTGGATAGTCTTTTTAGTAGAGAAGCATCTGTATCGGTTGATGGTAGTGCTTACAGTACCTTTGGCTCAACTATTCGTGTTCGTGGCTTACCTTTAGACTATACCAATAGTTTTAAAATTAATGGTATGTCTATCAATAATTTTAGTGGTGAACTCCCTTATGAAGCCTTCGAGCAAGTTACCTTACTAAAAGGAGCCTCTGGCTTCATGTATGGGATGGCTGCACCTGGTGGCGTCGTTAACTATGTGACCAAAAAAGCAACAGGCGATAAATTTATAGTTGATGTTGGCATGCGCAGTGACAGTGTATTTAGTGGTCATATTGATGCCAGTAAGCGTTTAGGTGATAACGATGAGTATGGTGTTAGGGTTAACCTTGTTAAAGAGTCGGGGGACACGTATTTAGAAGATGGCACAATTGATCGTAATACTGCAGCTTTAGCATTTGACGCACAATTAACCGATTCACTTTATTGGACTGTTGATGTTATTTATAACGATCGCTTAACTGAAAATTCATGGACTACAATGAATAATTCGTTAGACAGTACTGATTTGCTTCCTGATACCGTTAGCGGTACTCGCAGTATTGGAGCTGACGGTACCTTCGATGATTACAAAAATATCGTAGCGTTAACCAGCCTAAATTGGGACATTAATGATAACTGGAGTGCTCGTCTTGAGTATGATTATTCTAAGAATGAGACTCGTTGGGTAAAAAGCTTAGCCTACTTACTCAATAGTGATGGTGATGTTAATATTTCCTTATATGATCAGTATTTTGATGTTAATTATGATCAAATTCAGGCTGTGATTAACGGTGAGTTTGAAACCGGTAGCATTCGACACAACCTGTTGTTAGGTGCGTCATATCAGAAGTCTACAACGTATCGGAATGATCCGCATCGCGTAGTAATGTGGGGTTATGGAACCGATAATCTGTTTAATCCTGTTGAGCTTCCAACCTATAATTCAACCTTAGAAGATAATCTATCTATGGCTTGGATTGATAAACAACAATCGGTTTATCTCAGTGACTTTATTTCGCTAACCGATCAATGGGAAGTCTTACTCGGTATTCGATCTAATCAAATTGAACATACGCCAAGCGAATATTTCTCTTCATACCAAGCTTACAATGAAGACAGCGCCCTAAGTCCTACTGCTGCATTGATGTTTAAACCTGATGATAAAACAACATATTATGTCAGCTATGTTGAATCGTTTGAGGGGACAACGTCGTATGTTGGCGAGACTTACGCAAACGCTGATGAGCTACTAGAACCATTAGAAAGTAAGCAATATGAATTGGGTGTTAAAACTGCTGGTGATGGTTGGTCTTTAACGTCGGCACTATTTCGCATCGAGCGAGGCGCCACACTGGTTACTGGTGATAATTATTTAGTACAGGATGGACTTAGCATTTATCAAGGTTTGGAATTTAGTGGAGCATGGGAAGTCACTGATAATTTATCTCTATACGGTGACTTGATGTTATTGGATGCCACTTATGACAAGACAAATTCAGCGGTGGAAGGTAATGACGTTGCTGGTACACCAAGTCAACAGTTTAGCTTGCAGACTAACTATGAGGTCGATGCAGTGCCTGGTTTAGCTGTTAATTTAGGCGCCAAATACTTTGGTGAAACAACATTAGATTCTAATAATACCTGGGAATTACCTGCTTATACTTTGTTTTACACCGGTGTTAGCTATAGCACGATGATTGACGACAAAACGCTAACCGTTATTGGTACCGTTGATAATTTATTCGACGAAGAGTTTTGGGCTGCGGGTGATGCTTATGGTGCATTGCGTATCGGTGAACCTCGTAGTTTTGCTGTTAAAGTAAAGATGAGTTTTTAAGCATTACACAAAATGTTAATCACTTCATTATTAACATATCAATGGCCGTTAATTAACTACTTTTATCGGCCTAAAATAACGCTATGTAAACTCATATTGATTAATAGTTAACCGTTAACATATTGCTGTAATGCGATATCGGCTACTGAAATGAGTTAGTTTTACATCTATTGCGAGGATTTATTAAATGTGGCCTTTGTTGGCATTATTATTAACTGTTATCGGCGCAATGCTTATTTATCTCACTAACAAAAATCAACAGTTTATACAAAAACCATTGGTTAAGGCTTGGCGATTTGGAACCTTAATTTATTGGTTATTAGCATTGTTGATATGGTTGAAACTATACACCATGAGTGCCGCAGTTTTTATTTGGTTATTCACCATTATCATATTTGTTATTTGTATTCCTTTATTGAGTATAAATGGATATTTAGTCAAACCTAAAAGGAATGATTGATGACTAGGCTTACAGCGGATGAAAAAATACAGCCTCATTGGTGGCTAAAAACATTAGCCGGCTCAATATTGGGACTAACGTTGGCGTATGCCTGTGTTGGTATTTTTGCTTGGTATGGTTATGGCGGTATTAATGCTCCTGTAAAAGTGCAATTTAACATGTGGATGGTGAGTCCCATTTGGTTATTAGTGTTGGCGTTTAGTTATTTATTTAAAACGGGTTTACATGCCATCGTTTATTTAACATTAGCGAATGTTGTGGTGTGTAACGTGTTCTTTTTACTAAGGTGGTTAGCATGAGAGTTCGCGGAGATATTCTACGTACATATCAATCCATCCATACATGGACAGGTATTATTGCCGGTTTAGTACTCTTTATTGGTTTTTATGCTGGTTCATTGACCATGTTTAAGGAAGAGATTACTCAATGGGCGACACCGCCAAGCCATCAATTACCACAAGTACCAAAAGATCAGTTTGATCAATTAATCTTACAAGCATCAACAAATTTTGATAAAGCCCAGCAAAGTTTTACGGTTAACTTTAATCAACAATTATCGCCGCTTACATGGTTTGAACAGGGCGGCGGCCGTGGTTTACATTTAAATAATGTCATGAGACACGCGACCTTGTCAGATGAAGGGGAGTTAGTTACCCAAGTTAACCCCACGAATGAATTAGGAGAGTTGATTGATATGCTTCATCGCACGGCTGGCATAGCAGGAAAAGCCGGGCATGAAGATATTGGTGTTCTCGTTTTAGGGGGGGCATCAGTGCTATATTTTTTAGCATTAGTGTCTGGTGTTATTTTTTTATTACCGACGTTAGTTAATAGCTTTTTAGCGATAAGAAAGAACAAAGGCGTAAATCGTTTTTGGCTCGATAGCCATAATTTAGTCGGCATTATTAGCTTACCGTTTCATTTGATTATTGCTTGGACTGTGATTGTGTTTGCTTTTCATGATGTTCTTTATGGTGGTTTAAGCCTGGTATATGGCGATGAACCCATGTTCGAGCGTGGTGAGAGATCAACAATAGAGTACTCAATTGAACAGCTTCCGCCTATTTCAAGCTATCTTCAGAAAGTTAATGAAATGACCGACGGTTACCATGTCGAATCAATGGCTTTCTCTGATTTATCAACAACAAATCCAATGGTTGGCATTACCATTATTAACGAACGTGAAATGATGCGTGTCAATTCTGGCGATTTTATTTACATGAACCCTTATACCTTTGATGTTGGCTACAGTAGTATTCCGTTGAAAGATAATGATATTTATACTCCAATGGTTGCTAGCTTTTTTTCGCTACATTTTGGCGGCTATGCTGGAGATTTAGGTCGTTGGGTTTATTTTTCTTTGGGCTTACTTGGGGCATTTTTATTCTATAGTGGTAATTTATTATGGTTAGAAAAGCGTCGACAAAAACAACCAATACAAAATAAATCCAGCCGTTTTATGGCATCTTTGACCGTGGGTATGTGTTTAGGCTCAATATTAGCCGTAATGATAACGATGCTTTCAAGTAAATGGTTGTATCTCATTAGTGCTCAGGTTAATAACAATTATCTTATTTGTTATTACGTAGTATTTTTTAGCGCATTAATTTATAGTTTTGTTGTTGGTGCGGCTAAAAGTGCTATTTACTTACAATACCTATTATTTGTGGCTTGTTTATTAATACCAATCACTTCAGTTGTGTCTTTTATTATGCCGAGTTTAGGACTGTGGGTACCCATTTATTTTCCGAGCATGGTCGTTGAGTTTATTGCGTTAGTTTTTGCGGGTGTATTTTATTATGGTGCGATTAAAACTAAACAGCGTGTTTATTATGGTGAACGTAATAGCATATGGGCTTTACCGTTAACAACCGCTACGGAGTAAATTAAAGAATAAACTAAGTCACTCGTTATTAGCGGTACCAATACTATTGGTACCGCTAATAACGAGAACTTAGTAATTTTTTCATAAGTAACTTTTACACGATAAAACATCATCATCTGTAAAAACTACAAAAATAATTATGTAAACATATCTTAACTTCTCACCATTAAATATAAATCTTAATTTTATCAGTTGCTTGCGTTTTTGTTGATTTAGTTTAAATGTGGCATGCTTTTCGCTTTATAAAATAGGATAACGAATATTTAGGCGTGTTTTTTTATTAATGTAATATAAATTGACCCAATCTATTTATCGTAATAATGTGTTAATTGGACAGTTTTTATTGCCCCTATTTATTTCAGCGTGATATCACTCTATAAATTTTGTATTTAAGGAGATTAGAAATGGCTACAACAAAGGCAAAAAATCAAGATCCACAGCAGAAAATTGAAGATGCTTATCATTTAGCTGAAGAAGCGACATCAGAGGCTGTTAATTCTCTGAAAGATAAAGCTAAAGAATCATTAAATGAAGGCTCTGAAAAAGTTAAATCGGCAACAACTCAAACGGAAAATATGATTAAGGAGCATCCTTTATTAAGTGTCGGATGTGCTTTTTTAGCCGGGTGGGCCATTTCGAAACTGATAAAATAACACAGCGGCCGGAGGGATTTTATGATGGAAAACACAGATGATGTGTGCAGCAAAGATAAAATCTCCGATGGCACGCAGAGCGAGCCTCATGTTAACTCAGATGAAATGAACGTTAACGTTGAAGAAATTAAAGATATTTTTAATAAAGTATCGAAATTAGCTCAAGAGGTTGGACAGTGGTCAGAGTCTACAGTCCAACTTTTCTTCATGGAAGTATTACGAAATGTTGCCGCAGCAAAACAGTTTTTTGTTTGCCAACTTTTATTTATTCCGTTATTAGTTCTCTTTATCTTCAGTTTATGTGTTTGCACCGGGATTGTGCTTTACAGCATTACTCTCAACATACTTATTGGGGTTGGGGGATTTTTGCTCGCAATGATGTTGGTTTTAGTCGGTTTACTTTATTGGCAAAAACGGCTGATTCGTTTTTTTGGCTTCAAAGAGACAGTCTCTCAATTAAAGGAGGGTATCGATGTCATCTCTAAAGCATCTAAATCATTCGATTAAGTTAACACGCATGCAGGGGAAAGACTCTGTTAGACAGTGCGAGTTAACACTTAATTTATTACTCCATTCTGTTAAAAAGCAGACTCGAAAACATCCTTTTGGGGCCACTGTTGGTGTCACCATAGCCACTTTTGTCTTTGCCAGGTTTAGGAAAAACATTAGATCTCTTTATCCTTTAGCTTCTTTAAGCTTTAATTATGCGGAACAATATCGCAATTCAAAACCTCAGAATAAAACCAATCAATAAATCATGATGATAGTCATTTTCTTGCCCATTATATGATCGAGTTAATACTTTGAACTGTTGTGAGTCTGAATAAGTGGCAGTGTGACCAATCGCAAATATTTCAAAGATGTTAATTATTAACTGATTAAAGTCGTGAGTCATCACATACAAATAATGCTGATTGTTTAATAATCAGCATTATTTAACTCAACGACGTTTATTATATCAACATGACCACAAAAGATATCATCGATGAAGAAGTCACTTATCCGTCGGATTATATGATCCTTTCAACAACCGATTTAGACAGTATTATTACTCATGTTAACGATGACTTCCTTGCAGTCAGTGGTTATAAAGAAGATGAGCTAATTAATAAACCCCATAATATTGTACGCCACCCAGATATGCCTAAAGCTGCATTTAGTGACCTATGGGACACCATTAAGCAAGGGAAAAGCTGGATGGGATTGGTGAAAAATCGCTGCAAGAATGGTCAGTATTATTGGGTTAACGCTTATGTGACCCCGATTAAACGTAACGGTATTATTTGCGAGTACCAGTCGGTAAGAACTCAGCCAGAAGCAGAGCTCACTGAACGTGCTC
>JBLHNB010000120.1:0-14373 GCA_047621305.1 Alteromonadaceae bacterium | reverse complement strand
GCATTGTCAAGAATTTGGCCTTCGACAGTGATATGTATAAGATCCTTGCAGCCTTAGTCATCTTCTTTGCATTAGCTTTTGCGCTATTAGTATTTATTTTTGCGCGACTTGTTCGCCCTATCAGTCAATTAGACAAAGATATGACAAACTTTGTTAATAGTGATTTCAGCACACTCTCTAATTCAACACCCGATCAATATGCTGCCAACGAAATTATTAATTTGCATAATAACTTTGGTTCATTAGAAAATAAGATCAATAAGCAATTAACCCAAATTAAATCGACTGAACAGCTACGTCGAGAGATGCTTTCACATATATCTCATGATCTAAAAACCCCACTAGCCTCTTTAAAAGGTTATCTGGAAACTTGGTTATTACAATATCCAGAGGCTGCAGGTAGTGATTTCATTGCAGTTGCACAAAAGAATGCTAACCAATTACAACGGCTTGTCGAACAGATCATTGAGCTCGCGCAGTTAGACAGTAATACCGTTAGCCTGTATCAGGAGCCAGTGGCGGTGGCAGAACTGGCGCAGGACGTATTGAGTAAGTTCCAACTGCAAGCACAGCAAAAAAATATCACCTTGTCTGTCGAACCTAAAGACCCTAGCTTGCAAGCCATTGCTGATATTGCCAAGCTTGAACGGGTATTGACCAACCTGGTTGATAACGCGTTAAGGCATTGCCAGCCTGGTGATAGTATTAAGATCCAACTGCAACCGAAAGATAACCAGTTGATTATTAGCATTGCCGACTCAGGCGTAGGTATTCCCAAAGAAGATGTCGACCATATCTTTGATGCCCATTTCAGGGCTAAGAATTCCGTTAATGGTCAACAAGGTAATTCAGGCTTAGGACTCGCTATCGTGGCGAAATTACTGTCCTTGCATCACGCCAAAATATCGGTGTCGAGCGTATTGAGTCAAGGCACGACATTCAGCTTTAGCTTACCAACGACGGCAATATAAATCAGATTGCAACTTAACCTAGCAGGCTAAGTTGCAATTTGGGTTCTAAACAATTAATTCTAAATCATTATTTTTTTAATATATTACCTACAATTATTCATTATTTTATTCTTCCTAGCTCACAATTTTTGATTAGATCTAAAAACCGCATCTTATTTGAACTGCAAATACCTTAATTACCGCTAACCTTTAAAACCATTATGTTACGACTACTTCCAACACTCTCGTCTAGGATGGACTCATGCGAATATTGAAACTTACTCACACGGCTTTATTTATCACCCTTGTCACAGGTTGTGCCAGCTTTGACAAACGTGCACCTGCAACAGCGGATCTCCAACAAAGTAAAATAACCAATATACAACTCAACAAAACAGTCAATGACGCGGTAACACAAATTGAGCAGGACTACCTGGCGGCTAAAGATGAGAATTTTAACTATTACGCCCCGCGTACCTGGCAGTATATTGAGCAAGATGTAGTGGAAATGCGTCAGCTGGTAAATCGATTTGACCCAAATAATCAAGGGTTCTTTGGCGGGCCATCAGAAAGTACCGTACTAACCAGTATTACCGACGTCAGTGAGCAGTTAATCCTAGCGCAGCAATATAAGAACCAAATAATGACATTATTGGCGCAACCGCTAGCGGATATAGAATATCTAACACCCAAAATAGGAAAGGAGTGGCAAAGAGAGTTAGAGACGATTAATCAAGATATCGACCAATTCATTCGAAACGTTGAAAAAAAATACCCTGAATCAAAACAAAAGTTCGACCGCGATAAGTTACAGAAAAAAATTCATGATCTCGAAATTAATATAGTCATAGCCAATTATTATTCACCATTAGAAAAACAATTTAATCAGTTAGATAAGCAGTTAATTCCTCAGAGTTACAATAAGGCCTCGCAAGGTTTACAACAGCTCAATAGGCTTATAACCAAGGTTCCTCGTGATACAACAGCCCTGACTAACGCAGCAAACCAGATTAAAAAAGACATTCAAAGTGCAGAACATATCACCACCGATGTTACTTGGATCAACAATCTAGATAAAAACCAGCGTGAAGAAATTGTTTTACACTATCGCGCCACACTCGAAGGCTTAGGGCATAAGTTTCTTAATCAAGACCTGTCTAATTTGTCATACAAAGCACAAGTGAGCACATTTGAACGCGTGTTGTCTGCGCAGCTAGGTGAATTTACAACAGCAAATATCGAGGTCACCAAAGCTAAAGAGACCAGCATAACAACGATACCAGCAACAGTGACGCCAACAGCGGTCGACGAATAATAATTCAGGCTCTAACATCGATCCCCTCCGTCACTTATCGCTTCCGATAGCTGACGGTGGGTTATTCCCCGAAATAATATCGCCATGTTCAGCCCCCCATATTTCATAGCGTGCCACCTTCCACTGTCGCCCTTCCCACCACATCAACCGCGCGGTTAATACCGTTACTCTCATAACCAGACTTAACGCTAATTAGCTCAATGTTGATTTGAGCAATGCCAGATACAACCGATGTTGCTATCGTATCTTTATCCATATCAACAGGGACACTGCGATAAGGAATCCATGACCGTTTTGAATTTGACGAGGCCCCGTCATGGTTGCCAGCAGCTTTATTAATATTCGCAAGAAAGTGGTTGGTGACTAAATCAGTTATGTAACCAAGAGTACGACCACTGAACCGGTTAAAAGTAAATCTATCGATACCTTTAGATTTGGCGACCCCGAGCCGTGTTTAGATAAAATCACCCGCGCCTATTACAACAATGGAGTCGTGCCGATGCAGCAAGACATGATGGAGATTAACGAGTATTTACCTGCCCCCCGCTGCACATTGAATTTTCAGTGCCGGCTTATTCAGATTTAAACCCAGGGAGTGAAGATTGATGGAAGAACTGATTATTTTTATTCGCCAATGGGGACAGCTGTGTTTGTTGTCGCTACTTGCCGCGGCAACAAACACAGCTGTATATGTCTGGTACCCGCATTACTTTTTTTCATTATGTTATGTCGGTGCTGATTGCAATTCTGTCTGCGTATATAGCGGAAAGTTTTTGTATTTGGCTAGGCCTAAATGATGGATTGAAAACGGGTATTATTGGTATCGCTGCATATGTCGCACCGCACTTTTTAACCGGCTTAAATGCACTGGCGAAAGCCGTATCAAAAGACCCGAGACACTTTTTAGATATTATTATGAGGAATAAATCATGAGTTGGATAACGTCATTGTTTAGTTTTATCTCGGCACCAATAGCAGATTTATCGGGTAGCTATCGAGAGCGTAAACGTATTGCTGCTGAGATGGCCGCATCGATTGCGACTGCAGAAGGTAACCTTAAACTGGCCAAACTAGATGCTGAATCTAAGCGGTTAGCTAACCAGGAAGGCAACGACGCTGATTATGATCTGCAGGTGTTGAAGAACCGGCGCGAATCGATAATGGATGAAATTATTATTACGGTATTTTTGGGATTGTTCATTGCCCACTTTGTGCCACAGCTGCAGCCGTATATGGCGAATGGTTGGCAAGCCATGGGTTATAAAGGTGCGCCTTGGTACTTTGAATTTGTGATTGTGGGCATTGCGGTTTCAACGTTGGGGTTAATGCGTTTGTTTAGGGCGTTTTGGGGGAGTAAGAATACTAAAGGGGCTGGTTAGCGCCTCTAAAAACCTTAACGATTAAGATTTATTAGCAAAAAGTATGTGCTGATTGAAATTATCGCCTCAACCACAGTCATGATGAAGAGGCAGCTTTTTTAAAACAAAAAAGTGACTGCTTCATCATATCCGAGTACTTTGACTTGTTAATTTTTTATAACTGAGATGATTCACTTTGTTGTTTTTTACGCGTTTCAGCCTGACTTTGACGATTAAATGCCTGCATTAGATCATCATTAACATAATTCATAGACATATCAAAACCCATATGAGGTGCATTAAGTGTAATTTCTGTTTCACCATCTCTATATGTAGCTTTCTTATTGCCTACGAAAGGTATTTTCTGGCTAATAAGCTTATATTTACCACCCAGAGTCTCATTTAAGTAATTAAACTTATTTTTAGGTAAAGAAGTTAGAACTGCGACCAATTTACCTTCAGTATTAAAAATAGTTGTAACTTCTTTAAGCCCTTCAAAGTTAATACTTGATACTGGAACGGAATACATATTACCGTTACTGTACTTATTTGTACCAGTGTGATTCACGCTGTACTTGGACTTGAGGTCTTTTTCTGTCATTTCCCCCAACTCCATACCAAATATAGCGGGGTCTGCTAGAACAGATGAACTTAACATTGCTAATACTAGAGCTATTCCTTTTTTCATTGATTATTCCTGCAAGCTAGTTTTAAATTTAACGCTTTTCATACGGGATTCCGTATAACGTTAATTCCAGTTTGATTTCATTATTATAAATAATATCAAACATACAACTAGTTACAAATAGGTAGTTTAAAATAACGTTCCTGAAACAGGTAAACGGAGTAAAAAAAATATATTATATTTATATTATCCCATATAAGCATATTATATTTTAATCAACCACATGATTAATACACGTCATATTATATTTTAATCAACCACATGATTAATACACGTCATATTAAGATTATGTGTAAATATAAATGAACTCAATTCCATAAAAAGAACAAACCGATTATTCCTGTATACCAACCATGTAACTTTCTACTAAACGTTTAGCTAGATGGTTTGTCACTTTGTGTCAAAACCTGTCACAGCTTTGACATTAGCGATCCTTAAATGATCGTTTAGATCCTTTCTAGATAAGGCTTGGGCAATATCAGCGTGTCCATCCTTGTGTCAAAAACGTAAAAAATTGCGAAAACGCGGTAGGCGAAGAGGAGTGAATTTATCGTGGACTCGCTCGCACGATTAAATGTTTCCCCCGCCCGCCAGTAATAGCTATGTATTATAACTAACACGTCATACAACTGTATAAAAAAACAGTTAAATATCGTATAATTTACAGGTCAGTATTTGAATTAAGTGGATGTTTATGCGAGTAGTTTGCCCAGAGTGCGGTGTTAAAAGCCGTATCCAAAAAACAAATAGAATTTCGAATAGCTACACAGATTTATATTGCAGTTGTAATAATGCGGAATGTGGTCATTCATTTGTAATGAATCTTAGCTTTAGTCATACGTTAAGTCCGTCAGCTAAAGCGACAACTCAAATTGCCATTGATTTAGTGAGAGCATTGGCGCCCGAACAGCGCCAAGAATTACAGTTACAGCTTTCTATTTTGTAAATACCAGCGTCATCTATACCGCATAACTCACACAACCAAGCATTGAAGTCCCTTTCACAATTACCCAATCCAGCACTCTTTTAGACACAATGTATGGTACCCATAAAAAAAAGGGGGCTAGATTGGGATTAACGCCGCAACAAACTACGAGCTTACGAGTTCGGCTGAATTGCCTTATTAGCACTTTGCTGAGACTCAATTTGAGAAACTGGACTTGTAGTGACTTCACGAACGTCAGGCTGAATTAGCACAGTATAAGCAGCCAACCCAAGGCCCGCTAAACCTACAAAGAAGCTTCCAATTGTGTAGTAACGTTGGTACTTTCTATCTTTTTCGTTTACCGTCAGTAAATCTTTTATTTGGTTTGTTAATGGTTCAAGATGATGCTCATTACCAGCAAGTTGCTCCCGAACTTTTTCCAAATGGATACGCACTTCATTTGGCAGCCCCTCAAAAGGTTCATCTTCTCGATATTTGTCAATGTAGCCTTTTATCAATAATTTATGATCTAAAAGATCAGTTTCTCTACCCGTGATAATCTCGCGATAAAATTTTCGAAGGGTGAATTGAATTTTTGACTGAGTAAGTCCACGGGTTGAAGCTATTTCTTTTATTTCATCCCAAGAAGGCTGACTATACTTGACCGAATCTTTGAAGTCTTTCGTAAATTCCTTAATCCATTTTGCTTCAAACACGTCTTCCAAAATAGTGCCCAGCATCCAACTCAAGAGACCAATAGCAAAAACTACACCTAAAATAGACAACATTATATATATCCAATCGTTCAAAATCTAACACTCCTAACTTTATATTTACGGAATTCCGTATAATACCTAAAAATAACTAACTTGAAATGATAAAAATTAAATTATTATTGAATAAAAATAGACTGCAGAATATTTTCATTTGTGCAAGTCCGTATAAATAATGATGAATGAATGAATATACAAATCTGACTTACAAGAAGATAAAATCACAGTGAAAAGTTGGTACTTTAGCCACGTTCTAATGACTTATTAATAATTAATCTTCTAGACTTGCGCCAACAATCATTTGATGGCGCTTATCCAGCCTGTTCATAAAGTTCATTTCCCAATAGTCGTTGTTCCTGGTATCACTAGCTTTCATCTTCGTTTTGTATTTCAGAAATCAACATCAACAAATACAGCACAACATCGGTATTATCACTCAATGTGTCCTGCGCAGCCGAGATAATAACGAAATCTCTGGCTCGTTCCTGTAACGCAGTCATAATGGACCTCAACAATAAACCACTGTATAAGAATACAGTGGTTTTAAATACTTGTAAACAGGGTTATTTCACACTATGTATTCATATATACAATAAGTTAGCCCCAGTCCCAACTAGCCCAGCTCTTCCAGTCAGGTGCGTAATTGGATGAATCTAAAATTTCAGCTATAGGCCATTTCTTCCAATCATCACAAACATCAAGTTCCTTTGGTCTATGATCAACACAGAGATACGAATCAGATTTACCGTAAAATTCACTTTCACTACCGCACTCTATACAACGCTGTTTAGCTAAATCCTCGTTCTTATCCAATACATCAACTGACTCTTCAAAATATGAGCCCGCATACATCTGTTTGGGTGTCAGGTTACTGGTATCAACATCTGGAACACCGCTGCTTTCCTGTGGAATAATATCTGGCGTACAGTTATTGACACTAGTCCGAGGAAAACGGCTCCCGCCGCTTTCAGCAAAACCCAAAGACCAAAAACCAAAAGACAAGAAACCCCAAGAGCCTAAAATCTTAGTAACCTTGTTTCTCGCCCTATTGGTCTTTCGCGTTAATATACGAACAATCTTCGCAACAGTATTTGTTTCTTCCACGTTTTTCTTAACTAGTGTCCACTTCTTTTCACGGGTTAAAACCGATATACCAACGCCTGTAAGACCAGCTGTCTTTTTAACTAATTCTTGATAATGGTTTTCTGAACGCTCATAGAATATTTTTACAGGTCGGTTACGTTGTTTAAGGCGGTGTCCACCCATCCAATTAAAGTAAGAGGCAAAACAACCACAGTCAGCAGCAAGGCGTATTTTTTCAAATAAGCAAAACTCCTGTGCTTTTTCAATGCGGCGAAGTTCGCGCCAAACGGTGACCGATGGTGTTTTTTGAAATTGGAATTGGCGAAAGCAAAATGCACGGGACCAGGCGGTAACGTTAGTGACAGTTTCAACCAGATCAACAAGGTTTGAATCTAAGTCTTTTTTGCCTTCTAACTTATGTGCATCAATGTTTTTAGAAATGTACTTAGCGATATACGCAACAGCATCGCCTTTACTACGGTCTATTTCTTCAATTTTTACTCGTGCAACCATGGCTTTTGACTTCGGAGTACCATCATCAGTAAACAGTTCGTCACTGTCACGTTGATGTTGGTAAAACGTCAGTAATTCAATGAATGCTGATACTTGATCACGAGGCACAAAGAATACTCCATGCCAATGCGGTGTACCGTCTACGTGAGGTTCAACAACACGCATACCGTAATAAGTTAATTTATCTCTGTCAGCTGCAGCGCGAAAACGCTGCCAAGATGTTTTTAACCATTCATGAGCATCGAGAGGATTAGCACCATTCCAGTTAGGGTTTTCAATAAAATATGTGCCACGTTTTTTTAATCGGTGATAACGTCCAGCCGCAGTTAAGGTTGCCATTAACGCGACATGATCAACAGAGTCTGCATATTCCTGACAACCGCGTAACTGCGTCATTAACTCATGGCGACGATTAGCGGGGTTAGAAACCGATGCATCATGCACATCTTTAAGCTCCAGTGTTTCACCACATTCACTTTCGATTGCCATGCTATCAAGCCAATCTAATTGCTTTTTCTTACGGTCTTTAAGCCATTGGCAAGTAGTGAATGAAGCGTATGGACTTACGTGTGGTGAAACCATTCCCGCTGCACGCCTTGCTGATTCGAAGGCAATAGTCACTTTTTGGTTAATAGCTCGTAACCAAACGGCATCGTCACAAGCTCGGGTGATTAGGGCTAAATATACGTCATCATCACTGTCACGCTTTTTGGGTTCGAAATGCGGTACCCACAATGAAAGCCCTGTGAATTCGTTGATTTCTTCAAGTGCTTCAAGTGGTCTTTTACCTGCTTTTAAAGCAAGTTCTAAATGTAAACGTGCGCGCCCTGTCAATTCATCTGCAAGACGGGCACGTTTATATTCAGTGTCTACGCGATACCAAGGTTCAGGTAACAAACCGAAACTCGCAACAATGTGTGCACTACGATCATCAATAAATTTAATCGCACGTTTTAGGCCGTGTTTTTTTAGTCTATATGCACCGGCTTTATCAAGGTAGTTCTTAATATCGTAAGGAACGTTAAGTTTAGACACGACCGAACGCGCGAAAGCAAAGGCGCGATCACGAGCTGGTTCGGTGTTGTATTTATTTGTGTTGTTATCAACGAAACTCGCTAATTCACAACGCAGGTTATACGGTAGCTTTTTAAGCGGGTTCTTGGTGTCTTTAATCGGGGTAAACATCGAAGTCCTTACCATATTGCGCTGTGAATTCTGAAACTGTTATAGTTTTAAGCTGGCCTGCTTTAACTTTAATACGCTGTATATAGTTACGTTTACTATAGTTTTTACGCTCACTGATCACTTCTAAATCTGCGCGTAGCTTTCTAACATTAGCCAAACCGCGACGCCTTTCCTCAATGGTTAATTTATTCATATCGCTGCATAATCCTGTGCGTTTAAAACTAGATAACCGCCCTGGCCTTTTGGTCTGCCAATGACACCGCGGAAAAGCTGACGGCAATTAAGCTGCTGACACGCGTTATCAATAGCATCTTGCTTGGTTTCACATTCACCTATTTCAAGGGTTCGTAGTTCGTGTGTTTTAGGATGTTCACGCATACTGCCTGATGGACACAGTGCGATTGCAAAATACATCATGACCAACACTCCAATGCAGTTGAGCCGTGAATTTCAGCGGTCTGTTCCCACCAAACTGATATGCAAGTAACAAGGCCACCAAGTCCCAAATTAAGCGACATGAAATACACTGCACGTATAGCGCCTGTGGCTTGGCGCTCTTGGGTGGTGCCCATTTCAGAACTGGCAAATATACACTGCCAAAATGCCGCCATGGTTGTGAGTATTTCAGGCATTGTAAATTCGGATGTATCACCGTTGAATGGCACTTCAGACATCACCAGTTCGTCATGCTTACCACAATCAATTACGTCAAATGACCCGATAATGTCATCAACCAAATCAGGTTTAACGCCCATCGACCCAAGTGCCATTTCCATATGTTTAATAGGTACTGAAATACGCTTCATGCAGCCATCTTTGTATTAACTGGCATTGCCATTAATTCCAATATTTTGCTTTTAGCATCCAGTGCATCTTGCATTGGTCCTGAATCATTTAACCAAACGTTGGTGGAATAAAGCATTGCGGCTTCATAACGAGCTGTCGTTGTATTGATGTAATCAAAACCACGCGGCATCACTTTTACAGACAGTGAGTCGCTCACACCGCTGTATTCAACCGTAATATCAATCGCATCAGGTCTTGATATGGCAATGAACATAATTTCATTAATAACGCTTTGAACTGTTTCCATAATACTTATCCTTTTGAATTACATGCCTGGTATTGGCAATCCATTGATCACAGCATCAGCACACATGGACACGAACGGCCCTGCACCACCGCAGCGGTTTTCAACATCTGACATAAGAAAGACCAATTCACGAACAGCTTCCTGTGCCTTCTTAACAATTTCGTCTTTATTGGTACGGGTTAGCCGGCGATCGGATTCAGCTTCTAAGATGTGTCGGCTAATTTCACCGGTATGACTCGCAACACTCATCGCACTAAGTGTTAAAGGTTTTGAATCACCTTGTTTCGGTAAGCGAACAGCTGTTAATCCGACTTCAAGGATCGCGCTGTTGATAATGTCGTGATTATCGGTAGCCGTTGTAATTCGAATTAACTCACTAACCGTTAATTGATGTGGTTGATTAGGATTTAACTTGTTACGTAGTACCTGCCCACGTATGCCGCACTCGTTTGCAATCTCTTCTATGTTTTCAATATCTGCAAACCGAACACATGCAGACTCGATTGCACTGTGTTTACTCTCATTTGACTCATACATTGCCAAAATTTCCTTATATGCAATGATTAAGTAACAAACCAAGTACGCAAATGAATATGACCGCTTCTGTTTTAACGATTAAAGAGAAACGATGCTTTTTCTTATTCATGCTTGGTTCGATGAATTCACCTGTCGAAACCTCTATAAACCCTTGTTGATGGGCGTTTATAGTGATCTCTAGTTTGGTGTTGGGTTGATTACACAAAGTTTTGTGCATCGGCTTTTTTAAACAAAGCGACAAGATTGATGAGTACAGCGCTTTTTTTGCTTTCTTTTGGCCAAATAGGTAGCTTGCCACTAGCAACAGCTTGATCAATAGTGCTTATTGATTGCCCTGTTGCTTCAGCATATTTCTTTTTTGTGCAGTAAGGTGATGCAAGTTGTATGGCAATTGACGACATGGTGGTATCCTTATGAGTTAGTTTATGAATATTTGTCCATATTTGACCTTATATGTATTCAAATATGGATTGGCAGTGAGCAACCGCCTTTAAACGTTTCACGATAATACCCATATGAGCAACTCATTGCAACCATTTGCACTGGGGTTTTTTATGTAAGAGGATGTATGCCAGACTTTGAAGAACAACTAAATGAATTAAGAATTATAACAAAGTCTTTTAAAATAAAGGACTTATCAAAGGCCCTCGGCGTTTCACCTGCTACTATAAGAACTTGGCGATCACGTAATAAAATTCCAGATGAGATATATTCAAAAGTTAAATTGAGTCAAGAGGGACACGATTCAATAGACTTACCAGCTTCAACAAAACAAAATGAAACGAAAATACCGCCTTTTGAATACATTGGAGGAAAGGATTTTACTGAAAAGCTAGTGTTCGCAACAGAATCAAGTAATTTCATTCAATTGGCTGAATCATTTTCGATCCCTAGATCGACAATATCCACTTGGCATACTCGTAATATGACCCCCTTTGAAATCGCAGTGAGAGTTCATTTAGCTAAAGGAGTTTCTTTAAGGTGGTTGTTACTTGATGAAGGTGATGCTTTTGAAACGTCAGTGGCTATATCAAAAGAAAAATTAACCATTGAAAGAATAACGAATGGTACATTAGATAATACTGACGAAATAAGCCTTGATGCGACAACAATGAAGCGTTATGGCTTAACACCAGCTAACACTCGCGTTATCGATCTTGATGGTTCTTTGTTGTTTGTTAATACAGAAGAGATAACACCAAGCTCTGGGCGCTATTTATTAGATATTGACGGTTCGATTTCCATAAATCATTTACAGCGTCTACCAGGTAAAAAATTAGCGATGAGTTATGGTAATACGTCAGTTGAAGTGGCTGAAGCGGATATTGTTGTACTGGGACGTGTCGTGTTGGTGATGGGAAAAGAGTAGAAAGTACACGAACTTGTCAAATGGATACAATGATTAGCATTTGAATCTCATTCATCCCGTCGGACAAGTGGTTTAAAAATGATGAAGAAATTGCAGCAGAAGAACGGCTAGAAAGAAGTCATGAGATTTATTTACAAAGCCACTCTTTGTGACGTGTTTTTTAATTGTAGTTTCGTGAAACCACGTTCATTGCTAAAGCATCAGAAAGCACTACTGCAAAGGCGGTAGTGCTTTCCTAACTACGCGTACTAAGTTACGAAAAATAAAAAGTAATTATGCAAATATTAGAGTGTAATTGGTCTATATCTAATTCCAACTCACTACCTTCACTAAAGTTTAGGAGTCATAATCAAAATTAACTAAGCTGCTAATAGCATATTTTTCAACTGTTCTTTGTAAATATCATCTTGAGATATACGGTCATCATTAGCTGCAGAGGCATATTTTTGACTAATCATTTCAATTATTCTTGCCGAGAAAGGTGGAACATGCTCATTAAGATTATTTAAACTATTAACTACCTGAGCTGTCTTTCCTTGCTCTCCATAAACAATTGTTTTTTGTATAGAGCCAATAATACTCATTGGTTTCTTCACCGGTTTTAAAGCCGCTCCCTTTTGATTTAACATCAAACTAGCTAAAGATAATCCCGCATCAAACTTAGATTGAAGACTTTTGAAATTACTGTTATACGATTGTAATAGTAATTTTTTACCTTCTTTAATCTCTCCTTTCGATAATTTAAGAAGACCAATGTTCCCAATGGTTTGATAATCGTCAATAGTTTTAGGATTATCAATATCTGAATTAGTGATAAGATTATCTAACTTAACATTACGATTGAAAATATGATTAATGACCTGTATACCAAAGTTAGCGGTACGATCAAACTTATTAATTTTAAGCACTTCTCTATACTGGGTCGTAGCTTGGTTGTACTTACCCTCAGTCTTAAAAATAGCAGCACGTTCATTCATTGCCAATGTATATCTTGGCTTCTTAGCCCTGATTTTATCAATAATTTGTAAAGCATCTTCAAATTTATTCTGCTGTTTTAACAGTTGACTATACC
Organism: Alteromonadaceae bacterium; assembly: GCA_047621305.1. Classification (GTDB taxonomy): domain Bacteria; phylum Pseudomonadota; class Gammaproteobacteria; order Enterobacterales; family Alteromonadaceae; genus Colwellia_A. The sequence goes on along the minus strand of JBLHNB010000120.1, from coordinate 1,515 downwards.
TAATTTGAACCAAATCTGATTGCTTTACTGTTGGTTCCATTTTAGCGTATAACTTTTGTGCTTTCTCAAGCTGATTTGTTTTTAAGTACAATTCGAGTAATTGCTCAACCACTTCCACAAACTGAGTTCTGCCGTTTAACAATAGCTTAAGCTGTTTTTCAGAATCTTTCAAACGCCCTTCCATTTGTAACACTCGAGCTTTAGACGTATGGGGAATGATATTCTCATATGTAGATAAAGATATACTTTCATCTAAAAGTTTATACGATTCTTTAAATCGCCCTAGCCGTGCAACTAAAAAACCTAGTCCACTTAAAGTCATCACTTTATCGTCATTTTTAGGATAATTTTGAAGTGCCAATTTATACGTAGCTTCAGCATCTTCAAATTTCTTCTGCTCAGCCAAAACTGCAGCTTTACCACAGAGACCGATAGGAAACTCTGGAAATTCTCTACATACAAAATTATATATTTTTTCAGATTCCTCGTATTTATGCTGATCTCTCAACAATTCAGCTTTTATTAAATAAGGAACATGATCTTTTCCGCATTCTTTAATCGCAGTTTCAATATACTCTATAGCTTCGGGTAGGTTAGATCTAGAACGCTCAATTCTCGCCAATCCAGATAATCCATATATTCTATTATCATCATGGGCTTGCAAACAAGTTTCAAAATTCTTTCGAGCCTCATCAATTTGCTCCAAATTGATATAAGCATCAGCTACATGCCCAAAAGTTCGATAATCAAGTGGAGCGACTGTAGTTGCTTTTAAAGCCCATTCTAATTGCAGTTCAAAGAGATTAAGGTTCTTTGCATATTCAGAAAGCTGGCATAATGATAGAGCAGCAAACTCGCTGCCCCCATCTCTAACTTGGGATGTAATTAAGCCATCAGCCATACGCTTAGCAGGTAATATTTGCTGTTCTCTAAGTTTCTTTTTTATCTCTGCAAGTTGTGTAGTAACACGTTTATAGGCATCACGGTTGCTAGGTTTTTTAACCTTCGCTTCATATTTTATTTTATCTTCTTTTTCCTCTATATCATTAACACGAGGGAAATTGGTTTTACTAGTACTATGAAAATTAACTAAAGTTTTAAAATCAGTCTTTATACATCCCGCAAAATGAACAAAATCTTCGATTTTTGCAATTTTAAGTTTACTTAAAAGCAAAAAATGAATCTTATTTAAGAATGTTGAATCTGCTTGTTGTGAAGCGAAATTATAGAAAAACCCTTGATTAACTAACAATCCTTCCACATAGCTAGATTGTAATGGTTTTAACCCTCTTCGAGTACAAATAGACGTAAAAAGATCATGACACTCTTTAATTTTAATTTGGCAAACAAATAGAGACTTCAACAAGTCATAAACTTTAGCATTTTCAGGTAAAACACTACTAGGAATGGATTGAATACTATTGGCAGGCAAGGGGCGTGTAAATATTACATTACATACATATTCGTATACTTCAATGTCTTTTGTAAATAGAGTATTAAGATGTTCAGCTAACG
>JBLHNB010000119.1:0-14821 GCA_047621305.1 Alteromonadaceae bacterium | reverse complement strand
AGTGAGAAGCTACCTATCAACTTGCCGAAAACAAAAGGTATCGGCAAGTGATGCACTCAATTTATTATTCAAAAATCAGCTACCAGAAATTTTTAATATTGGGGGGAGCTGAATAGTTACACCATTATAACAGTAAGAAATTGACTCAATGTGGAGGTAAAGGATATTACCTAGAGATAAATACCACTGGCAGCTTTGAGACTTGCAGCGGTCGTTGAGAAATTACTAACTTGTAAGGTATCATTAATAAATTGTTAGCTTTCATTGGTGACTTATGACTCTGAATGATGTAATTATTACTATAAAGTTTGCAGGCCGACATTTGCTAAGGCCTTAAAAGAATATGATTCTGACGGGAAATTATAGCTTTTCGCATGATTAATGTGGACACAACGGTTGGGGCTATCCTGAATTTTAGGTGACTAATGTATGGACAAAAGGCAATCATTTAAGGTGTTTTTGTCCATGAGAATATTGGATGATGTGGACAATTAATGTGGACATATGTTTTAGTGGGAACACTCAGCGGAGTCACGAATGTAAAGGGTTTGAATTCTTTTGTCCATAATGGAATTTTAACAGGTGGCGCACGTAAAAGGCATGATAATGAATGGGCTAGGTTTTGCCAATCGACCTTTATCACTTAGCCCACAATTTTTTACTAACTTGCCGCTGAACATTTATTTCATAAAGGGGTTCAAGCATCACATTTTAATCGTCATAAACTCGGTAGAACCCTCGACCAGTTTTTTGAATTTGGCTGTGAAAGCTTATTTTCATTAGTCTCCAGGCAAGCATGTAAAATTGAAAAAGTTGATAAAACGTTTGAATCACTTGATACAACGAGTCATTCACTGACAGCCGAATATGCTTTTGATGATGAAAACGTTATTAAAATCACTCATGGTCACAGCAAGGCTCATCGCCTTGATTTGAAACAAGTCGTACAAGAAATGATTGTTAGTCAAGATGGAGGCATTCCACTTGCTTGTAAAAACTGGGATGGCAACAGCAATGTCATTAACTTAAGGATTTAACACATACGTTTATAATTCATTGGGTATTTATTTGTCTTGTTTCTACGGTCTTGTCGAACAAACTTACGATCAGGCCGAATAGCACTTAAATTCTTTGATATTTTACTTATCAGCAGTTCATATAACTCAAGCTCAGCTAGTTTCATTGTGAATCTGACAACATTATCCTTTAGCTGATTTATCGCAAAGGTGAAATTGATTTTATATTCATAGCGTCTATTATTTTTAGGCTTCTTTATTGTTCGTTTTGCATCATGGATCGCCGATGCGGCAAGGTTCTTAGTCAATAGTTTAGCGTGCAAGTCTTGTAAAACACCTTCAACAGAAATACTCGAATAATTCTCAATATTGAGGCGACTTTTCAATACTTTGTAATCTTGATTAAATGGATACAAAATTAGAAGGTACATAACGAAAAGCATTACTAATTGAATTTCTCAACTAAATTAGTAATCATTTCTAATGAATGAAAACTTTGCACCACCTAAAGGTGATTCTGCAACAACAATATAACCATCCATTTTTTTTGCCGCTGCTTTAGCTATTGGCAATCCCAGACCAAGACCGCCGGTTTTTCTACTACGACTTTTATCCAATCTGGCAAATGGAATAAAGATCGTTTCCCTGTCATCAAGAGGTACACCCATGCCGTCATCTTCAATAACAATAGATAATTGATTGCTTTGCACATATGATGAAATACGGAGCTTTTCATTGGCATGATTAAAAGCATTCTTTATAAAGTTATCTATTAGCAACCTTAAATAGAAGGGGGTGGTAGTTATTTCAAGTGATTGATCAATGGATAAAATAAGCTTTTTGTTTTGATTTTTAGCTAAAAGTTGCAATCTAGATTCAATAAAGGCTTTTACTTCAATAGTTTGATAATGGTCTACTTCATTTTCAGAACTAGGGCTTGAATTTATTTTTGAATACTCAACTATTTGCCCTATTAGTTCATTAATGTCGACTACGTAGTTATCAACATCATCAACTAAGGCCAAAATATCTAAATCAGTACTTTTTCTGCGTATTAAGCCTGAGGCTAATTGAATTCTGCTTAATGGTGTTCTGACTTCGTGAGGAATAGCCTGTGAGAATATGTCGCGCTCTTTAACATTGTCAGCTATTGCTAGCGCCATGTTATTAAAGCTTAAAGCAAGCTCGTCTAAAGGTTTTTGAATATATTCATTGGCTGTGACATGCATATTACCTTTGCCAAATTGATGGTGGGTATCAATCAGTGCTTTAATTTGGCTTTGTAGTTTTCTAATAGGCCAATAAATAGTCAAACCAAGTAATGACAAAGTGATAAAAATCAATGAGAAGAAAATCGTTCCTTCTGCGTTTTCATCTGACAATACCTCGGATAACTCTTCTTCACTGCGTTCACTATCCAATCTTTCATAAATTAAAACTTTATTGTTTGATTTAGATAAGCTGAATTCGGCTAAGCGCTCACCTTCTTCTAATTGATAATAATTAACATGGTTAATGTTTTTGATAAATTGGCACTTTTTACAAACTTTGGTATTACTCTGGTTAATAACCTTTGCTGAGAAATAGCGATAAAGAGGAAAGGGTAACTGAATGCTATGCTGACCAGATGTCAAATCAATATCTTGCGCTAGTTCAAGTTGTTTAAAAATCAAACTTGCATCTTTTATAAAAAAATCAATCTCTTCTTGATCAGTATAACTTTCCATAAAAAATGAAGTTAATGAAACACTTAAAAAAACCGTAATCGCAATACTTAAATAAAGTCGTGAAAATAATGAAAGCGATGACTTACTCATGAATTAATTTATAACCTTGATTTCTGATGGTTGTAATCACTTTGTAAGGCATTTTATCGTCACCCATTTTTTTCCTTAACCCTGATATACGCATATCAATAGACCTATTACTAAAATCATAATCAATGCCTCGTAGTGCTTGGCAGCATTGCTCTCTAGAAATAACCTTACCAGCATTTTTATGCAGTAATTTCAGCATTTGATATTCAGCTTCTGTCAGGGTTAATAGTTTACCTTGAAAGTTAACCTTGTTATTTGCATCATTAATGATTAGAGAATCTTTTGGACCAATTCCCTTTGCTTGATTAGTTTGATTTCGTCTCAGTAAAGCCTCTATTCTGGCAACAAGTACATGAGGACGTAAAGGTTTAACCAAGTAATCATCTGCGCCCATTTTTAGCAGGCTTACTTCACTAACATCATCATCACAGGCTGTTAGGATTAAAATTGGCTGTAGGTAAAACTCTCTAGCAGTTTTACAAATTTCAATACCGTTCATGCCTGGTAACATTAAATCAAGAATAATAAGCTGGGGCTTGAGGTTTTTTATTGCCTCTAAGGCTAGGGCACCATCATCAATAACGTCTACTTGATAACCCTCAACGTCAAGGTACATAGCAGTTAATCGCGATATTTCAGGGTCATCTTCAATAAGTAATATTCTGGTCTTGTCCATTAATTTTCTCTTGATTATCCAGTCACGATGCAAATTTAACTTAAAAGTTCCTTGGATTAAAGTCTAGCTTACACGTGCTTACATACGTTTATTATTACTTACACCGGCTTACTTTGTAAGGGGTCTAGCACTGTTAGCATGTTCAACTTAAATGGGCTAAAAATCGAAGAACGTATGAAGAACACAATACGGCATATAACCAAATTAACCTATCTTTCTGTATCTTGTTTTATCCGAACATCGATGGCAGATAGGGTTGGTATTGTTGGGCCAGTAATAACAGATGAAAGCAAGATAAATACAAAAAAAACAGAAAAACACCATGAAGAGGAAGAAATAATAGCTAAAATCAGAGCAGCCCTGGGACCTTTATGGATTACTGTTGTCTTTTTATTTGTCGCTTTAGTTATATTATCTGCTTTTCGACTAGGTCTTGTTATTTGGCAAGCTGATAGAGTCAATAACCTTAATGATTTTTTTTCGATCATGCTCAGTGGTATTCGTGTTGATGTTTCTTCCTTGTGTTACCTATTTACGGTGCCTATTTTAATCAGCTTGTGCGCTTATGTATGCAATAAATGCAAGGCATTATTGCGACAATTTATAATGCTATGGTGCATACTTTCAATGTCTTTATTGGTCTATTTGGAAGTGATTACACCAACATTTATACTAGAATATGATTTAAGACCAAATCGATTATTAATTGAATACCTTATTTACCCTAAAGAAGTTTTTTCAATGTTATGGACGGGTTACAAGTTAGAAATATTAATCAGTTTGTCAGCCTTGACCATAACAATCATAACCTCAGGTAAATTATTTAAAGCAAACTGGCTAGCGGATGTAAATATTGGCATTAAGTCTCGATTATTGATCAGCATAGTGGTCATTCTTATTGTCATTCTAGGGGCTAGGTCTTCATTAGGTCACCGCCCTTTAAACCCAGCCATGGTGTCATTTTCTACGGATCATTTGCTTAATGACTTAACGCTAAACTCTAGTTATTCGGTCGCATTCGCTTTAAAACAGATGGGTCTAGAGAATCCTAGTGCAAAATATTATGGCAAAATGGAACAGGGTAAAATTATAGAGTTAGTTCGGAAAAATACCATGATCAATAGTAAAGACTTTAATAATGACTTTTTCCCAACACGTGCCATGCATCAAGCAAGTTATTCAGGAAAACCTAAAAACCTGGTGATTCTGTTACAAGAAAGCTTAGGAGCTCGATATGTCGGGCAGCTTGGCGGATTACCGTTAACACCGAACCTAGACAAATTAATGACTCAAGGTTGGAATTTCAGTAACTTATATGCAACTGGTACTCGTTCTGTAAGGGGGATTGAGGCGGTTATCACCGGATTTACCCCAACCCCGTCAAGATCGGTAGTTAAACTAGATAAATCACAACGAAATTTTTTTACCATTGCAAAGTTACTTAAGAAAAATGGCTATCACACCCAATTTATTTATGGCGGAGAGAGCCATTTTGATAACATGAAAAGTTTTTTTCTTGGCAATGGTTTTAGTGACATTGTTGATTTAGATGACTTTAAAAAAATCGATTATCAGGGCTCTTGGGGCGCTTCTGATGAGGATTTATATGATCAAGCACATACGGAGTTTGAGAGACTGAATAAACAGGGTGCCCCATTTTTTAGTCTGGTATTCACTAGTTCAAATCACTCGCCATTTGAGTATCCTGATGGAAAAATCATTCAGTATGATCAAGAAAAGCGCACACGAAATAATGCGGCAAAATATGCTGACTATGCCTTAGGACAGTTCATCAAAAAAGCAAAAGCATCAGCCTATTGGAAAGATACGCTCTTTTTAGTTGTTGCTGATCATGATTCAAGAGTTGCCGGTGCTAGTTTGGTGCCTATTGATCATTTTAGAATTCCAGGAGTGATTTTTGGTGAAAGCATTAAAGCACGGTCTGATGATAGGTTGATCAGCCAAATTGATCTAGCACCAACGCTATTATCACTTATTGGAATAAGCGGTCACACACCGATGTTAGGACATGATTTAACACAACACATTCCAATATCTAAACAAAGAGCCATGATGCAATATGACAAGAACTTTGCTTATATGACCCCAGATAAAGTCACTATTTTGCAGCCTGATAAAGAGGCTCTTGCTTTTAATTATCAAGATAAACAATTAGTCGAAACTTCAGTGACTAAAAGCCAGATAGAACAAGCAAAGGCTCATGTTTTATTTGGTAGCTTAGCCTATAAAAACCAGTGGTATCAATAACCTTAAAATATTAAGTGGTATGTACCTTACAAAATCGGTAAATACCACCTTTATCACTATGCTAGGTTGTTTAAGTGAACACATCGTTTATGCTCTGGAAAGCCTATTGGTTTGTGATTGATTAAGCTTTTCTATATTACCCGTTGAAAGTTGCTTTAGTTGCGGCAAAGCTAAACTATTTAGTTGACTGGCATTTAGTTTGTTTAGCTGTTGAGTATTGAGCTTTTTTAATAGATTGATTGGTAATTTGTTAAGTTCTACAACTGAGAGCGCATTAAGCTCAGCAACCGTCAATGCATTTCTACTCTTTTGTTTTTCATTGCTCAAAGAGCTTGACTGTATATCTAGATTACCGTCCTGGGTTTGAAGTGAACTGTTGTTCTGATAATGACCAGCGTTAGTTGTATCTAACTTTTCAATCAATCCATCCATTTTATTTGCTAATTTATCTACCGATTCTCGTTCAGTAGTTGTTAATTTACTAATACTGCTTTCAAGAATATTATGCACTTGCTCAAATAACGCATCAGTAGATTTTTCTTCTTGCGCTGTTAACTGATCTTTTTCAAATATTTGGTCAAGCTGCTGATAGATATCATTGAGCTTATTTTTTTGTGCTGGGGTAACATGACCTAGTAAAATATCGTCAATTTTTTCTGAAACATCATCTATTTCTTGGCTTAACATTCCCTCTGTAGATAAAGTAATATCTTTTGAAGCACTGATTGCCGTAGATGTAACACCAATAGCTGTTTCTTTTGTAGAGGATTTGACTCCCTCAATACTGTTTTTTTGCTCAATGGCGGTGGGGTTATGTACGCCTATTCCATTATTAATTTCCATTTTTATTCCTCTTAAAAGTTAATCAGTGTTCCCCTATCAATAGTTAAGGTAAACACATTAGTTTTATTAGAAATATCAGTATATAAAAATAAATAGGCCGGTTTGTAAGCTAACGTAAGCTAACGGGATCTTACATCCCAATCAATTGTTTTACATTAGCATTTTAAGTGTTAACTCTTTGAATTATTGTTTAAATCAGTCCTTACAAACGTTTACGCGCACTTACCCTACCCCCTCATAAAATCATTGATAATAACGCATCGCTTATATCGCAAATAACAGCGTTGTAACTATTTATTAATTAGTCATGAAGGATTGTTCAATGATACCTGCTAATAAAACACTTATTGCCTTAGCAATAATATCTACGAGTCTATTAACCGCTTGTGGTAGCTCTGATGCTAAAAAAGAAATCAACACTACATTAATACCAAATACAGGTATTACTCAGTCTGTAATTGCATATAAAGACGTTGAATGTAAGAACATGTTGTCAACGTCTCAGTTAACGTTATTAACGACAGGCTCTTCTTGCGGCTATCTTAGTGTGCCAGAAAAACATGCATTATATGGTGAGCCTGCATCAACAAAAATTATTGAAATAGCGGTAATAAAACTCGCCGCTACCGGCGCGGATAAAAAATCTGACCCGGTTGTTTATTTGCAAGGCGGCCCTGGGGGAAATGCAAGCGCGAGTATTGAAAAAGTAATAACAAATGACACTTTTATTAAAGACAGAGATGTATATTTGGTTGACCAACGCGGAACTGGCTATTCAAATCCCGCATTATCTTGCACAGAATATAATGGTGAAGCTGGCACACCAGAACAAGTTTCAGCCTGTAAAACTAGGTTTGAAACATCAGGTGTTGATTTAAGTGCTTATCATAGTGTATATAATGCGATGGACTTTATTGAGTTAAGGAAAACCTTAGATATTGCAGAATGGAATTTGTATGGGATTTCTTATGGTACTCGCCTTGCTACTACAATAATGCGAGAAAATAGTGAAGGTATTCGCAGTGTTATTTTAGATGGTGTGTTCCCCATAGAAGTTAATGGCATGTCAGATACGCCGTGGACCAACTATGAAACCTTGAATCAAATAATTAAAAACTGTGATAATACCGAGGAGTGCCCAGCCGAGAAATTTAAAGAGATTTTTGAAGATATTATCTCCCGCATGCATAATGAAAATATGGTGGCCGAAAGTCGAACCTTTGTTCAAACCATGCTTGAATTAGCGACACAGCCTGCAATCATACCCTACTTATTAGCTGTTAATGAGGATGTCAGTAAATATGCGTCGGCTTTAGAAGGGGTAATGCCTGGAGAAGGTGAAGGGCAAGACGGCAGTGAAGGCTCTGATGAAGAGCAAGGCGTAGAAGATATTTTTTACAATGCTATGGGCTTATCTACAATTTGCGCAGAAGAATACCCATTTCTTAATATTACAGCTTTAGCTGATGATAATAGCCAAGGTTGGTCAGCAAGTACGCAAGTTGCAGTAAATGGTATGTTTCATATGGGCTTTGATAAAGACTCTTGCCAAGTATGGGATGTTACGGCAGCGAATGATATTGAAATACAAGCGGTAAGCAGTAATTTGCCGGTGTTAATACTCAATGGTCAACAGGATGTTCAAACACCTGCTGCCTGGGGATCTCTTGTTGCTAAAAATATGCTTAACTCACAAAATATTACCAATCCACAAGGTGGTCATGGACAATTGTTTTCAGGTGCTAGTTGTTTTGAGTCAATGGCGAGTGAATTTTTATCTCAGCCAAATCAAGCGCTTGATACTAGTTGTGCGTTGGCTATTCCTGATTTAACTTACGATAAACGCACTGACTATTCTTTAGAACAAGTGTTTGCGAAGAAAACCTCAGTCTTTGGTATTTCAATTTATGGTACTGCTGAAACGCCAGATGAAGCAATGTTACATGCTGCTAATGTGATGGCGCAATATTTAGATAATAATGAGGATGGCGAGCCGGATAATCACTTAGTCATTGAACAGATGCTTGACAAAGGCGCTACTTTAATCATGGCTAAAGATGCCAACGAGCTAGAAACTCTATCTTCTCAAATTCCTGCATCGGATGCCCTTCAAGATCTTTATGCCAGTGAAGTGGTTATTAGTGGGGCTAATGAAAGTAGATTTGATGCCACCATTGAAGAAGTGTTACACCTCATAACTCATGTTGGCTATGCCGGTGTTTACCCTGAAGTTTTTGGTGAAGCTATTGGGTCAACGCTTACAAATGCTATGGATATTGCACGCGGCGGGCAATTTGAAACTATTCCGGCAAGTTACCCTGACACGGCTTGGTATACCTATTCTGATGAAACTTGTAATTATAGCTGTATGGCTACTGAATACGTTTATTGGTCTTTAACCTCTATTTTAGATGCACAGAATTTTGATGGACGTTTTGAACAAATCAAAAATGAGTGGCAGTTAAATACGCCGGAAAAAGTACAAAATCAAGACTCTGCTGTTTATGCGTTGTTAACCGATAAGCAATACGCTTTAGCAACCATATTACCTAATGGTGACTACTCTGCTGAAGAATTTAATATTAGCGCAACCGAAACTGATAACGGTACGGGGGCGGATGAGACTGCCAAGTTTACTTTTAAAGACAATGATACCAGTTCAGATACGGTTTATATGAATGGTGTGATCGGCTCAGATACTTTAACTGTGATGCAGGAATTATTTAATACCTACCCACAAATTACTACCATGGTAATGCAAAACGTACCGGGTTCTATGGATGATGAAATTAACTTATTGGCGTCAATGGAGATTCGAAACCGTGGTATTAATACCCATATTCCAGCAGACGGTATGGTAGCATCGGGTGGCAGTGATATGTTTTTAGCAGGGGTAAAACGTACTATTGAAACGGGTGCTAAAATAGGTGTTCATTCATGGAGTGATGGTAGCGGCAAGGCGGCATTATATTATCCAAGAGATCATCAAGCACATGTTATTTACCTTGATTATTATAACGCTATCGGTATAACGACTGACTTTTACTGGTATACCTTAGTTGCGGCACCAGCTGATAGTATTCATTGGATGACTGCAGAAGAAATCGCGTTATATGGTGTATTAGCAGAGTAACCATTAAGTATATATTTATCATTTAGGGCGTTTTATCGCTAGCAGTGGCCGTTTAGTTGATAAGCGCACCTTACTATTTTTAATGCCAGTCAGTTTCGTTGATTAGCACTTTTCTTTTTATTACAAGATATTTACTTGGTTTGAATTTTATCCGCCTTGGCATAATAGCAATCTACATTTGATGAAAATAATAGGCTTGCTTACAAACCGCTTACTCGTGCTTACTCTAAAGTTTGTTTAAATATCGGATAATAATTTCTCAGTTTGACCCTGTTAAATATATTTTGGAGAAATTATGAATATTAAGAAGATCCCTTTTACTAGTACTTTATTGGCTGCTGTAATTAGCACAATATTAGTGGGCTGTGGTGGTGGCAATGAGAAAAAAGTGCTGCCAGAGGTAGTCATTACTCCTCCAACACCAACCACTCCTACCACTCCAACAATACCTACTACACCATCGGTGCCTGCAACCAGCGAACTAGGCATATCAACTGTACCTGACGCATTAAAAGCAACTTATAGTGCGACATTAAAATTTGATCGCTATAGCAAAGTTGATACACCAAATGGCGGTGTGATCCACATCATTGCTCAAAATGAAATTACCGATAATAAAATCGTGCGATCGCGTAATATCTTACAACATTTTTTAACTGACTACCCTGGTTCGAAGTATGGGGCAGATAAAAGCGCAGTTGCCAATAAAATGGCTGAAAATGGCGCTATGTTACTACTGTTAAATGGTGTTGATGATGGTAGTAACGCAGGTGCACAACTTGATGGACAGCCATTATATTATGGCGAAATGCAAGTAGAGGGGGGGGACTGGTACATTAATCAAAATTATGAACATCGTGACGCTTCATACGAAGAAATTTTACATATGGTTCATGATTACGGGATTGGCGTGGATCAATATGAGACCTTTGACGGCGCTCTACCTGCGTATCAAGCAGAGATTCGTGCTGCACAAGTCACGGCGCTATCGGGTAAATTTTGGGCTTGGTCAGCAGCAGAGGCTAGCTGGATAGCTGAGCTGACTGCTGAAAATAGCTTATCGCAAGAATATTTAGCTTCAGTCATTGATACTTATTATGGACTTTGGGGAGCGTTTGATAGTCAGTATGGCATGTGGGGAATGTATATTGCAAAAAGTCGTGAAGATTTAGCTAATAAAGACCCCGAAGGTGCGGCCATAATGGACAATAAATTCTTCCACCCCTACCTTACCTATAACGCTCGCATTGATGAAAGTTTTGTTGGCAGTTTTAGTTTAAAGTTAGATGCTAGTTTATCTTATACACATCATGCGCAATACCTTAAAGATGTCACCTTGACGGGCAGCAAAGACAGTAATGTGATGGTGAATAAGTTTGATAACAATATTACGGGTAATGCTGGTATTAATAAGGTGGTTTTTTCCGGCCAATCAGCACAGTATCAAATTACTAATAAAAATGGTGAGGTTATAGTGCAAGACTTACAAGATAACCGAGATGGTACTAATACCTTAGATGCGATCGAGAAGTTACAATTTTCAGATACTACGATTGAGGTTTCGTCACTATAATCATGAATGAATAACATCAACGCTATGGCCTAACGAAAATAGTGTTGATATTTTATCTTTTCTACATCATTGAAGAGACTTCTCCGTACAAGGAAAGTCCACGACATCACTATATTTGGCAGTTTCTAAGAAGGCTTTAACAACATTAGAGCTTTTAACAATGCGCATGCAGAAATCAACATTTTTTAGCCTATGGTATTTATAAAACCAAACGGCAGGATAACCTCTGTCATAAACGACTAAGTCGCCTGCTTGGGTTTTATTTAAATGCTTTAGCGCCATTTCACGCTCTCCTGTTGAATGGCTTTCTACCTGTAAATCTAGGGTAATATTATTCTTAACATCATAAAGTTGAGAGAGACGAACATGAGGCATAGCAGCATGTGAACGAGCTTTACCAAAATGCTCAAGTAGTCCGTCAGCAATAGGCAGTTGTGTGACTGAGCCATCAACAACTAACAATCTATGGCCTTGCCATTTATCAATGGTTGCAGCTTCATAGAACGTTTGAGCCAAATCATCATTTAACTCAATAAATGCCTGATGAGATAGTTTCATTCTGGCTTTACAAAAAAAAGCAGCGGTGCTCTCTGACTTTGTTGACAAGTAGCTATCGTCAATAATGTTGAAAAACCGAACAAGTTCGGCCTGAATTGAACCATTGAGTGCATTCAACATAAAACTCATTAAACGAGGGAAAGTAAGGGTTCTATTTCGAGTGAAATCGGTAGGTTTTTTACGGTGATTTTCTAAAAACGCAGTTGAATGAATTTTACCGGTTAACTTTTGTACTATTTGAATTAAATACTGAACAGCTCATTGATGATTTCTCTATATTTTTAATCCATAGCTAGGTTAGCAACTAGCTAACTTATTGTAAATGCGAAAATTAACCTTACGTTAATGACATTGAAGTGCGTATTCCGGACGTTAACTATCGGTTGTTCTTTAAGTCACTAAGCGGACGTTAAGTTTTTGTAAATCCTTGATCATATTTAGAAGAATATTAGCCAAGATTTAATATTCGGCTGTGAGAAGGGTTTTGACTCAAACTAGTCGTTCGTAGTTTTGCTCTTGATGGGCTCAAATGTGCCATAGTTCGCCTTACCGTATTTTTATATCATGTTTGAGTTTCGCCAGTGTATGTTAATGTACTTAACACGGTAAAGCTGACAAGGGAGAATGAGAACGAACAAATTCTGAATTGTTAACAAGTTATCACACGACTATCATCTTATTGACCTTCACAAAGACTAATTCGAATATGCTTTTATGTGTTGCGATTGTAATCTTTTACAACCTAAAGTCTCACGGCAAATTTCATATTCTCCCGGCATTGCACTTATTGATAACCATTTCTCTTTTGAAATATCTTTGGCGCTAACGTTATCTACTTGTGTAATGATATCTCCAACATTAAAGCCTGCTGCTATTGCGGGCAATTCAGGCATTACGAAGCGTACTAGAAAATCACCTGATAATAGCTTTCTCACTTCCAAACCGAGCAGATTGTATCTAGATTTAAATGTCTGGTTTTCATAAGGTTTTAAGTAGATTTTGTTAGTTTGATAATCGATAGTGGTAATAAATTGATTAAGCGCCGCGTTACCTATCACCCAATAGTCGTCTTCGTCATCACTTTTTATGATGTTAGTTTTGATATTTTTTATCTGAATATCGCCAAGATCAATTTTTGGTAACGTCACTCGCTGATGCTCAGCTTTGCCACTTAATCCAAAATCAGCAGCTGTAACTTGTGCATCAGGTAACTTAACGTTGTTGGCTTCTGGGTATTCTGAGCTCAACTTAAAGTAGTGCCGGCTGCCGGTATCAATAATAAATTCATGGTCGATTTTATGCCCGTTGCCAAAGTCGATATTTCCTTCCACACTAATTTTGGTCATGAATGTATCGAAAGAAAGCCCTTCGATACCGTCTGCCGCATGATGAGGTTTATTGGATACGCTCACCTGATTAGCCTTTTTATCGAATGTCCAAACAAAGTGGCGCAATAAATCATGACCAATAACACCGTCATAGATGAGTTCATCTGGTCGTGAGAAATATGGTGTCTTACTCATTCTTAGAAAAGCCCCTTGGAAGTTTTTTACCTCCAATGCACCAAACTGTAACGATTTCATACTTGTTTGATGGCCGAGAGAGTCCTTTTCATCACCCCAGCCCGCTAGGTTTAATTCATAACCTTCAGACAAATATAATGCGGTAACTTTTGGCGTATCAAACAAGAAGGTAAAAGAAGCGCCGGTATCAATCATAAATTTGAATCCGTCTACGCCATTCACTGTTCCATAGACAAAGACTTTTTCGCCAATATAATCGGTGGGAATTTTAAATTGGCTGTCGGAAGAACTCCATATAGGCTCAATATTATTATTAGCATTTCTTAGTTTTAGTACGTTTACGACACCACAACCACTGAGTATTAGTATGGGTAAAATGAAGGTTAATGACCGAAAAAAAACTGACATGGCGAAAGCTCCTGTATCTTATTTATGTATAGTCTTGTCTTACATCTGTACTCGCTTTCGAATAAAAAGCGTGTCAGTAATGCTAGTGAAGGTAGCTTGATTTGAAGTGTGTGAAATAGATGTGAAATCCCTGATTGAAGGAAGAATTTTACGAGTTCAATAAACCGCCAGAGTAATGTGATTACTCATCAATATCCGCTGTAGATCAAAACATACTAAAAAGTTTAGTAAAAGTATTCAAATGCTAATGTCTTCCGTGTGGTATTTACTGACGTTTTCAAAGTGCTAAAAGCTGAAACTGCTTTACCGAGTTTTGAGTATGAACTTTATTAATTGCAAACCGTTTTGATTAAAGAGCAAATAGGGGCTATGACTATATTTAGTATAGATATATTACTCTCCCACAGTTGTTAGAATCAAAAGAAT
Organism: Alteromonadaceae bacterium; assembly: GCA_047621305.1. Lineage (GTDB taxonomy): Bacteria > Pseudomonadota > Gammaproteobacteria > Enterobacterales > Alteromonadaceae > Colwellia_A. The sequence goes on along the minus strand of JBLHNB010000119.1, from coordinate 580 downwards.
TTCAATCAAGCCTTATCCGCGGAATGAATATCTTAATAAAACAGTACTATCGACGAGTTTACAAAGTATTTCATAAAATTAAATTTACAGGACGAGAAACACATCATTATTTGAGAAGTGCTTAATTTAATTTTTCTAATGTGACTTTTTCACTGCGCTTAGAGTCTAAAAGCATTACAGCCCAAATGAAGAAAAATAAAGCGTAAATAGGAACAACAACAATACAAAGGTTGTCAGGTGATTTATCAAAAAAGGCGGCTATACGGCGAACAGCGCGAGAATAGCCGTCAATGGTTGAAGGGCGTTTACCTTGCAACCTTAAGTTGATAAGATGTTGTTCATAAAGAAAATTGTAGCGTTGTTGTTGTGATGTATTCATGGGGTTACTCCAATAAAGCATCATCGAAATGACGAAGCTATATTGAGTATGGAAGGTTGTTTAAAAGTTATACTATTTTGATTAAATTTGTGATCTAATTGATTTTATTTTTTATGCATCAATATCAGTAGCTATGCTCACACTTAAATCCATTGATTTTAAATCCCTTATAGCCAAAGAGACTAATGGGCGAATGCGCGT
>JBLHNB010000118.1:0-15313 GCA_047621305.1 Alteromonadaceae bacterium | reverse complement strand
CAAACGGTTGAACATCCCTTTGGTACGATTAAGTTGTGGGCAGGAGCCACGCACCTTTTAACAAGAGGGTTTAAAAATGTCAGTACAGAATTGAACCTGCATGTATTGGCGTATAATTTAAAAAGAATGCTCAGTATATTTGGATCAGAAATATTGATGAAGGAAGTGATGTTGCCGTAAGAGGTAACTCTTTCCTTAAAAGACCCAAATATGTTCCCAATAGGAGCCAATGTCAGCAATTTTGAACGAATAAAAAATATAAAGCATGAATATTCATAAATATCTGCTTCGCTGCGCGAAGCCTTATAAAGAGCTGATATAAACCCTAAATAATGAAAACTTACAATAATTAGTTTTCACACAGGCTGAGCCAATTGCGGACATTAAGCCTTTGCAAATTCAGGAGTATATTTAGGGCAATATTAGCCAAGATTTTCTGCTCACTTGTGGGGCTGGTTTAAGCTCTTTTGCGACAGTCAGCACTAAATTTAAACATCCGACAAATAGTTAAAATGTGCGTTTTAAAAAGTTATTTTTAATCACTTTATCCATAGAATGTGACGACAAGCCACAAAGGTTCCCCTATTGTTTAGTTAATACCCTGTTAGATCAAATAGTTTCTATTTTAGTCTAACTAAATAAGCTATTTGTTTGAGCAAAACTTATATCGTAATTGGTATTACAATGTATTAAAAAATCCATTTAAATAGCTGATAACCTTTATATTATCAAAATATTAGTCTACGTAGTTTTGAGATGTCTTATAGAACTCATCAGATATACTGATAAATGCTTCAACTATATCAGGATCAAAATGGCTGCCTTTTCCTTCTATTATGATTTCCACTGCTTTATTATGAGAAAATTTATCTTTATAAACTCGTCGGCTAGTAAGGGCGTCATACACATCGGCAACAGCCATAATTCTTGCTGAGAGATAAATGTTCTCACCTGTAAAGCCGTTTGGGTACCCACTACCATCCCATTTTTCATGGTGTGAATAGGCAATCTCCTCAGCTAAAGATAAGAATGATTCACCTTGACCAATCACCGACTGTGCCATTCGTAAAGCATCTCGACCGAGTTCAGAATGTCGCTTCATGATCTCAAATTCTGAGTCTGTTAATTTTCCAGATTTGCGGAGAATTTCATCTGGAATACCAATCTTGCCAATATCATGCAATGCAGATGATAAGAACAATGTGTCGATAAATTGTGGGGTTAAAATATTTGAATACTTAAGTTGTGATGATAATTCTTCAGCCAATAACTTCACGTAGTGTTGCGTTCGACGAATATGCTTTCCTGTTTCTGGATCCCGTAATTCAGCTAGAGACGCCATAGCAACCATTGTTACTTCCTGAGTAAGTTTAAGCTCTGTCGTACGCTCAAGAACCTTTGCTTCCAAACTATCATTAGCATTTTTCAATTCTTCCTCAGCTTGAATACGTAAATGGCGTTCACGCATAAGGTTTAATGCTTGAGTAGATAAATTTTCATACATCCCAAGTATAGTATTAATAAGTACCTGTTTAGAATCTGACATTTCTTCATTACAAAGCTTTTTCGCTTCCGCTAATGATTTCCCTTTTTTTAGATTTTTAATGACAAGAGACATTCGCTTATCTGTATCTAGAATATGAAAAGCTAACCAACCAATTAAAAATTTAACAATTTCTTCTACAATATCGTTATAAGGTCGACCTTCTTGGTTAGCTGTTAATTCCAAAACCTTGTCCATAAAAGACGAATGGGTTAATTTGTGGTCTTTATATAAACTGTCACCCTCCAAGTAAGCCTGCCAAATAATTTCCTCATCACGAAAATGCATTTCAGCATATTCACCTAATTCCTTATGGATTTCTGAAATTTCCAGTTCATTTCCTTCCACCAGAACCAATGCTAATTGGTTGATTAATCGAGCGAGTCCTTTATGTTGTTCATCAATTATATCAATATCTATATTAAAATTTTCATTCCAAGGAAAAATTTCAATTAAAGAATTGCTCATTATTTATTACTCATTATGTTGTAGTGTGATCAACTAATTTCATCACTGATTTGTATTCAAGACAGGATATGTATCTGACTCACTCGGTGAATGATATTATCAATCTTCCCTTTAAAAGACACACTAAACAAGCGTCTTCTAAATATTTTCAATGTACTTTATTTAGGTACTTGAGAATATAGGCATGCGTCACATCTACTTAATTTAATACTGCGGTCATAAACTTCATGAGTTAACAAAGTTATAAAGCTTTTCGAAAATTTAATCAATAAATTTATTACTGAACACTTCAGCTTAGTTAACTTTGAAGTCATGCCAGTACAATTAAGTGAATGACTGTTGTGGTGGCTTAGCTCACTGCCAGGAACAAGATGGATTGAACACTATAAACAGCTTAAATATCTATTAATGCTAACGTCTATATCGTATCTTTGTTAACATAGAACCAGTGAGAATTAGAACCTTCTTCAGCTAGCCAAAAGCTGACCTTAGGTTTATACCTGTACTTGAAACTTGTTAGCCTAAAACTGCCACATATAATTTAAATATGTCTATTAATTTGGCTCTGTTGTAGAACACTGTTGTCACCCATAGGCGGCTACTAATATTTCCTGTTTATTTAGCTTTGCGTTACTTTCCCTAAACCAAGCAAGATAATTTGATAAATACTTCGTTGCTACACCTTTCATTTTTCCGTTAATCCACCCCTTAAAGTGAGCTATTGCCCCGTTCACAGTCTGGATATGATAAACCTTATCTATTACTCTCACTTTACCGTTTATTAGTCGTTTATGGTCACAATTTTTTTGTTTAGCAATCGTCACATATGACCATGAGCCATCACTACATAACACCGAGTTTTCCGTTATATTATCTGTAAAGTTTGCGGCTATTTCTGCCGTAGTATCAGCCGGTAATATCGGGGTAATCATATGATTACTGCGATCAATAGATAAAAGTACAGCGACTTGCCCATCTTGAGTTCTTTTATCAATATTACCACCTCGTTTTCTTGGTTTAGTTTGGTGTGTTAATGTGTTTGACCCCTTTTCTGAGTAAGCAAGGAAAAATTCATCAACTTCAATAATTCCAGATAATTTATCGTGATTTTTACCCGATTGGGCCATCAAGAAACGATGACGCCATAGAAAAGCAGTTCTAAGGTTAATATTACAAATATTTGCGGCTTCTCTTAAGGTTAATTTTAACATCATACAACGTGCATATTCTTCCCATAAGTGACTCTTATGTAGTTTAGCTAATGGTGTATTAGTCTTATTATTAAAGGTTTTCAAGCAACCTTTACAACGATATCGTTGTATTGAACCAGACTTCCCCCATTTTTTTAAATGGCTAGAATGGCAGTGTGGACATTGGGATAGCGCATCGAAAAGCGGTTGAATTAACTCATCCGTGCTGATTTCAGTGTCTAATGCTTGAATTGACCGGTGAACTATCTCTCTTTGCGCTGGAGTCATAGAGAAAAGTGCTTTAGTGATTAGATTAAGCTTACTTACAAATGATTTAGTCTTCATTGCTAGTACCTTCAATCAGTTAAGTCTTATTTGTAAGTATAGACAACAATTAGCTACAACAGAGCCATTAATTTACACCTAGAATCTTATTCAATACTTTTCGTACAATTATCTACCCAATCTCAAAAGCGGACATTAGAATCAACTAAGGTCCACATAAAATTAGAGTAATAAATCTAAGGCGCTAACGCCCCCGTAGCGAGTTATTAATATTACATAAATAGTCAAACATACCTTTTTCTAACTGTCTAATGCAATGATGGAAGTCTATTACTATTCAAAATCACTGTTACATTTCGTTTGAATATACTTTCTATAATTAAGCACATTAAAATGGTGATAATCACGTTAAATGTAATTATAAAACGTTATTTTTTTTGAGCCAACGTTCAAAATCATAAATAGTCAAAGATAAACGTTTTATTAACAGATCCGATTCTTTTCGGTTAATATTCAAAGGAGGGGCTATCATTACGTGTTCACCATATTGGCCATTGTTACTTCTACGACCATAAATTAAAAGGCCTTGCTTGAATGCAAATTGCTTGAATTTTTCTGTTGCTTGGTACGCCAAAGGAATTTGAGCCTTGCTTGCTTTACAAGCTACAAATTCAATCGCCAAAAGTAAACCTTTACCGCGAACATCACCAATAGTGAGTGATTCACTTTGAAGTTTTATTAATTGTTCTTGCAAATATTGTCCAATATTGAGCACGTTTTTTAATAAATTGTTTTCGGTGATTTCACTTAACACTGCACTACCAACGGCACAAGCTAATGGATTAGCGTTATATGTATGGGCATAATTGAAGCCCGTTAAAGAGGCTAACTCATCAACTAAAGTAGCACTTGTTAACATTGCACCTAGTGGTGTATATCCAGCGCCTAACCCTTTGGCGAGCACAACAATATCTGGTTGAGCATCTGACCATTGATGATGCGTTAAAAAAGTTCCTGTTCTTCCAACGCCAGACATTACCTCATCATAAATTAAGAATACACTGTATTTATCACAAATTCGGCGAACTTCTTTAAAGTAGATCTCTGGTGGGCTAATAGCTCCTGAACTTGAGCCACCAACAGGTTCCACAATAAAAGCTAATACTGATTCTTCACCAAGTTCTATTATTTTCGTCTCAAGATCTTGTGCGCATTGCAAAGCATAATCATGCTCACTCTTACCCTCAGCAAACCTATAGTTCATCATAGATTTAATTTTAGTCGATACATTGATCATGTCAGAAAATACATCGTTAAATGAAGAGTCGCCACCTACCGCTAAACAGCCCAACGTCATCCCGTGATATGAGGGCTGACAACTGATCAATTTATGTCTTTTAGTTTCTCCTTTTGCATAGCGGTATTGTCTACAAAATTTAATTGCCATATCAACGGCTAGTGAGCCACCAGAAACAAAAAGTGCTCTTTCAAATCCTTTGCCTGCTAATTCAGTCAGTTGCTTAGAAAGTACTAGGTTAGGTTGATTTCTTGCTGTTGAAGCAAATGAAAAACAAAGTTTTTCAGCTTGCTCAGACATCGCATTAAGAACTCTTCGGTTACGATGTCCTATATTACAGGTTACGGGTCCTGAAGAAGCATCTAAGTATGAGTTTCCTTGATCATCCCATACAAATACACCCTCCCCCTTTATAATTGTAGGGCGAGGAAACTCATCAGAATATGAATAAAATAAATCTTGTGCGCCACCAACACTTGGCCGCGTATTTTTTATTGCACTATTTTGCTTATTTTCCATTACATATCACTTATTATTTATTTAATTAGACTAGGGATTAAACGCATTCAATAATCATTGCTATACCTTGGCCACCACCGATACAAGCAGCTGCACAACCATAACGAGATTCTTTAGAGATCAAAATTCGAGCTAAGGTACCCGCTAACCTGATACCCGAGGCACCTAAAGGATGGCCAAGCGCTAAGGCTCCTCCTTTTACATTTAATTGTTCATCATTTATGCTGAAATATTGTTGGGCGCAAAGAGGAACGACACTGAAAGCTTCATTGATTTCCCAAAAATCAATGTCACTTGCGGTTAATCCTGCAACTGCCAACGCTTTTTCTACAGCAGGGATAACACCTTGTCCCATTAATTCAGGTTTCGTTCCTCGATCAGCGATGCTTACAATACGTGCTAATGGTTTCATGCCTGTTTTGATTAATGCCTCTTCTGACATTAAAACGATTAAAGCAGCACCTGTAGATAAAGATGAGCTGTTACCTGCGGTAATAAGCCCATTCTCTTTAAATGCCGGTTTTAATTGTGATAGTTTCTCAACCGTTGTTTCTTTTCGAATGCAGGTATCTTCAGAGACTTCAAGCTTGTCCATATTCATTAAAGGAACAATCTCGCCTTGGAAAAAGCCTTCCTCTCGTGCAAGTGATGCTTTTCGATGAGAGGCTTCTGCAAACGTGTCCATTTGTTCTTTGGTAATACATTTTTTTGCCGCTAAATTTTCTGCTGTTAAGCCCATATTTAAAACAATATCCATATCATATGAATCATTATAATGGGCGACATCAGGTACGGCTAAAATGCCTTGTTCAAACAGTGATGGTCCCATCGGAACACGTGTCATATGCTCATAGCCCGCAGCCATTGCTATGTCAGCAGAGCCAGAAGCAATATTTAGTGCGCTATATCTTAATGCCGCTAAACCAGAGCCACATTGCTGTTCAATACCTCTGCTCGCACATTGGTCACCAAGTTGAGATAATAATATAGGATAACGGCCACCAAAATTCCATTGCTCTTTAACTTGTAGTGCACACCCTATTGATAGATCATCTACATCTTCTCCTGTAAAGCTACTTGCTTCAAGTTGCTGATTAATGAGCTGAGTTAATAATAGATCACCACTAATATCAGCAAAACTATCAACTTCAGGTTTGTATGGATGAGCACGAGTAAAGGCTGAACGGGAATAACTAACTAAATATACATCTTTCATTATAATTTTCCTATATCACACCAACGGCTAATAAATAAAGCATACGCTTTTAAAGTATGACGAATTGATTCAATATCTACACATTCATCTATTCCATGAATATTTTTAGCAATAGGCCCGTAACAAGTTCCTGCCGTTTTATTATAAAAATGAAAAGCTCTCAAATCTGTCGTGCATGTTGATAAATAATGTTCAGGTTCGCTATTCGTTAAGCTTTTGTGACATTGTGAAAGCAAGGTGATCCCTGGGTTTTGCATATCAACAAGGTGACCTTCTGATCGAAAACCATGAAAACGTAAAATAGGCTTGTATTGAGTAAACTCAATACACTCACTCACGGCTTGTTCTATTTTATCGTTCACAAGTTGCATTATATGATTACTTGTCATACCTTGAGGAAAGCCTATTCTACCTTCCATTTCTGCATGAGCAGGAACACTTGATGCCCAATTCCCCCCTTTAAATTTACCTATATTTAGATTAAAAGGATGTTCATGTTTGTCATAAGGCACTTTGCGATACTTTTCATTTAGCTCATCTTCAAGCGTTTTTAAATAAGGGATCAGCATTTGAAGCATTTCAATTGCATTTGCTCCTGCTGCGGTATCTAAAACATGAGCAGGGCGACCTTTGATGATTATCTTGAACCATAATACGCCGAGTTGGCCACTATAAATTTGTGGTCCAAAGGGCTCAGGTATTAGCACAAAGTCACCGTCATACCCACGTTCAAGACAAGCCAGCGCACCATTACCAGTGCATTCCTCTTCAATAACTGCCTGTATTGTTAAGGGTGAATTTATTCGGTAACCCGCATGATGTATAGCATGTACTGCATAAATCATTGCGGCTACGCCTGATTGCATATCGCCAGCACCGCGACCATACAGCCAACCATCTTTCTCCCATGGTATATTAGGTGCTTGAGTCCACATATCAAAATGCGTTGCACTAACAACATCTAAGTGACCATTAAGTACAAGGGTTTTACCTTCAGCTTCTGGGTTTAGTGCACTAACCAAGTTGTATTTTTTATCGTAATCCCACTCAACGGGAGCAAATAAAGGGTGTTTACCTATTCTTTTTATATCAATAGGTACTCGTATTACAGGTAAGTCAAGGTCTTGTAGATTTTTTTCTACAACATCAAGAACACCTTGTTCTTTATTTAATACACTATATTGCTTAACCATTTCTTTGGTAAAGTCCATTACCTCAGGGAAAATGTCATCGCAACTTTTTAATATCGCTTGTTCTATGGATTCAGTCATCAGAAAGTACCTATATCTTGAGGGATAATTAATTCTGCATCTGTTTGCGCTATTAATTCTGCTACGGTTAGTCCTTCCGCTATTTCTTTGAGGACTAGCCCTTTATCAGTTACATCTATAACTGCTTTGTCCGTAATAATTCTATTGATACACTTTTTAGCTGTGAGTGGTAATTTACATTTCTTAAGGATTTTTGAATTTCCTTTTTTATCATTGTGAGAACATAAAATAATCACTTTAGGCGTTTTTTGAGCTAACTCCATTGCCCCGCCAATACCTGGAGAAAAGTACCCTGGTATTTTCCAATTCGCTAAACTTCCTTCTTGATCAACTTCAAAGGCTCCCATAATAGTTACATTAATTTTACCGCGTCTAATCATGGCGAAAGACACTGAACTATCAAAAAAACTAGCGCCACTACGAACATCAATGTGCGAACCGCCAGCATCAATTAGATCAGGATCAATAGTTGCATCTTCAGCCATTTTGTTAGCACCTAACAGACCATTTTCAGATTGAAAGAAAATATCCATATCAGGTGATATATGGTCAAGAATTTTTGTTGGTAAGCCAATACCAAGATTCACAATTTGACCACATTCAAGCTCTTGTACCGCTCTGCTTATAATTTTATTAACATTCATATCATACTCCGACTATTTATCTTCATGGGCTAATGAATCTATTTTTACAATCGAAGTCACAAAAGCACTTGGAGTATGAATACACTCAGGAGATTGTTCATCTGAAGCAACGAGATTATGAGTTTCTACAATGACTTGATTTGCTGCCATTGCCATTAACGGGTTAAAATTCATTGCTGAGCTTCCATAAGTTAAATTACCGTACTTATCAGAACGACGAGCGTGAATTAATGCAAAATCGGCATATAGCGCAGGTTCTATGATGACTGCTTTACCCTGAAATTTAATTATCCGACTTTTATCTGTTATTTCTGTATCTATACCTATATCAGTTAAAAAACCAAAACAACCTGCGCCAGCATTTCTGATTTTTTCTGCTAATATTCCTTGAGGAAAAAACTCTACATCAATGGCTTCTCTGTTCATTAAATCAATAACCATTTTATTTAGACCTATATGAGAAGTAATCAGTTTTTCAACCTGACCATTTTCTATCAATTTACTAATACCTATTGATTCTTCATTAGCATCATTTTTAATTATGACGAGATGGCGTTGCCCCTGTTTTAGTAACTCATTTATTAAAGCGAATGGTGTCCCAGGATTTCCAAATCCACCAACCATTATACTTGCACCATCAGGAATTTTAGCGATAGCGTTTTCTATGGCAATTTGTTTATTCATAATTAATTTTCCAAGTGAAATTCGAATGTAATAAATTTTTTTTTACTTTTCTTTGTGCGTACTACCTTTCAGTAGCCTGATTATTAACAAGTCTATTCTCATCTTCTGTGAACATAAATTTATTAGTGTAAGCTAATAAAATGGTGATTAATGGCGCAAAAAAAGCCAAAAAGGTATAGGGTAGGTAATCCATTGTCGAAACACCTAAAACGGTTGAATAATAAGCGCCTCCTAATCCCCAAGGAACCAGAGGAGAGGTTACCGTTGCAGAGTCCTCACTCACTCTTGAACACACTTCCGGTAATAAGCGTTTTTTTCTATATATTGGTAATAACATTCGTGCAGGAATAATAATGGCTAGGAATTGACTAGCACCTAAAAAATTTACAATAATAGAAAAAATCACATGACTAGTGACTAAGCCAAATAATGATTTAACTAAATGTTTAATTTTTATCAATATAGCTTCCAGCATTTGCGTTTTTTCCATTAAGCCACCAAGACTCAACGCTATAAAACCTAAAGAAACTGTCCACATCATATTTTGTAATCCACCTCTTGAAAGCAAATTATCTATACTTTCAATCCCTGTTTTAGATTTATAGCCATAATTCATCGCGGTAAACATTTCATCAATGGGCATATTCTGCAAAAATAAAGCAATGACAACACCAATAAAACTAGCTGCAACCATAACCAGTAAGCCTTCATACTTTTTTATGGCCATGATTATGACTAATAATGGCGGTAAAAAGGTAATTGCAGAAAGTGAGTAATTAGCACTTAATCCAGCTAGCATCGAGTCAATTTCATTTTGATCAATTGTAATATCTGTTGAAAGGTATAATCCGAAGATATAAAACGTCGCTAAGGTCAGTAAAATTGCAGGGCCTGTAGAATACATCATACTTTTTATATGCTTAAATAAGTCGGCACCAACAATACCTGCAGCTAGATTAGTTGAGTCAGATAATGGCGACATTTTATCACCAAATATTGAACCTGAGATAACAGCACCTGCTGTAATAGCAGGTGAAATACCAAGTCCAAAGCCGATTCCCATAAAAGCGACACCAAAAGTTGCCGATGTAGTCCATGAACTTCCGGTAGATAATGAACCGAGACAACAAATTAAGCAGGCAGAAAATAGAAAATACTTAGGGGAAAGAAGCAACATGCCATAATAAATGAAAGCAGGGATAGTTCCAGAAGCTATCCAACTAGCAATGAGTACACCTACCATCATAAGAATTAACATTGGTAGCATAGCAATTTGGCAGCCGTGTAAAATACCATTTTGTACTTCTTTCCAACTATGGCCGAAGAACAGTGCAACGCACGATGCATAAGCAAGTACTAGAATTAGCGTTATATGAATAGCACCACTATTGTCAAAAATAAAAACTTGAGTTGTGATAGCCAGCATAAGAAACAACAAGACACTAATCGCCCCAAAACTTGTAACTTTATTTTTTATAACACTTTCTTTTTCATGCATACGAAACAATTCATCAGTCGCTAATTTATTGTAAGTTTATGTTGAATATTCTTCACATGTCAATATATGATAGATTATCCATATTTAATGAGTAAAAGTCATGAATGATATTAACCTAAATTCAATGAAGTCATTTTCTATTTTTAAAACGTTATATGAAAACGGTACGGCATCAAAAACAGCTAAAATTTTAGGGATTACACAATCAGGTGTCAGTCGCTCATTAAGCATGTTGGAAAATAATATTGGCTTCAGCTTATTTATTCGGGAGAAAAAAGGATTAATAGCTACACCTGAAGCAAGAGAGTTATATAAAGAAGTACTCCGATTAACGCATCATTTAGAAGAAACTAAACATAGTATATTGGCGTTAAGAGAGTTTGGTGCATCACGCTTTAGAATTGCTGCTATTCCAGGATTGGCATTTGGCTACATTCCAAAGTTAATATCTAAAATGCTTGAAATTAATCCTAAACTTAATATTTATTTTGATATTTTATCTAGCAATGAAATTGTGCAAGCTGTTGAGTCAGATGCTTTTGATATAGGCTTTGTTACTCTACCTATAAAAAGTAAGCAGCTAAAAGTAGAGCCTATACTAAAAACAAAAGCGGTTTGTGTTATTCCTGAACACCACCCACTAGCAGCACTTGAAATAATCGGATTAAATGATTTAAAAAATTGCAATCTTTTAATACCTAACCAGCCCAATGTTGCAGCAGATCAGTTATTACATATGATTTCTGAAAAAAATATTAAACTAAATAATAAAACTGAAGCAAACCTAGCAAGCATTTGCTCATTAGTTAGCAATAATGTTGGAGTGAGTGTTATTAACCCTGTAACTGTAGATGATTTAGATTGTAAAAATATACTAATAAAACCCTTCACACCCGAGATCAGTTATTCATTTGCACTGGTTTATAAAACCAACTGGCAAGAAAACAAAATGATTAGAATTATTAAAGATATTATTCAAATGCCTTAAGTATTCATCAACCAACCTCTTTCAAAGTTAATCGCTAATTATTGTTCGATCAAGCATTTCAGTTCTTAAAGGTCTATTCATTTGTTTTTAAGCACAAGAAACCTAAAATATATTCTCATCTTACATCATTTTATACCTATGACCTATGACCTATGACCTATGACCTTTGGTCATTGAAACATGTAAAAACATCATATATTGTAATACATAAAAGGGTCTGTATATTACTTATAGGGAATAAATAAAAAGAGAGAAAAAATATGAAAACTAAAAAAACGTTAATAGCTCTCGCTATTACAACATCAATAACAAGCACTTTTTTTTCTGCAAACCTATATGCTGAAGAATCTCAAGGTAATACAGAAAAAGTAGAAGACGTAGAAAACATAGAAAAAATATCTGTAATAGGTACCCGTGGTATCGGGCGCTCAATAGCAGATTCTCCTGCGCCAGTTGACGTTATTGATGGAAAAGCATTAGCGCAACAAAGTTCACCTGACTTAAACTCCATGCTCCGTAATATCGTACCGTCATATAACGTTAGTGCACAGCCAATATCTGATGCCTCTACGTTTGTTCGTCCAGCTAGTTTACGTGGTTTAGCAGCAGATCATACTTTAGTATTATTTAATGGTAAGCGTAGGCATCGTTCTTCTGTCATTAATTTTTATACTGCAGGTGACAGTGATGGTGCACAAGGCCCTGATATTTCAGTCTTTCCTATTATAGCATTAAAAACTGTTGATATTCTGCGTGATGGCGCTGCTGCTCAGTATGGTTCAGATGCATTAGCAGGTGTTATTAACTTTCGTTTGAAAGATGCGGCCGAAGGTGGTTCTATTGAATTACGCACAGGCAGTAATTTTGAAGGCGATGGTAACCTATTTACTATCGCGGCTAACAAAGGCTTTGCCCTTGGTGAAAGCGGCTTCTTCAATGCCAGCTTATCCTATGGTGAATCGGATCCAACCGATCGTTCAGTACAAACAAAAGCGGCAGCACAAGCAGAAGAGTTAGGGTTTAGTAATGTTCCAAACCCCGCGCAGGTGTGGGGTTCTCCTACCGTTGATAAAGACTTCAAATCAGTCTTCAATATGGGGCTTGAGCTAAGTGATAACTCTAGTTTGTATGCCTTTGGTAACTATGCTAGCAAAGAGGCAACCAACGGACTATACCACCGCCCTGCATTAGGTCGTGAAGGGGTTTATACTTTCGGCGATAATGTTGCGATTGTAGATATAGATGGTGTTGGCGTAGGTGAAACATGTCCGACCATTGCTGCAACGGATTTAAATGGTATTCGAGCGCTGTCTAATAATGCAAACTGTTGGTCATTACACCAAGTTTATGAAGGAGGGTTCACACCCTCGCTAACAGGTGAAATAGAAGACATGTCATTTGTTGTTGGTGTTGATGGTGAATTAGATAACGAATTCACTTTCGACTTTAGTGCATCTTACGGTAGAAATGAAGCTGCATTTTCTGTTGATTCATACAACACCTCATTTGGTCCTCAGTCAGATACAGTGATGGATGCAGGCAAATATACGCAGACTGAGACGAATTTCAATGCCGATTTCACTATGCCGCTAGACATTTCGAACATTGATTTTGCTATGTTAGCGTTTGGTTTTGAACACCGTACAGAAAAATTTGAAGCTAAAGCTGGTGATCAGCATTCATATGATATTGGCCCTTATGGTGAGCAAGGGTTTGCAGGTGCATCACAAGGTTATGCAGGTATTAACGCAGCCGCTGCAACATCTGACAGCCGCTCAAACTACGCTGTTTATGTTGATATCGAAGGCGATATTTCAGACAACTTACTTTTGACAACAGCTCTGCGTTATGAAGACTTCGACGACTTTGGCTCTGCGTTAAATGCTAAGATTTCAGCGCGTCTTGACGTGACTGATAGTGTCAGCTTGCGTTCAAGCTTAAGCACTGGCTTCAAAGCGCCAACTCCCGGTCAGCAAAACGTGCGTAACATTAGTTCGATTCTTAATGCTGGTGTGATTGAGTTAAGTGGTATTTTACCGCCATTGGACTCGCTTGCCCAAGGTGTAGGTGGTAAACAGCTTCAGCCTGAAGAATCTACTAGTTTATCTTTAGGGACAGTGTATTCGGGTGATGTAGTGAACGTAACTATTGATTACTTTAATATCAGTATTGATGATCGTATTTCATTATCTCCGTTCTTTACGGTTGATAGTCCGGAGTTTTCTTCATTGCGTTACTACACGAATGATTTTGAAACCAAAACACAAGGCGTCGACTTAATAGCAAGTTCATCTTTAGATATGGCTAACGGTACAACCGATATTACGTTTGCAGCAAACTGGACAGATACAAGCGTTGAGCGTCATAACAACCTTAGTGCTTTACGCATCAAAACGTTAGAGGATGGCATGCCTAGTGTTCGCGGAAATATTACAGCTGAGCACTCGCAAGATGATTGGCGTATGTTGGCTCGTATGAACTACTTCGGTAGTCACTACAACGGCCATATTTCATTCACTGATGTTGATGTAAGCTCAGCGGTTACATTTGATTTAGAGTTTGCTTATCATGTTAATGATAATATTGATATTATTGTCGGTGCGACTAACATATTCAATACATTCCCAGATGAAATCCCAGATGAAGGTGTTCCAATCAATGGAACTGATACTCTGTTTGATACCAAGGGTTCTTGGGGGGCAAAGTATCCCGAATTTGCAGCCATGGGTATCAACGGCGGTACGTACTATCTTCGTATAGTGAGCACTTTCGACTAATCACTCATTTCGTGATTTAAGAAGAACATGTCATTATCCACTAAAAAGACGAGTGATTTTCACTCGTCTTTTCTATTTACAGCCCCTATGAGATAAATCTATGAATCCTGTTTATATTGTTGATTGCTCTCTGCCCGGAGCATCAATATCAATACCAGGGTGAATATCCAGCACAGCTGGCTAATTTTTTTGCACTAATGACGGAATCTACCAGATTAAAAATTCATGCTGCTTACTACAACATAAATAGATAGGCTCACTGTAAATTGGCTCATAAAACAGCCCTTCTGTTTGTTGATAGCCAGGGAGCAGCGCAATGTGTGCCTTATCTTTTAATAATAATTTTTCAATATTAGAAATAGTATCGCCATCAAGTACCAAACAGAGCTTAGGAAAACTGTCATGTAGCATTTGAATAATATTTGCTAACTTCTTTTGCTTAGCAACGTCAGTATGATCTAAAAGTGGACCTTATTCTTTGATAAGGCTTTATGTTTCTGTGCACACTGAATACTACAAAATATGAGTAAAAACGCTAAGGCGCTTAGTGCCCCTTTGGGCCTTAGAATATATACTCTAAATCGCAATCCCCCCGATATAGAAACATTAAATTTTAATACATAAAAAATCACGTAAATCGGTATTAATATAATGTTCGCTTTAGGTATTTTAAATCAAATTTCAGTATTTCTTTTTCAAGTTTCAAGTTTCAAGTTTCAAGATGAAATTTTGAACACTTCATTATCTAATGTAAGGAAACTTTTGTCGGATCACTTGTCGCTAGATAAGCCAAGGCTAACGTCCGGTTTCGTATCTTTGTTAACATTGAGCTAGTGATCATTAGAGACTTCTTCAGCTAGCCAATATCGGTCTTTACAAACGTCGTTGATTTCATTGCTAGAAGTGTTTATTAATTCTTAACGGGGGGAATTG
>JBLHNB010000117.1:0-15359 GCA_047621305.1 Alteromonadaceae bacterium | reverse complement strand
CTTTTATCCGTGGTAAAAACCGTACCGGACAGCTTGTTACGCACTTTGGTGCTATTACTCGCCGTATGCATAATAAATCCTTCACCGTGGATAATACACTTTCAATTCTCGGGGGACGAAATATTGGCGATGTCTATTTCGGTGCGGATCCGGATGTCGTTTTCGGTGATTTAGATGTTGCCTTTTCAGGCCCTGCTGTTCAGCAGGTCTCAACTTCATTTGATCTGTACTGGAATAATCAGCTTTCTTATCCGATTGAATTGTTGAATGATTATCAAGCTACAGAGAATGACTTAACTGATGTATCCAAAGCGCTCAAAAAGTTTATTGCAGACAACAAAGATAATGCCTATATCAAAACGCTACAGCAGAATAATTTAGTTGAACTATTGCAAAATAATGGCGTAAAACAGTATGCCGGCACAGCGGTTGTACTCTATGATGATCCGCTTAAAATCGTTAAGGACAGAAGTAAAAAGGAATATCAGCTGGCACCACAGTTAAGTCCATATTTTGAAAGTCTTGAAAAAGAACTCGTTATTGTTTCCCCCTATTTTGTTCCAGGAGACGAAGGGATATTGTTTTTTGAAGAGTTAATCTCTAAAGGCATTGAAGTCAAAATACTAACCAACTCCTTCAAATCCAATGATGTCGGTGTCGTACATGCGGGATATTCAAAATATCGCATTAGGCTATTGAAAATGGGCGTGAAAATATATGAGATGGATAGTGGAATATTGACCGATAACGATCGCATACGCAGCAAAAACAAAAAAACCTTTAATCTTTCCGGCATCTCCAAAGCGAGTCTGCACGCAAAGTATTTTATTTTAGATCGGCGCCATACTTTTATCGGCTCACTTAATTTAGATCCTCGTTCGTTTAATGAAAATACTGAAATTGGGGTTGTTATTGATTCCAAAGAGCTAGCAAATGATCTCGCCGTTAGTTTTGACGATAATATTGATAAAATCGCCTTTGAGTTATCGTTACAAGAGAACCAGCTAGTCTGGTTTAAGCAGCGAGGAGACAAGACAACAAGCTATTACAATGAGCCATACAGCACCTGGTGGGATCGTTTTGTTATTGGTTTTTTGCGTTTGTTACCCGGTGAGTCTCAGCTGTGATGTGATTGCTAAAAAAGGTTGTTGTATCGATCCATTAATAACTTAATATAGGGTACTCATACACCATTATTTAAGGTTAAAAATGAAGAAAGGTCTACAACATGAAGCTTACCAGATGATCTTCTTTAATGCTTTAGCTTCTACAGGGAGTCTCACCAAGGCAGCAGAAAAGCTCGAAGTATCAGTATCACATATAAGTAAACAGCTACATAATCTAGAAGAAAAACTCAACGTTCAATTGGTTAACCGCAGCACTAGGAATTTATCCCTAACCCAAGAAGGCAAAGAATTCGCTCGTTATTGTGAGCAAATAGTTAGTTTAATTCAAACCGCCAACACCCAGTTGATTGATTCTAGAGATGAAGTTTCTGGTCATATTCGCTTAGCCCTGTCCTGTTCATTTGGCACTATGCATATTTTACCCGCACTTGATGATTTTCAAAAAAAATACCCCTCATTAACAACAGAAGTGAGCCTCTTTGACTACAAAATTGATATGTTAGAAGAAAACATCGACCTTTGGTTTACGACCTTCGAAGAGATAAGTGCAGGCTATGTTGCCCAAAGAGTCGTTGACACTCATTTTATGTTGCTGGCGGCGCCTGAGTACATACAAGTATTTGGCAAACCGACACATCCTGATGATTTAAAAAAACATAATTGTATTACATACCATAGTAAGAGTCGCAGCTATACTAACTGGTCATTTGCAAAACAAAAGGAACAACTCAATATTCAAGTCTCAGGAAATTTTCGCGTCGACAAAGCTGATGCAATTCGTGACGCTGTTCTGGCAGGTAGAGGCATAGGTTATATCGCAAGTTACTTATTAACAGATGAATTAGAATCAGGAAAATTGATCCCACTTATACCACGTTGGAAGCCAACACAACAGATGCCTGTTTACGCCGTATACCCAAAACATCAGAACCTACCCATTCGACTGAAGACCATCATAGATTTTGTGAAAACATCCATAGGGCAGCCGCCATATTGGGATAAAAAATTATCACAATGGACTCCTCCGGGCTTGTAAGGCATTTGGGAACATAGTTCTACTCCAGATTGATCATAGTTCCAGCTTAGAAATGACTCACATCTACACCACACCTATGAATTACAGCCCACCGAAAAAGGAAAAACTGTTTCAAGTAATAGACTATAGATCGACTAACTTAAGTTGATTATTATCACTTAAGTTAAAAACCACTGTTACTATTTAGAGAGGTGATTTATGTCCGTAGTTAATAAAAGTGAAAGCACCAAAGGGATCAAACAATATCATATCGGGATGGTTGAAGGAGATGTTGCTGAATATGTTCTCCTTCCAGGAGACCCATTTAGAACAGACATCATTGCGCAATACATGGATGATGCTGTATTGGTTGCACACAAACGAGAGCATAAAACCTATACCGGTTATTACAAGGGAGTAAGGGTATCTGTTACTTCAACCGGAATGGGGTGCCCATCCACAGCAATCGCTGCTGAAGAACTTGCTAATATAGGTGCAAAGGTATTTATTCGTCTAGGAAGTTGCGCAGCATTACAAGATGATATCGATATAGGTGATTTAGTTATTACGACTGCAGCAATGAAAAATGAAGGAACATCAAAATTTTATGTTCCAGACAATTTACCCGCAGTTGCTGACTTAGAAGTGACATCCGAACTGATCCGAGTCGCAAAAGAATTTTCTACAGCGTCTGATTATAAGGTGCACTGGGGAATAAGTTCTACAGATGACTCATTCTATGGTGAAAGCCCTGAATGGATACAAAAATTGATCGACCTTAATTTAAAGAATATCGAAATGGAAGCATCCGCACTATTCACAGTTTGTCATCGCAGGGGCTTAAAAGGGGCGACTATTTGTGCCGTCGCAGCTAACCATAAAAAAGGTGAAAACTTTTGGGGCAAACGAAATATCTTACTTGAACAAGCTATTGAAAGAGAAACAGAGGTCGCGCTAGAGGCAATATATCGATTCCATAATGGAAATATGCGCTTTTAATCTTAACTATAATGTGGTGCTTCTGTGCAAGATAAGGTCATGTTTATATATCAATACACGAAAATGCCACAGAACTTTGTATAAGATAGAAAGGCACGCTTTATGAATTATGAAATTATTGGTTATGTCGGCTCTGCAGCAATTGCAATATCATTACTCGTTACTAACGTATCTGTGCTGCGTTATCTCAATTCAGTGGGTTGCATGGTATTTGCCATTTACGGATTGGCAATTGGTGCATACCCGGTGGTACTAATGAACAGTATCTGTATTATTATCAATATATATCACATAGTAAAAATCAAAAATTCAAATAAACGTGAACTTACGGCCGCATAGTTTAACTTGTGCTGTTAGTTTTCTAGCGTGGCTTTTACTTTTTTTGTCACGCTCTACGATTTTCAGCACCATTTTTTCTCTGATGAACGTGCCACAGCGTAGACAGATTTCAGACGTCTCAGGTGATGTATCATACGACGTGAAAGAGTGCCTCGTAGCACTTTGCCATCTATGCCATCTATGCCATCTATGGCATTTCGTCATTTCGTCATCTCGTTAATGGAACTCATCCATTTGATAAAGCATATGTGATTTATCGATAAATAGGAGCGGGGGCTTACATCACAATCAAATAAACACCCATAAATATTATATATTTCATGTATATAATATCTGCATATCAAAATTACAAATGGGTGTTCAAGTCCATTTTAATAATATATCAGGTGTCCACATTAATATTAACGGACTCATATCATTGTTGATATTTGGTTAGATTCTTCGTATTAATGCACAACTTTACGCTCTTAATTATTATTTAGTAATTATCAACATTTATTCAAATTAACATTTCAACTATTCTCAGGTTGGTGTTGGTATTAACAGCCTAATTTTAGATCTCTCCTCTATTGAATCATCTCTAACACCCTACAATCATTGCTGTCACCTTTACTTTTTTTGTCGCTAAACTCTCCAATAAAAATAGTTAGACTATAGTTATTCTATAGACGAGTTAGTTTAAATGAAAATATCAATGATATGTCTACCGTACCGAGACTTGAATTTTTTTTGTCTTTTCTATATGCCAAGATGAACAAACATCTGTTATTTACATAACAATGACCGCAGGACAATAACCCAATCAATTAATATACAACCATAGACTAAATGATATATATGTAGTGATCCTCACATTCTATAACCTTCGCAATTTATGAGTATAAATACTGTGAAGTTTAGAAGCGTAAATTTAATATTTATAGGAATGATGAAATGAAAGTAGTAACATTAATCGGTGATGACTTTGTACAAAAGTGTGAAAAGCTAGCTTGTTTAGTACTGCAAGATTTCAAGCCTGACGTAGTTGTAGGTGTTGCTACCGGTGGGAAGTATGTAGTGGAGGCTGATAGTTCGTTCACAAGCTTTAATCAATTAATTGTAAAACGACAGAGACCGGGAACAAAGAAAAAACAAAGTTTAAAACTTATTAATTTATTAAAATATTTACCTGTGTTTTCATTAGATTTTCTCAGGGTTATTGAAGTGTACTACCAAGAGAATAAATTTAAACATAACGAAATAAAAAGATGCGCTTCAGATGTAACCCTAATTTCTGGTGATATTGATTGTTTGAGCAAAAAGGGATGCAAGGTTCTAGTTGTAGATGATGCAGTAGATAGTGGAAATACTATGCTTGACGTTTTGGATTATATTACAAGTATCAACGATAGCTGTAATGTTAAGTCTGCCGTATTAACTACAACATTTTCTAATCCTATCCACAACGCAGATTTTACACTGTACTCCAAGCTTTTAATAAGATGTCCATGGGCTATGGATGTAAAATAGATGGTATCAATTTATGATCTTGATTTAACTTTAATAAAAGTTAATTCTTTTAGACATTGGGTTGTATTTACGCTTGTTTTCTCACCCTTTCATATATTTACTTTCCTACCTATTTCTCGATTGTATTATAAGCGATGTGTTAGTTCTATAGGTAGGTACGAATTCAAAAAAAGATTAATAGCAATTCAAAATGAAAGTAAATATTGGAATTTAATTGGATTTATTTTTTCAAGGTATCTATCGATATTTACCAATAAAGTAGTAATGACATATTTAGAACAACCCGGAATAAATATTCTTGCGTCCGCTGCGCCTGACATTTATGGGAAATTTTTACCTTTCATTGATAAGTTTGATCATGTTCTATTCTCTAATTTCGCTGATGGAAGCTATATAGAGTTGCTTGGTGAAGCTAAGAAGGTAGCTGTAGTCAGCGACATGGTAACCAATAACATTAAATTTAGTTGGTTACGGTTTTATACGGACAGCTTGGAAGACTTGCCCTTAGCTAGAATTGCTAATGAATTATATGTTATCTATACAAAAGAATCAGTTTTTGAATCGTTTAGTAAGGAATTAGACAATATAAAAGTAAGTTTATTAAGATGACCATCTAGGATAAATCATGGTATTCATCACCCCCCCGTTTGACCTTCTAGATTTCATTTGTATACGATGATTTAAGCTGTACTTATCCTGACAACAGCTAAAAGGATAGGGCGCTTATATCAAAAATTTGTAAATACCCGTTAAAAGTCTCCATTTTAAAGAGCCTTAAAGAATGCTGTGTGCATATACAGTTAAAATACGTTCCCCGTAAAATCGACACTTATTAGTGACTAATTAACAATAAACGCAACCTGAGCTACAATCAACGCGACACATTCATATATGCAACGCGTGCTGTGGAAAATCTGCTCTAGCAATACTGGCTAAACTTTTCAGATTTCACACAGCGCACAGTTAATTGGTATCAAATTGATGAACCGGCAAGGCATTTTTGATATCAGAATCAATGCATGGACAAACGGTTTTGATACCAATCCTAAATAACCCTCAATTCAGCCCTCACACAAGACTGCGCATAATAGAGACGTGATTATGTTGAATATTTACCTGCTTGCGATACTGGCGCAGGCAAGCAGGTCACGAAGTGGTATTTAGACATAATCCGCATTATGCGAAGTGAATTATTGCCTTATCTTATTACTAATTTCATAAAATGAATTTCTCAATTCATTATATGTTTTTTGAATATCATGATTTAACCTGTTATTCATTGCGTTATATTCTTTAAATATCCTTTCCATATCATTAGGTTTTTCTTCTTTAATCATCCTATCGATATAATTGTCATGATCAATAAGCGAGCTTACGATGCAGAAATTTATCCATTCAATATAATTGCTTTCAAAATCATCACAATTATAAACTCTAAGGTTAACTTCAAATAATGCTCTTATTTCAGATGATAACCTTAAGATATCAGTTGCACTATTTTGTATGTTATCGCCATTTATGTTTGCATCATTATCACTTTGAGCCTTACACAGAACTGTTAGCTCATCAACTTTAGCTGTAAACAGTTCTAACTTTTTTAAATCTTCTTTTCTGTTGTGATATTCATATGCAACACTTCTTTCGCCAATAGCTTTTATTTTGGCAATGTCTAAACTTTTTGATATTGCATTATGCTCACCGTCAATTTTTCCTTCGCTTTTAGCATTTTCTATTTCCTTTAATTTATTACGATCTTTAAAATTAGCTGCAATATCTCCCAGCTTTGATAGTTTTTTTGTAGCGAATATAAATAAAAGTGTTACAAATGCGGCAAAAATGGTTCCAATCGCACTTGATAAGGCCTGTACAACATCAATCTTTAATCCAAATACTTCCATGATACTTCTTACTGTTTGTCGAAAATGGGGCGTGTTTAAGAGTACGCTATCTTTAATAGTGTGCTCTTGTCTAAATATTAGCTTATTAAAGCGATGCGATGAATTTAAATTTATAGTACCCGTACTGTCTTACGGGGGCTAACTCCCTATATTAGATTACTACACAAGTGTTTGACATGACTTACCTTTTTTATAAGTGTGCGATAGTTCACCTTTATCTAGTCTTCGGCAATCATTGCAGTAACTTTGATCACCATCAGGATTCTTTGCTGTAACACGAGCAGGTGTTTTACCAAAAGTACCGGGATAAGGGTGAAATACATGTTCATTTTCATTAGCTGCTGAACAGTGAGGGCAGGATTTGAATTTTTTACCTGTTACCGGGTCTTTTTTATGAATCATTCCGCTATTTAGCCTGTTACCACAACAATTGCATGCCATATAAAACTCCGGTGATTAATAATAAAAAATAATATTAATACAATCAGCAACATATGAATGCGACGTTGAGCACACTGAAACCTAATCTATACTTTTTTAGTATTTAAATATTAGCAACTATAATTTTACTAAACATAATTGTGCTTAATGGATGGTGCAATAGATGATTTTATACATGTATTGGTATTCAGCTAAGAACTGTATTCATTAAGGCGTTGTTTGTACAGGATATTGAAACGAGTTTGATTGTCATTGCCTATACTCCCACGATATTGCGGGAGCTTAAAAGTACACAATGGCTAAGCTGTAGGCATCCTGGCACCGTTAAATAGGATAGGGCGCTTGCACTCAAATTTTATAAATCCCCATTAAAAGTCTCAATTTTACCGTACACCACAAGTAACTGTATATACATACAGTTATAATCAGTCCCCGTAAAATCGACACTTATTAGTGACTAATTAACAATAAGCGCAATAAAACTGCCATTTAAACGTATCTCTACGTAATATATAAACCAATAATCAACATCCCACTAAGTAAGTTTAATTTAGCTACGCTTATAAATACCCAATTAAATGAAAGCATCAGAGAAGATTGTAGTATCAATCAGCGGTAATACCGATGTTAAAACGAGTAAAGTAACAAAGTAGCAGTCTAACTCTGAGCGATATAAACACCAACCAGGATTCAAAGTTTCCAGAGCTCAACCATAGCTACAATCAACGCGATATATTCATAGTAATTACAGAACCGATGAAGTTTGAATATCAGCCACGAGTGTTGAATAAATTTAACGGGTAATTAGATTAGTAAAAGTTTCAGATTTTACATAGCGGCGCGTGGACTAGATGGTGATGAAGAGGCTTTCATTGGATATGCCAAAATATTCGCATGCTTGAAAGAGCTGGAACAATTGAAGTCAGGTAAAATAAATTAATAATCAAACTAGCTAAATACAACGCGCGCTGTGTAAAATCTGCAGTATCAATACTGGCAAAACTTTTCAGATTTCACGTAGCGCACGGTTAATTGATACCAAATTGATGAACCGGCAAGGCATTTATGATATCAGAATCAATGCCTGGGCAAACGGTTTTGATATCAATCCTAAATAACCCCCCAATACAGACCCCATATAAGACTGCGCATAATGTATATTATGTTAAATAGGGTATTCTAAGAGTCTATACACATGCCTTTTTAATATAGTTCTACTCTTTCAATTGGAAAATGGTAGCTGAATGATTGTATCTATTTAACACTTGGGTTATTTAACATAAAGTATATGATAAGCATATAAATGATTTCATCATATTTTATCCAAAATATGCCGAAATCAAATATATCCACACATATAAAACCATCGGTTTTTATAAGTGTGGATCACTGACATTCTCGATGCCTGAAACAAGCTTCAACATGATCGTTGACTAAACCAGCCGATTGCATAAATGCATAACAAATAGTACTGCCGATAAATTTAAAACCTCGCTTCTTTAAATCTTTAGACATCGTCAAACTTTGCTCTGTACTCGCCGGAACATCTGACGACGTTGACCAGTTATTTTGAATTGTATTCCCATTAACGAATGCCCAAATATAACGGTCAAAACTACCGAACTCTTGCTGTACAGCCAAAAATGCACTCGCGTTATTTCTAATTGAATATAATTTAAGACGATTACGAATAAGATTTGCGTCAAGTAGCAGTGTCTCCACTGTTTCATCTGTCATGCCCGCAACGGTAATGGGATCGAAATTAAAGAAAGCTTGGCGATAATGCGCCCGTTTCTTCAGAACTGTAATCCAACTTAAACCGGCCTGCTGGCCCTCAAGACAAATAAGTTCAAATAGATGATTATCATCATGCACAGGAATGCCCCATTCACTATCATGATAATCAATATAGATAGGAATTTTGCCAGGCCAACTACAACGTTGTTTCATTATATCTCTTTACTGTGCATCTCAGCTGCATGCTTTGCTCTGATAAAATCTTTATGCTCAACATAGGTCAAGTCTGCCACTTTTCGGATCAGGGCTTCTTCATGTCGATCTATTTCACCATCTGCATAGGCAACTTGCCACATCGCTTCAATTAAGACTATCCGATGCTGATAATCAGAATCACGAAGTTTTGAGGTGAATTCATATACCGATACTGCACGTTTGCAATATGCTTTTGCTCGTTCAAGTAATTCAACCGCTTTTTGTGGGCCTATATCAAATAGCTGCTGCAATAAATGAAGCTTGGCTGCTTCTTCTCGTGGATCTTGCTCATAGTCTGCATTTGCAACTTCACAAAGCAAAGATGCCATCGCCAGGTGAATAGTGTCAACATCCACAGTTTTAACATTAATGCTATCACTGACCAGTTCGGTGAATAAGTTATGAAGTGCTTTAAACATAATTTAAAATCTCTTTCTTGTGTTTTATTTTATTGGCTTAGAGTATGACAACACCTACTGTAATTAGTGCCTCCGCTATATTATTGCATCTATAAGCATACTTTTAATATAGCCTTAAATGTCATTTAGTCTTGAATTTGTCTGTTTTACAACCATTTAATATATTCAGCTCATAATAATCAGAGGCTACAATGGACCGCGAGCAATCATCGGATACTCATAATTCTCAAGCATTTCAGAGTATGTTACCCATATTTTCCTTTATCCGGCCCTATAAATTCATGGTTGTAAGTGCCCTACTTGCTTTGCTGTTAACTGCTGGCGTTAATTTGTCACTCGGCCAAGGGGTTAAGTTTGTTATCGATAACGGTTTCATTGCTGGCTCGGGAGCACAATTACGTACCGCTATATTTGGCTTGATTGGCCTGATAAGTTTACTTGCAGTGGGCACATTTAGCCGTTTCTATTTAATGTCCTGGCTAGGCGAACGCGTCAGTGCCGATATACGCAAAGCCGTTTTCAAGCAAGTTATTAGGTTACACCCAAGTTACTTTGAAGAAAACCGTAGCGGTGAAATCATGTCACGTTTGACTACAGACACCGCATTACTGCAATCAATCATTGGTTCTTCATTTTCAATGGCGCTGCGCAGTACGCTTATGCTCATTGGCGGTATAATCATGTTGCTCATCACTAACTTGCAGCTAACGTTATGGGTGATTGCGAGTGTTCCGTTTATTTTGGTGCCGATATTAGTCTTTGGCAGAAAAGTGCGCAGTCTTGCAGCTAGCAGTCAGGATGCGATAGCCGATATTGGCACCTATGCAGGTGAAATAATACAAAATATTAAAGTAGTGCAAAGTTACACTCACGAAGACAAAGAACAACAGTCATTTAATGATGAAGTTGAAAAAGCATTTGTGGTTGCAAAGCATAGAATAAAGCAGCGCTCATTGCTTATTGCAGTGGTCATATTTTTAACCTTTGGTGCTATCAGTGCCATGTTATGGGTTGGCGGAATGGACGTACTCGCTGGTAAAATGAGTGGTGGGGAATTAGGTGCCTTTGTTTTTTATGCCATTATGGTAGCAATGTCGGTAGCCACCATCTCAGAAGTTTACGGTGAACTTCAACGGGCTGCAGGATCCGCGTCTCGTTTATTAGAATTGCTCAAAGTTAAAAGTATGATCCAAGCCCCCTCTTCCCCCAGGAACATGGCAAACGAGCATGAGACAGTGATCCAATTCGATAATGTCGATTTTTATTATCCATCAAGACCCGCAGTTGCAGCCCTGAAATCAATTAACTTACTGATACCAAGAGGTAAAGTGATTGCACTTGTAGGACCTTCCGGGGCGGGTAAAACGACTGTATTTGAATTGTTGCAACGTTTTTATGATCCGCAGCGCGGTAACGTCATATTTAATGGCGAAGACATTACGGCACTCGATCTTACGACCGTGAGAGAGCGTATGGGTATGGTGCCACAACACCCCATCCTGTTTAGCTCAGATGTTTGGCACAACATTCGCTATGGTAAACCATCTGCAACAGACGATGAGGTCATCGCTGCAGCTAAGCTCGCCCATGCTCACGAATTTATTCTGCAGTTACCCGAAGGTTATCAAAGTTTTTTGGGTGAACAAGGGGTTCGCTTATCTGGTGGGCAAAAGCAACGTATCGCACTTGCTCGCGCAATATTGAAAGACCCGGAAGTGTTATTATTAGACGAAGCAACCAGCGCGTTGGATGCCGAAAGTGAGTATCATGTGCAGGCGGCGTTAAACAAACTTATGCACAACCGAACGACGCTTATCATTGCCCATCGACTGGCAACCGTGGTCAATGCCGACATCATCTTAGTAATGGATCAAGGACATATAGTAGCAACCGGTGATCATTACTCACTTCTTGAAACATCATCTTTGTATCAGCGACTGTGTGAGCTACAATTCGACAATGCCGTACATTGATACGGGCCATTGTTTGACTAAACTAGGATTACTACAACAATAAATGCTTAGCCCAATTACATGTATAGAGAACAAACTTCAGTGTGTAGACCAATTATTCAAGGGGAAACCTCTTAACCCATTGCTATTGGCATTAAGCCCAGCACTACTATTATTATTTACAACACTGCTATCATTCACTAATAAAGCTTACGCAGGCACGGAAATTGGTGTTTTTGTTTCTGATTATAGCTACGAAGAAACTATGGATGGTAACTTTATCATGCAAGATAAAGCGACCATGTTAGGCGTAAGAGCTGCGGTCTCTACTTATAAAAGAGATCTCACCTGGAAACTCGATGGAAGTTTTCAATATGGTAATATGAATTATACCTCAAATGGTACTGGTTCACTGAAGGGAAGTGACGATTTCATTTTTGAAGTTCGAGGCATTGTGAGTGATTCAATCCAGCTTTCTTCGGGCGTAAATGTATTGCCATTTGTAGGTATAGGCTACCAGTATTTAATCGATGACGCTCAAGGCATGAAAACAACGACTGGCCACGTTGGGTATTTACGTATGCAGTCTTACCTATATAGCCCCATTGGAATTGAAATTAATAATATTCTATTAACCCAAACATGGACGATGGGGCTTAAATTTGAATATGATCTATTCTTTCATGGTGCAAACACAACGGACTTAGGCAGTGTCGGTAAACCCACGTTCAAATTTCAACAGAATAAGGGTAATGGTTTAAGATCATCAATACGTTTCACAACGCAGCAGTTTGCTGTTGAGCCCTTTATTAAATACTGGCGTGTTGAAAAGTCCAATTCGGTTGTATTTAACGATAATGGCACGTTATATAAGTTTTATGAACCGGATAATACGACAGCGGAGTTTGGTGTTAGCTTTATTTATATATTCAACTAACCATTTATGTATTCAACCAAACGTAAGTAACCGCTATGTGTATAGGTAACTTACCTTTGGCGTAGATAAATTGTTAGGTTGCTATTCATAAGCAGACAAACCGTTAAGTGCGATATTACACCTTAGTTTTATACTTATTATGATAAGCACTCTGCTTGAGTACTTAAGTTACCAGCGGCTATTGTGGGTCATCATCCAGAAACAAATCCCGCTGTAACGGTTTACCCGGATGGCAACTGTATGCATCGAATTCTTTAACACCTTGTGCACGCAACACATCTTCATCAACATAAAAGCCATTCTGATGGTCTGCAGGTAACTGACTAATCAAAGCAAGACACGCATCCGCCATGATGCTTGGTTTTCGGCAGCTGCCTTCAATCAATTTGCCCACCCTCATGTTTTCGACCGCGGATGTTGCGATAGCAGTTTTCGGCCATAATGAACTCACGGCAATATCATCGGCGGCAAACTCTTCGGAAAATGACTGACTCAATAATGACATAGCATATTTCGACGTGGTGTATGTCCCGTATTGCTTAAACCACTTCGGGTCTAGATTAATTGGTGGAGACAAGGTCACTACGTGAGCATGTTGGCTACGGCGCAGATGCGGCAAACAAGCCTGTGTCATTAAAAATGTTCCTCTGACATTAATACTAAACATCAAATCAAACTTTTTTACGGGCGTATGTTCAATCTTATCCAGATGGATTGCACTGGCATTGTTGATTAAAATATCGATACCACCGAACTCGGCCACAGCTGCATCCACCACGCGTTGCACCGCTATTTCATCACGCACATCAAGCTGAATAGCCATTGCTCGCCCTGCACCGGCCTGATTAATTGCCTCGGCTGCGGTATAAATGGTGCCCGGTAATTTAGGGTGTGGGACCGTGGTTTTTGCAGCAATAACCACATTCGCGCCAGCCTTAGCACACGCGGTAGCAATAGCTAAACCAATTCCCCGCGACCCACCGCTGATCAACACCGTTTTTCCAACAAGAGTATCGACATCCGACAAAGGCAACGACGAGGGCGAATAGCTCGGTTCCTCCCCGCGGACTTTACGTAGACGGAGGGTTTGACTTACAATTTCAAGTTTAGTGATCACTCTGCGAGCGACATCAAATAAAGAGGCCATTGTCTTCCTTATATCAGCATCTTACGGTTAAAAGTACCTTATCCAGTATAGGAAGAATAAAACGTCTTTGCTCTGAGACTTGTGTTTTTCTTTTACCTAATCAAACATATTTTTATTCGCTCGCGTAGACCTTGAATACAGTTTATAAAAGTTATATAGCTTTATATAGACAATAAAAAACCAGCTACTTGTGAGCTGGTTTTTTTTGAGCAATTAAATTCAAGGCTTCTATTAAGTACGATATAAAACTTTGATAAGATGGTAGCCAAACTTGGTTTTAATTGGACCTAAGTTAGCTAAAATTTCGCCGTTAAAAACAGCTTTATCGAAAGCAGGTACCATAGCGCCTTGTCTAAATTCACCTAAACTACCACCTTGTTTTTTTGACGGGCAGATTGAGTGCGACTTAGCGAGCTTTTGAAAGTTCTCGCCCTTCTCTAATTTCTCTAGGATCTCGTATGCTTTATCTTGATGCTTAACCAAGATATGCAATGCTGAAGCAGTTTTAGCCATTGATAACTCTAAATAGTCGGTTGTAAACGAACATTTTATCATAACCACATAGCGTATGCATATAGTATGTACTGAGCAAATAACCGCTACAAAATTGAATTTACTGCACAGTTTATCCTTTTTATTGTGACTTACGAATGAAAGTTAGATGCATCAACTAACCTATTGCAGGTATAATGTTGATAACTTATATAGTTATTACGCATTCTTTTAATAATTATTCTTCTTAATTCAACTTGGCTAACTATAAGGATCCTCATGGCAATTCATCCTAGAGCCGGACAAAAAGCATTAAACTCCGACTTATGTAATATTCCCGCGCTTGTTTCACATTACTATATAAACAAACCTGATGTAGCTAAGGTTGCAGAAAAAGTGGCTTTTGGCACCTCCGGCCACCGTGGCAATGCATTACTCACTTCTTTTAATGAAGATCATATTTTAGCTATTGGTCAGGCAATCGCAGAATACCGCCAGGCGAATAATATCAGTGGGCCTTTATTTATTGGTAAAGATACTCACGCATTATCTGAGCCTGCGAATATCTCAATTATTGAGGTGCTCGTGGCGAATGGTGTTGATGTGTGCGTGCAATCAGATGCGGGGTTTACTCCGACTCCCGTGATCTCACATGCAATATTAACTTATAATGCTAAACATGCTGCACAAGCAGACGGTATTGTTATTACCCCATCGCATAACCCACCTGAAGATGGTGGCATTAAATATAATCCACCACACGGTGGCCCGGCTGATGGCGATGTAACAAAGATTATTGAAAACCGCGCCAACGAAATCATCCTCAATAAACTCACTGACGTTAAGCGAGTATGCTACCCGTTAGCGATCCAATCTGAGCATTACAAAGAAATTGATTATGTTGAGAGCTACGTTGCGGATCTAGAAAATGTACTGGATCTTAAAGCCATTGCTGATGCTGGTATCCGGATCGGAGTTGATACACTGGGTGGTTCTGGTTTTGCTTATTGGGATGTCATCGCGGCTAAATATAATTTACAAATTGAAGTCGTCAATGACAAGGTTGACCCTAGCTTTTCTTTTATGTGTTTA
>JBLHNB010000116.1:0-15360 GCA_047621305.1 Alteromonadaceae bacterium | reverse complement strand
TCATCACTTAACATTAACAAACAACAAAAAAAGATAAAGGCTTGTAAAATCAAATGATTGACAACCATAACACTACAAATAACAATTTAGGCAACCAAGCTACTATTCTCTGGCACGATTATGAAACCCTCCTTACTTTAAAGGGCTAGAG
The DNA here is from genome assembly GCA_047621305.1 of Alteromonadaceae bacterium. Taxonomy (GTDB): domain Bacteria; phylum Pseudomonadota; class Gammaproteobacteria; order Enterobacterales; family Alteromonadaceae; genus Colwellia_A. Next base: position 15,209 of record JBLHNB010000116.1, on the reverse strand, counting down.
ACAATCGTTATTGTTTTGTGTACGCTTTGGGGTACACAAAACATTATTCCGTACCATTTTCTAATAAAGACTCCCAGATTTTCGAGTTTTCAATAACATCAACAAACGACTCTGCACTAAAGCCATTTTGATACAACGAATCAGTCTCTCTGTCACTTTCTTCATCACCACATAACCAACTCTTCCTTTGTTATTGCGTCACTTAAATATTGAGATACTTCAAACGTCATTACTTTCCCTTTAATTTTTATTATTAAAAAGTGGTGCTGCTACCACTCTCTCAATTGCTGCATTTCTTTCAATCGTCCTCGCTGCATAACCAAGGATTCAAACAAGTCATCTATTGATGAGTTATCTGAACTTAACCCCGGTAGTGCAATATTAGCTTCAGCGAAAAAGCGTTGTTGTTCGTTTGTCCTGTTATTATCAAATAAGCCTGTTATCTTAGTTGCCACAGATTCATCAAGCCAAGCTGTTTGCCACCAGTGCTGTATTCTTTCTTTTGCCTGCTTTAACTTGTGCTCTGTTGGCAGACGCTCACTCTTTTGATTATTCACTTGGCTATCGGTTGGTAGCAAGTTCCATAAATCGTTATTTGGCCAACGAGAAAATGGCATGCTGTGATCAATGTCGTATTTATTATTTAATGATTTATTCGACCATATACAATTTATTCGTTCACTTTTAGGAAGTGTATTTTGCAGTTCTTCAAAGCGTTTACGCACCTCAATAGTTGTGCGTTTAGGCTCTTCCCAATTTAATGCTTGGTATAAGTGATATTGATTTTCTGGTGATTTATACTGGCTATTGCCTGAGTAACTTGCCATGGTTTTTACCCACTCGCTAACCAGTACCGGTTCTATCCAACACGCGTAGCGATTAAACGCCAACCAAGTTGATTCGGGGAGTGAAAATTCACCCCTCTGCTCAAGGGTTTGTAAATCAAGAAATATGCTGTCTTTGGCTTTTACTGTTTTGCTTGTTACTTCAAATACGGTGTTGTCACTATTGGGGAGCGTTATGTATTTACAAGGTAAATCTCTAATATTATGCACGGCCGCAGAAAGTGTTTTATGTAGTGCTTTGGCATCGTCACCGGTAAATAAATTGCCAATACGATAATCTGACGCGCTGCGATGAGTTAATTTCTGCCAACCATTAGCTTTCATAAAACCCATGTTGGGGCTTTTATTCGGTGTTTGAAATAGCTTATGGCTATCAATTAAGTCTTTATATTGGTGACACCAATACAGCGCGACTAGTCCTACGGGTAAAATAACGCGGTCGCCCATTGTGCTACCAGATCCTGATGACTCTCGCCTTAGCACTGCGCCTGCATGACCATCGGCAATACGCAGTAATACTCTAAGTAAGGCAAGTTTATGGGTGGCAGATTTACCATCGTTTAACGCTACGTGGCGGATAAATGGAAAAGCACCCGTGCCATCGTCTGGCATTTGTAATACTACGGTTTGCCAAGACACGTGATTTCTCCCGAGTTTATCGTCTTCTTTTTGGGTTTCTAATTTAGTGAATAATCCAACATCGGTTGCCAGCTGCTTTAATTCATCAGCGCACACTGTATGCATTTTACGTTTTGTGCGCTCTTCGTCGGTATGTCCGTGACGAAGCGAAATAACGAGTTTTCCGCCGGGTTTAAGCAGGTTAGCCAATTTACGTATTGAGCGTGCACGTTCGTTGGGTGGAATGTGCATCCACACCGCGCTAAGCAGTATTAAGTCAAAACTGACTTCTTGTTTGGTAATAACATTTAGCGCGGGGAGATAATCTTCAAACCATTTTACATTGAAGTTTTGAGTCGTTTTTTTACCAACTGCTGCTAGGTCATTTGCTGGTTCAACAGCATAAATATGGATATTATTTTGTGTGTTATGTTTTTCTATTGATAATTCTGCAAGATATTTAGAATCTCGACCAGAACCAGCGCCTAAATCAAGAATACGCGCATTGGGGTTTTCAATAATAGCAGGTAAAAATTGAGACCAACTTTGATGTACCTCATCAAATGACTTTGAAAGGTATTGTTGTGCTAAACCTATAGCATTTTCGTTATAAAACTTCACTGTCAATTAATCCATCCTTGTATTTACTTTATAAAAGTAAAATAGCACTAATAAATATAACAAAACAAAAATGCATATGAATATATATTATGAAACACAAAGATTGCTTCAGGCATAAAGGGTTGTCAACAAATACTTATATAAACCATTAATTTGTTTGACATTAACTACGTTTATATTGGTATAAATCATTAGTATCAGAAAAATTCAGATTTATTAAAAAATTTGACAGTGGTATTTTTGAGCAGTAAAACTTGTCACCCAATGGAATTATGGAAAATTAATGTTTTAACAAGGAAATTAAAGTTATGTTTAGCAACTCAAGATTATTAGTAGTTTTACTGACTACATTGGTATCTTCAACTGGCTGTAAAACAACGCTTGATTATGTGAAAGAAAAGGATTCCATAAATGAGCGTAAAATTATAAAACAGCTCACTGCTGAAGAAGAAATAAAATTAACATACCAGTTTAAAAAAGCATTAAGCTACATTGAATTAAAAGACTTCTCTCTAAATCTCAAGATATCAATGGGTTCAGGTAGCTTGAGCCCTAAATTTAAAGCTACATTAGAAAATTCAGTTACTACATCAATTGATTTATTAGCATACTCCGTTATTTGGGAACAAGCATATAAAGGCAGTTCTTCTATTGGCACTGCTGCGGCTATAGGGGTTATTGCTTTAGCTTTAGGAGATTCTAGTGCCAGTGTAATTCCAATAAATTCAACTACCTATTATGTTCCAAGTAGGCTAACTATTGGATTGACTGATACTGAAGTTACAATGATGAGTAGACAAAAAACATTAGAGTTGATTAAAATGTTTTTTACTAAATTAAACTATGATGTTATCTGTGAACTAGGCTGTATTGATGGCTACACAGCAATTGATACTAATAAAATCAAGTTATGGCTAGGCATTAAAAGTGATAATAAAACTGATCTTAAATTACCCACAGCTCTAGAAATCACCCTAAACCTAACACCTTTAATAAAAGCTGATAAAATGAACAACCTTTTTTCAGAAGAACAATTTAGCCATATGACTGATAATAAAAACCAAACAGCTTGGTTTATTGATATTAAAAGCCCAAACCCATGGTCTGGTAATGTTGAAAAGTATGGCCGAACATATAATGATTTGAGGTCAAACATCTTTGGGACTGTTTTGAATAAAATTTTTTTTGAGTTCATGACTGTAAATTTAGATGGATATAGTTTCGTTTACAGAGGTAAATATAATGCTCATTACCATATAAAAGAAGGCTATTTTGCAGGGAAAACTTACGATATAAAAGACTCTTTAGAAGGCTCTTCATTAATCAATGGCGTTAGAATTGACTAAAAACATTTAACAATAATCGCCGCTAAATTAATTGCACAAAGTAATGATTATAAAAGTACGGCATTTGATGAAGCTACATTATAGTAATGATGTAGCTTTCTTGGTCAGACTAGACAAATATCTACGATCAAGAGCACTTAATTTCATATAGCCTGGCCAGCCAATTACATTTTGCACCGCCCCCCTAAAAGTTTTAAGTATTAGCGAAAGCAGACGTAACTGTAAGCTCAGACCTGATCTTACAGTTACCCGTTTTTATGGGTGTCTTGTCAGCTTAAATTTGAGCGACTACATTTAAGTAGTAATCTTGTGACTTTTTATTTCCTTCTTCAACTAATTTCAATAACTTACGGGTTAATTGATCATCATCATTACTGAGCATTTGGGAAAGTTGCATATCTAATAACTCTGAATACTGAAAAGTTTTTATTATATTATCGAATTTAAATACAAACTTATAAATGTATATTTTATGTTCATCACCTTTCCCGTCAGAGTTATCCTGTTTGATGTAATATTTCACTCCATTGACCTTAACCCAATCATAGAGCGTTTCTTTTACTGGGTTCCATGCTGTTATACTATTATTAACAACTCCTCTTTTATCACAAGCTAAGACTTTATAATCAGATAATGCTCTACCTGTATATTGTATTAATGCGAATAAAAAAACAGCCAAAGGACAAGTTGTTTTATATTGATTTCGGTATTCCCCATCTATTTTATTGTAAAGATCATGGGTCTGAGTATTTATCAACATAGCTGCATACATTGCACTATTAATTGAATTCTCAAATGCCCCGCCTGGCTTGCAATAGTGCTCTTTGTCATTGGGCAAATAGAGATAATGATTTGCAATATGTTCAATAGAGGGTTTAACCCATTGTTCAAATTCTTTATCATTAAAAGGTAGGTATTTTTGAGCTTTATCTATACAAGGTTTATTTTCAAAAAACATATCATCCACATCATTTTTAGGGCCTAAGCTCAACGAAACAACCCAAGGCAAATGAGAATTGAGACGTTCTCTCTTTAAAAACCTACGATTATTGAACAAAGTATTAAACCAAGTGAAAAGTGTTTTCATTTTGAATTCCTATAGTTTTATCAAAGTGCTTTATTATTAAAGTGGCGAAAACCAATCACATAATAAGTGATTGATTCAAAGTTTTTTCTTCATAGCCTCTTCTTCAGTACATGCTCCCAACAAGCCATTTTTTGATTTAAACTAATGATTTTTATTAGTGTCAAACAATAATTGTAACGAGTACCATGTGCATGATTTTTTACATGTACGGTTAAAAACCACAATAAATGTTTCTGCTGATACTGATACACATGAGCGCCAAAGCGTTCATAAATCTTAGTAGAAATTATTAACGCTCGTTTATGGTGATTTTTGATGGTAATTGATGAGCCTGTAAGGCGTTTACCTAGAAAACTTGTCATTTTCTTTTGTTCAAATGTTAAATTTCCCATAACTTAACTCCCGCAGTAACTATCAATAATGTACTCACGATTATGGCCTAGCTTTTTGCTGATTATCTTCAACTTTTCTTTTACCTCTTGTGTTTTTTTGATCGTTTCACCGGAGATAACAGGGGCATCAACACCAAACTCATATTTATACTCATCACATGCAAATGCTGCACGAAGATCATGAATTTTATTGATATTAAATTCTTTTAAAATCGGCAATGCTACTTTATGAATACGTCGATAAAAAGTGATCAATTTTTCATCATCAGGAATAAACGATTTACGCTTTTCTTGACTAATAACAGCTAATTCAAGAGCAAAAACAATACGTTTGTTTGAGCCAATCAAACGCTCAACTTTCCGTCCTCTTCCGCCTTTCGTTCCACGACGAATATCAACAAAACCATTTTTACGAGCTTGCTTTAATGCTTTTTTTGCATCAATTAAGATAGCCTCACGTAGGCGTAAACCGAGGATACGTGCTAACCAAATCAACAGAGCTATATTTGTATCTGCTTCAGCATTAATCTTTTTACATGCTGACTTCACATCGCCCAGGGACATGTTGGGCGCAACTTTACGAATATGGCAGCGTGGTCCAAACAACTTCTTAGGGCTAAACCAAATTTTCTTATCACGACGAAATGCGTGCATTACTACGTTTACGCTGCTTATGAGGTTGTGACCGTAATGTGTACTTAAATCTCCAACGAACACACGTTTTTGAATTAAAAATGCATAGTTCTCAAACAAGTCCTGAGTTATAAAAACAGAATTGTTAGTGTTGTATTTTTTGCAAAAATCAGCAAATAAATTAAAGCGATGGCAATGACTCGCTATTGTTGAAAAGCGGTCACCTAAATATTCAGATAACACGTTTTTAGCAGCGTATTTTAAGCTCCTACCGAAGCCATAATTTCTCTTTGGATTTTTCATACGAAAATCCTCCTATAATTAGTTTATATAAAAAATTGTTGCTGTTTCTTGGTTCATTCATGTGCCAAAAAATGTTAAGTGTTGAGCAAGATTAAGGCCTGCCGCCTATTGAATGATGAAGTTATTCAGTTAAGTTTTTTATCTGTAAATATATGGCTGTTCTTTTGACTTGGCTAGCAGCTGATTTTGTGAAAAATCATATTTTTTTATTCAATTTGATTTAATAAAAGATTACGAAAACGCCTTAAGGATGAGGTTTTCGGAGAGAAAGCTGTTTACGTCTCTATCTAAAAGATCAAAATAAACAAATGAAAAAAACTTTTTTTAGTAGCAAATATATGAGAGTTATTTTGCTAATTCGATAGCGTTCTAATACGTACCGATATTTAATGGAAAAATAACTTGAACAGCAGTTAAAAGCACAGTGTTAATCAGTCAAATTTCTTAGAATTTATGTTGTAACTCAATTTTTTTAGCTTCTCACTTAAAATTGAACCGCAATGACACCATATCCGTAGCGATGTTAAAATTGTGAATATGATTCACATCATCGTTACTTTCTATGGTATATGCCGCACTTAAAGCACGTACATAATGCTATAAAAATTCTATTATTTTTGTCTGCACACAGAAATTTAAAAATGACTAGGCAGAAGAGTTTTTTAATAATAAATTTCTGTTGTATAAAAGAAAAATTATTATTTAAATTTTTTGAGCAAATAATTCCATATTACTGTTATTATTTTGCATGGTAATAAATAGTATTAACTATAATTACTAAAAGAAGGGCCACATATTGGGCAAGATCGCTAAGCGATAACAATTTAAATATAATCTAATTTTGTTTATTATGTAACCATTTAAGTGACGATTGTTTTGTTCAAACAAAACTAAACTGGACAATTACATTAGTTGAACCACCCAATTACATCAGAACTGCCAGTCATTATCATCCAACACTGCCATCTAATAACACTTAGTGTGACCACTGAATAACATTAGGTTTGCCACATAAATTAAGATCACTTGGTGGCAGCTACTGCCCTTAGCAATCATTCCAAGAATATTTTAATTATTAAAATTCATCAAAGATCACCCCATGTCAAAAATGGTGCGCTAAGGGGAAGCTTCGAGTGATAAAATCAAAGCTTCTGCATCACACCTATAAGCTGACGTTAAGTTTAATGCTGCTATTGGCAACTGTGAGCCGAAAGCGGTAGTTTTGATTTAAATACTCACATCCATTTACAGCTGAAATTTCGTCTAATTTTTTTGCGTGCAGTTAGGTCTAAAATCCCAAAAGCGGACATTGGAAGCATTCAAGTACCAAACAAATTTAGAGTATTAAATCTAAGGCGCTTTCGCCCCCAAAACGCCATAGAAGTGCTAATTTATTTCAGCTATATAAACGGAAAATTAAAGTCTCATTTAAGACTTTTTTCTATATTGCGCACAAAGAAAATTATCTAATGATAAAAAATGCCTCAACCCTTTACCTGCCACACACAATCTATCCAAATTAAGTAAATAAAACCTCATCTACCTACTTATTTTTACTTTAATGGTCATTGACTTTTAGGACATCTCTGGCATGTTAACTATTCCTTTACCGCTTATATCGGTATATTCAATTAGGCTTTATTCGCCTTGGTGTTTATTATTTTACTAAACACCGAGCAAACGACTTCTGTATCGTTAACATTTGTGGCTTAACATGACTACACCACCGCCTTTTATTAGTATTAAAGCTAAAGGCAATCAGCATCCGGTTTTTTAATGTTACTTGCCGTAACCATATTTATTATAACGTTAATCGTCAGCCAACATTATTGGCGTAGCTACCATTTGATTTTGGTTTTTATCTATCTATTAGCATTAGTTATTATGTTTACCGGGCTATTAAAGCGCTCCGAGCCAAGAGTTAGTTTTCAGTTACGGTTTATTGTAATCACCTCCTTTGTGTTCAATCATTGCCACAGTTACTGCTTTATTAGTTTGTGGCGATCGATATATCTGAATTTCTTAGGAAAGTAATAAACACTTTCACAGCAAAATTAAATTTATTCATGGATATCTTGTTTACTCTAATTACTTTGTCATTGTTATTTATACGTGTGAACGACAATTCACTTGCCCCCCACACGATGTTTTTTTTGCAATTGATCTATAATTTTTCTACATACATATAAAACGCTGCTAGGCCGTTATCTAAACCGCTATTGTCACTTTGATCATCAAACCAAGCTCTAATATTCAAATCACTTGCTGGTAAAGTCACATTAAAAGTGATGGATGTTGCACCTTTAGCAATTGGCAAAGTTGTAACGTCACTATTAAGTTGTAAATGAGCATATTGTTTGGGGATAACTTTTTTCGCTGGAATATCGTGTAAGTAAAGTGTAATGATGTAATTGCCTTTTTCGGCTACTTTTAATGCCCAAGGTGACACCATAAATTTATTTTCATTACCAACCCAACCATGACCTTTTCCCCATTTGTCATCGCCAAAGCCTGGCCACCATGGCACTTGCTCTGTGTTAGGTGATAACCAATCCATGCCCGTTAACCTTGAAGGATTCTCATGTTCAGAGCCAATAATTGGGCGTGTGGTTGGAGTACCTTTGCCAGTTACGTGAAGCCACCACTTATCATAAGCTTTAGCCATTGTGTTAACACGTTTTGGATACTGTTCGCTTATATCGTTTTGCTGCCCAGGATCGGTTGATAAATCAAATAATTCAACGCCATCTTCTTGCTGAGCATGAACATATCGCCAATTACCTTGCATAACAGCATAGGGCCGTTGCGGATTTGGGTGTAAAACTCGTTGATTAGTAACGACCATAGTTCTATCAGGTAATGCGGTTCCATTTTTTAATAAAGGAAGCAGTGAAATACCGTCAGTATCGATCCTTTTGGCATCTATGCCGGCTAAATCAAGTACCGTGGGCAGAAGGTCAACATGGGCGGTTAAGTCATTAAATTCACCTGGTTGGCCTAAGTTACCATTTGGCCAACGAATGAAAAATGGTACGCGGTGACCACCATCATAGGTAGATCCTTTACCATCTCGCATGTAATTATTTAAGGTATTAAGTTTTTTTCCTGTCTTGGCTTCAATCGCTAACTTAACATCATTAGAAAGCTCGGTAAGAGGTTCTCCATTACTTTTTGTAGCCATTGAAGAGCCATTATCAGTCATAAAAATGAAAATAGTATTATCTTCAATTTTATTATCTCTCATTGATTGACGCAGACGTGCGAGATTATCATCGATATTGGTGATCATGCCGTAAAATTTAGCTAAATCACCTTTAAGTCCTAAATCGCGATAAGGTTCAATGTACTTTTCGGGTGCTCGCCACGGAACATGTGGCGCATTGGTAGCTAAATATAAAAAAAATGGCGCATCTTTAGTTGACTGTTCATGAATAAAGTCTATTGCTTCATCAAACCAAACGTCGGTGGCAAAACCATTGTATTTTTTTTCTTTACCATTAAGGAAATAGGTGTCATCGAACTGATCATTTTCCCAATAATCAGGCGCTTGACCAACACCGCCACCGCCATGATTTAAAACATGGTCGAAACCTTGATCTTGTGGACGAAATGGATAGTTATCACCCAAATGCCATTTGCCGATCATGGCCGTGTTATAACCACTATCTTTCAATAACTCTGGAAGAATACGATGTTGGTCAGACAACATGTGACGTCCCATTACTGTATGCCAAACACCTGCACGTAATGAATACTGACCACTCATTAATGCCGCACGGGTTGGTGAACACGTAGGATCTACATGAAAGTTAGTAAAACGCTGGCTTTGTGAAGCTAACTTTTCAATGTTGGGAGTATTAACAATGGGGTTATTGTGCATGCCAAAATCACCATAGCCCTGGTCGTCAGTCATCACTATAATAATATTTGGTTGAACATTTTTGATTTTGCCTTGAATATTCGAATTGGCTAAAAGTTGGTTACTTTGGCTCAGCAAGCATGTTGCTATAAATACATGAATTAAATATTTCATTGAGGTTAACACTCTTGAATAAACGGAAAAAAAACTAGCAGGCAAGGTTTACTTGCCTGCTATGATAACGTTATAAACGAGCTGTTATACCAACAGTTACAGTACGTTCACGTCTGAAAGAACCATTGAATATTGATTCTTCTAAGTAGAAGTCACGACGTCCTTCCTCGGTTAAGTTATTAACATCAGCAAAAATAGTGAAATGCTCATTAATGTCGTAACTTGCGTTAATGTTAATACGTTCATCATCGCCACTCCATAGTGGTGTTGCATTTTTAGCTTGAGCACCTTGCCCAGGCAAGTTGCGGAAGTATGCATCACGATATATGTAGCTTAAACGAACGCCGAAGTCACCTTTCTCGAAATATAAAACTGAGTTAAAGTTATTTTTCGATGAACCAGGGAAACCGTAACCATTGTCCCCTACATTTTCATCAAAGCTACTATCAGAATAAGTGAAATTTGCTTGTAAACCAAAGCCATCAAATGGTGCAGGTAAGAACAAAAATGGTTGATTGAAACCAAGTTCAAAACCTAGGACATCACCATCAGAATAGTTTTCAGGTTTACGCACATCATAGATCTGATCCCCGTAGCCAGGTAAAGTTTCTTGAGTTGTGATTGGAAAAATAAAGTCATTCACATCTTTATAGAAAAAGCTTGCAACATAGGCACCTTCGGTATCGTTATAATAGGCAAACGTTGTATCAAAGATGTATGAAATTGTTGGATCTAACTCAGCATTACCACGCTGCCCAGTTGGAATATCACCAACACCACTTGGCTGGTTAGCCGCCTCACGCGGAACCAAGTCAGATGGATTAGGACGTGACATTACCTTAGCCGCGGCTATACGCCATACTAAATTTTCAGTGATATCTAAGTTAAAGTTAGCGCTTGGTAGTAATTCAATATAATCATTCGAGGTAGATGTTGGCGTTAACTCTCCATTTGTTTCAACACGAGCACCTTGACCGGAAAAATCAACATAAACTGCGCGTACACCAAAATTAGCACTATAGTCCATATTATTAATTGAACCTGCTACGTTACCTTCTGCATAAACAGCAAGTACATCCTCTTGATAAGCAAATGAAGTGGCTGGATCAACACCTAAATCTATACGTTTACCTAAATTTGGAATGGCGTCGTAAAATACATCTAAGTCGCCAACTGGGAACTCAGAAAAAACATTGTCATCCGGGTAAAAATTATACGGCGAAGTATCAGCTTGATCTATACCCGCAATTGAAATATCTTCTAGCTCTTCATCAGTAAACTCAGTCGTTTGACTTTTTATATTGGTACGTACAGAGTCCATCTCTTCGCTTGTCCAACGTACACCAAAATCAATTGATTCTAACCAACCATTGTCAAGTGTTAGGACAAAATCGAATCTTGCACCAAACTGTTCACCATCTAAGAAAATATCTCGGATTAAACCAGTACCCTGTTTTAAACGATATTTATCGAGTGGTACTTCACCTAAGTCAACGTTATATAAACCATTTCCATTATTGAAGCTAACCTGACTTGCAGGGATATTTTGTAATAATATTGGTAAATCTAAGTCTTGCTCATAATCAACGCCTGAATAGTGAAAATCAGCATCCATAGTAAGATCTGGTGTGATATTATATGCAAAATTGATCCCCGCTACCGTTGATTCGGTTTTATTAGCAAATAAAAATGGAATAAATTGTACCGTCATTTCCTGATCACCAAGAAAGGCCCCTTTTTCAATTGACTGTAACGTGTTGTTATCATCAATATGAATTTTACTAGCATCTAACACGCCATTGTCAAAGGCTCCACTAAATACTGGCGCCACACGGTTACGAATAGAAGTATTATCATAAGAAGTAAATATGAGATCAGCGGTTATTTCTAAATCATCTGAGGCCTGCCATTGCACAGCAGCGGCAATTGATTCACGTGAACGCTCTTCTCGAATTGGCTCTAAGTCAATTTTATGGATTGTATAAATATCTTCAGCAACGGTATCAGCTAAACCGTCACCAGTTGTATCAAGATTCAGATCACGCTGACTCACTTGTGGAAATAACTGATCACGGGCTGGATATGACTTTGAATCTAAGTATGAAACGTAGTAACCTAGCTTACCGTCTTCAGTACGTTGACCGAAAATACCACTATAACGTGTACCTTGTTCATCGCCAATGCTGCCTTTATCTCCTTGTATAGTCAGTGAGCCAAAGGTATTGCTTGAGTCACGATACTGAGCATTATCTAAAGGTTTACGTGTTTTTAAATCCACACTACCTGCTAAACCAGATTCAGGATCTGAAGCGGTTGGGGTTTTCTTAACGATAATGCTTGTGATGATGTCGGTTGGAATAACTTCTAAATTGAAAGCACGTAAGTTAGATAAACCTTCAGTACCAGAAGATAAAGCAGTGCGACCTGATATTGTTGTAGTAACATACGTTGGCCCTAAACCTCGAATGGAAACACGGTCACCTTCTTGACCACCATCGTTGCGTTCTACCTGTACACCAGGAATGCGCTGTATAGCGTCTGAGATAGCCTCGTCAGAGAACTTACCTAAATCATCGGCAGAAATAGCATCAATAACAGAGTCAGCATTTCTTTTTAAATGTTGAGCTTTAAGAATACTGCTACGGATACCCTTCACTTCAATTACTTCAATTTCTTTATTAACTTCGTCATTTTTTACCGGTTCTTCTGCACCTTGTGCTGAAGAAAACAACATGGCGAAAATTGATGCTAGTACTGTTTTTTGTGTTTTCAATTTTTTATCCCCTTTTTTACCTGACTTATCGTTCTTTTCTGGTGCCAATATTGGCTTTACCATAAAGGTTTTATTATTTGAAAGTTCACCCTGTAAGCCAGTACCCGTTAGCAATACATCAAGTGCTTGCTGGGCGGTATAAAAGCCATAAAGGTGTTTACTTTCCTTAGTTTCAACGAGGTCATAAGGGAATAGAAATAATCGCTCTGTAGTTTGGGAGATAGTCCCTAGCGATTCAACCAACGATTGAGAAGGTATATCAAATCGATAAACCTTCTCAACATCATTAGCATTCGCTTGAATACTTGCGAATATTAAACTTATTCGCATTAGCATCCAAACGCCACTTCTACATCCTATAAACAAACTGATTGCAAATCTAAATAAGCAATCAATTACTCGTCTGTATATAGGACGTTTAAAGTTGAAAAGTGTACAACTCAATTTATATATTTTCCTTTTAAATTTATTTTTTTGTCAGTAATTCAACATGATTTTTATCAATTCTATTCACTTCAATACCAAAACCAGACTCAAGGATAGAAAATAATTTATCAGTTTCTCCTGCTTCAAAATGCCCTCCAATTCGCATTTTTCGTAGTTCAGGATCATGAATATTAATTTTTATAGATGTGTGTCTGCTTATTTCGGAGACGACTTCTTCTAACGACTCTCCAGCAAAAACTAATTTACCATCCAACCAAGATAACTTTCGACCGATCTCGCCTTTTCCAAGGTACACGATACGATTATCCCCATTTTCTATCAGGGCAGAAGATATCATAGGAATCGACATGCTCTCACCTGCTGATAATTTTCCTAAATATTTTGATACTTTCGCAGGCTCATTGATAATGACTATCGCCTTTCGATTTTCTTTCTTATTAAGTTTTATATCTTTTATGATTAGTAAATCATCAGGGGTTAACACTAACATTTCATCAACTATTGCTAATTCTACGGTCCCTTCTGATACCATTACTTCAACACGATCGTTTAATTTACGAACTGAAAATGCGGTTCCTAACGCACGCACAAGTCGATTCATGGAATAAACTTCAAATGGTCTTGACGCATCCTTTTTTACCTCAAAATGTGCTTCACCTGTTATCAATGCAATGCGCCTAAAGTTTTTACTATAATCGACTTTAACTTTACTATTACTATTTAGCCACAGAGTTGAACCATCTTCTAATATGTGTTTTTTATACTCACCGATATCTGTAACGTAATAATTAGGCTGACGGGTCATTCCTTCATTAAACATCAAATCAATAAACAATAGGCTGGCAATAAAACACACGGCTACTGTACTCAACTTGAAAAATAACGAATACCCTTGATGAGTTGCCTTATCATTTTGTTTAAATAAGGTTGTTAAAATTATGGCCCCTAACAATGCTTTGATCTTCTCCATTGAAAATCGTGTTTTTCGCTCTGGATTAACTCTCATAGCAGCTAAAACATCCATGTTATTCCAAGTTTCAGACATACGTATTATAACTGCTCGGTGAACAGAGCTGGTCGCTACCCAATCTCTTAGGGCTTGAGATTCTTTAGTAGAAAGAGGTGATTTTTCTTCAATTATTAGCAACCAATTAGCCGCTTCTTCTTTAATTTTTTGAGTGTTGGTGAAACCTTTAATATTACTCATTATTCAACATCTCCTTTAGACTTTTGGCGCAGAAGTGAGCTATCTATCATTTCAACTTCTTTGTTGGCCAAAACGCCTGTTTCATAGCTCTCCATAGCATTGTCACAACAAATCATTCCTTTGGCTATATTATAATTTATTGTACTCGTTGGCATATTTAAGCGCTTAGATATTTCCTTTATTGAGAAACCATAAACTTTTCTCATAACCAATATTTTTCGACTTTGTTCAGGCAAAGAGGCAATAGATTCACAAAAAACACCCAGTTTTCTTTGAGCATCAATATCATTTTCAATGTCTGTAGTATTAATGGGAACTAATTCTTCACTTACGTCATCAATATAATCGGTAAGTTTATAACTTGAACGGCGATATTGAGACATAATTAAATTCTTTGCAACTCTATACATAAAAGACTTTGGTCGTTGAATTTCATTTTGAATATTTGACTCAAACGAACGCAAAAATGTTTCTTGGCAAATATCATCAATCTCGTGAGATGGTAAAAAAAATCTTGATATATATTTTTTTAATGCATTTTCATGATTCTTAAAAGTATCCAATATGGAACTATTCTTTTTCTCTTTTTTCAAACTAGCCTCACCTTTATTTCGACCATCTGTTTTGATAAAACAGTTAATTATCCTCAACATGCGATAATTGAATAATCCGCACATAAAAAGCACAATCCCTCGAAATTTATTATAGTTTTTTATAAGACGTATGAAAGACAGAAATGTACAACATTAATTGAAATTTATTGTATATAAATTACTTTACATGCCTATCCACTTGGCTCAGGTTGATTTAATAGGCATATGAACAATTGCTAAGTTTAACAAACGATTAGGTATTTGTTTTTCTACAAATCGCCGATTAAACCGATAACAGAATTCATTCAGGT
>JBLHNB010000115.1:0-15450 GCA_047621305.1 Alteromonadaceae bacterium | reverse complement strand
GTTACCGCTTTAATCGACGTTTTCAGTTAGAGGATATGTTACCACGATTTGCTTATATTGCTTTGCGAACACCGCCTATGTCAAACAAGCTATTGAGTATGGCTGAGCTTTATGGGTAATCAGGTAACTAAATGAACAATGCAGGGGGGAGTATTTTCTAGCAATAATGCGCTATTGGCAATTGACATCATAAACTTTTATTTCCAGATAAAACCTAAGTACATCAGTGTGAGCAACGCAAGTATTGAAAATATTGTAAAAACCTTAAATATTAATATGAATAACAATCATTATCATTTAGAATGCGCGCAATTTAAAAAGATAGCTTAAAAAGGCTCGTTCAACATGAAAATACGTTATTTATCCTTAATTATTGCTGCAGTACTGAGTAATCAATCACTAGCAAAAGAGATTAAAGAATTAGAAACAACAGAAGTTACCGCCAAAAAAACAAATGATTTTAAAGTTTCAGCCGAAGACTTAAATAAAATTCAAGTAAATGATACTAAAGGTACCTTTAGTAGAATCGCTGGGGTCACCGTAAGTAACAGCGCGCCTTATAGCCAAAAAACTTATTTACGTGGTGTTGAAGAACATTCAGCAAATGTAACCATTGATGGTGCCCGTCAAGATGGGCAATTGTTTCATCATTCTGGCAACCAAATGGTTGACCCTGCTATGCTTAAATCTGTTTCGGTTGAGTTAGGCGCTTCATCAGTACTCAGTGGTTACGGCGCTAATGTTGGTGCTATTAAGTATGAAACTGTAGACCCTCAGGATCTCCTCGCACCACAACAGCAATTCGGCTTTAAAACATCAACCGCTATGGATACCGCAACTGAATTTAAGAAATTAAATTTGAATGCTTACGGTAGACTTACAGATCAATTGAGTGCGTTAGCCTCTTTAAATTGGGCTGAATCTGGTGACATTGAAACACCTGATAAAGATCCCATTATAAATAAACACAGTGAATTAAAAAGTGGTTTAATAAAATTTGTCTATGATTTCAGTGAGGCTGAGCAGTTAGATTTTTCAGCTCAGCGTTATGACGATGGTGGGCATAGAGCTTATTCAGGCGAAAAACCTGGTGCGACTTCATTAAATGAAGCTCTTGGGTTTAATGGTTATATACGTGATACTTACACGGTTAATTATCATAATAACAGCGATAATCCGTTATTAGATTTATCAGTAGATGCTTATTTTAATGAAAAGAAAATGACAGCTGGCGCTACAAGTGGTGAGAACTGGTATCGTGATAGTAAAGGGGAATGGCATAAAGATGGTACCGCAGAAACGCCAGAACAGTATTTTACCTATAAAACTGTCGGTTTAAATGTTCGTAATACTTTTATTATTAATGATATTGCATGGACTGCAGGTATTGAAACATTTAAATCAAAGCAAGAGATCCAATCAGCAGGGTTAAAAAACGTAATTTTAACTGATGGCACAGTAAAATCAGAAGATATATCTGTTCCTAATGGCCCAGAGTCCACTTTATTTAGTACTTATGTTCAAGGTGAATTTAAATTTGGGGCGTTAACGGTTATTCCGGGTATTCGTTATGATGCTTACTCATTAGGCGGCGCTTATGACAGTTCGTTTAACCAATTATCACCTAAGTTAATGGTGAATTGGCAAGCAAACGAAGACCTTATTGTTAAAGCTGGCTATGGGCGAATATTTAAAGGCCCTGGCTTGCCAGAAACATCAGCGATTCAAAAAGAAATGCAACAATCTGATGATGCAAAAGCTGAAACAGGTAATCATTTTGAGTTCAATGTTATTCAAGACTTAACAAGTGCGCTTAATGTTGATAGTGCAAGTCTGTACATCAACTTATATCAATATACGATTGACAATTCTTACCACCCTACCAAAAATAATACCTTAACTCGTGGTGTATATGATTTAACAATGAAAGGTGCTGAAGCGGGCTTTAAATTGAGCCACCAAGCACTAACGACTTACATCACTTATAGCTATAACACAGGCGAAAATGCTTACACTGACTATAGCACAGACAATTTTTATTCGGGTACGCATGTTATTAAAATGGGTGCCGATTATCAGGTATCTAATGCATTACTGATCGGTTGGGACAGTAATTTTTCTAGCGATGCAAATTTAGATAATAACTCTATTGACGACGGTAATCTTGTCACTAAAAAGGTTAAAAAATCAGGTTATGGTGTTAGTAATTTATGGCTTGATTATCAAGTAGCTCAAGTAGAAGGTTTATCGGTTAAATTCGCCGTAGAAAACGTCTTTAATAAGACATACCAAAACCATAATAGCTTTGGTATGTATTGGGGTAATGCTAATTACAACGACAATGAAGTAGGTCGTAACTTTAAGTTAGCCGCTAGCTACCAATTCTAATTAAGTCATTCTATTAATGGATGAAAGTTGGTGGTTGTGTCGACAATCACCTACTTTCATTATGGTAAAACCGATGAATAAACGCTCACGAATGTTTCTGCGTATTAATGCAGTTGTCACTTTATTATTGTTTTCACATTATGCTATGGCGCAAAATAATGTTGACCAATTGACAAAGCAATGGCTTGACCTTGATAAATCAGCCAATCAACTCATTCAAAATTGGCAGCAGGAAAAACAGCAATTAACCTTTCGTATTTCATTGTTATCTCAACAAAATGATAATATACGCGATAAAATTAGCCGTACAAATAATCAGAAAGATCAGGTTCATCAACAACGTCAAGACATATTAACCCAACAAACATTGATTGAACAAAAGGTTAATGAATATCGCCAAGCATTACCTAATATACTTGATCACTTACAACAGCTAATGCTCAGTTTACCTCCGCAATTAGCTCAGCAACTTTCCCCTGAGTTCACTCAGGCAGCTACGCAAAAAGAGCTAACGGGACAGTATCAAGCAATTACTAACATAGTTAATAAATTATCTAAAAACAGTAAGTTAATTCAAATAAAACGTGGAATCATTGAACTTAAGGGACACGATTTTCTAACGGAACAACTGTATTTTGGACATGACCAAGCCTGGTTCATCACCCAAGATAATAGTCGTGCTGGCGTCGGTTTTCGAAAAAACAAACAATGGTTTTGGCAAGAAGACTCTGAGCATGCCGACAATATTCGTCAAGCAATTGTTCATGCTCAAAACCAAATGCCCGGCCCTTTGCTAAACCTGCCCATATACTTGGATAATAAATAATGAAAGCTATTTCATCGTTACTTTTTGTGATTAGTATTACCTTATCTTTTTTAGTTCAGGCAGATATTGATGCTGTTGAAGCTCAATTATTGGACGAAGTTAAGCATGCCAACAAGGTTTATCAAAAACAAACAAAAAAAATAGCAAACGAACGTCGCCAGCTACTTAAACAGTTAGCAAGCCAGGAGCAACAGCTGAAAACACTCAGTGTTGAAGAACAATTAATTACGCGTTCAAAAGATGAACAAAACCTAAGTGTAGAAAAATTACAACAACGTTTGCAAACATGGCAACAACAACAAAACTATATTGAGCACTTATTTGCGAGTATTGATGCAGTTACCCCTGTCACCTCAGTAACAGAACTCAGTGAACTTATTAATGAACAAGCAAGTATTAGCACGTTCACTCCAATAAGCATCGCCCTAGAAAACGGTCAGATAAATAGTGGCCAGTTGCTAACTATTGGCCCTGCTCATATCTATATTAGCGATGATAAAACACAAGGGGGCTTAGTTAGTAAAGTTGGGCAGCAATGGCAGTTAGCTTTGGGGTATAACGAAACACAATTAGACCAATTGCAAGCGTTTACGCAACAGAAAAACGGTTTATTAGCACTAGATACTACAAATAATCGTAGTGTGGTGTTAAGTCAAAATAAGGAGAGTATCAGCGATCATCTGCAAAAAGGTGGCATTTGGGTTGTTCCTATTTTAGGTTTTGCATTGTTGGCCTTTATAATTTCGGTGCTTAAAGCGACTAGCCTTATACGTTTACCTGCACTTAGTTTTATGTCAAATAAAAATATGGGAGTACATCAGAAAAAATTATTTGATATTTCACAACAATTTAAAAATCAAGAGCGTGATGACCTATTACTCGACCAATTAACCCAAACTAAAAGGAAGATTGAAAGAGGTTTAAGTACCATTGCTGTTACAGCATCTATTGCACCATTACTGGGCTTACTTGGTACAGTTAGTGGCATGATCCAAACGTTTAAGCTGATGACTTTATTTGGCGCGGGTGATGCCAATGCTGTTTCTGGTGGGATTTCTGAGTCATTGGTGACGACTGAACTTGGGCTCATTGTTGCTATTCCTTCTTTAGTGGTACATGCCATTATGTCTCGCCGCTGTCATCATTATATGGCTGGGCTTGAGTCCTATGCCGTTAAGGTCTCGCATAGTTCACAAATACCTGAGCACAATTCAGAATATACCGCAGAGCAAAATATTCAGAACAAATCTTCAATAGTTCATGAGGTTAACAATGTTGCTTAACACTTGGTTGCCAAACGAATTAATAATAGGTGGTGCGGTTATCTGGTTGATCATTGCTTTAGCCATTTTTTGCTACGGCTTAATTTTTGAAGCTTACTACTATTGCTATAAAAAAATTAATTTGCCTTGGTTAAAAAGTTGGATTAAGCCACTCCAAGTACTAACAAGTGCATTACCGTTATTAGGATTGTTAGGGACGATTATTGGCTTACTTGATACTTTTTCAGTACTTAGTCACAACGCATCGTTTTCAATAAGCGATGCTATAGGTAAAGCGTTGTTGACCACTGAAGCAGGCCTAATAATGTCTATTCCTGCGTTGATCATGTTATGGAAATTACAAACGATGATCGAACAAATGGAGGCAGAACATGCGGCCTAATCTGCAACAACGCATTGATAATAAAGTACAACAAATAGACTTATCACCATTACTTGATGTCGTTTTTATTTTACTTATTTTCTTTATTGTAACGACAGTATTTGTCAAAGAAACAGGGGTTGAAGTAAAAAAACCTCAAGCGATGAGTGCTTCTGACCTAGAAAGAAAAAGTATTTTAATTGCAATAACAGAAGATGGACAGGTTATGTATGCGGGTCAAGACATTGGTATTGCTGGTGTAAATCACATAGTAACGCAGCTGCTTGCTCAGCAATCAATGCCTGTTATTTTACAAGTAGATGAAAACGTCAAAACCAAAATATTGGTCGCTGTGATGGATGAAGCAAAAATGGCAGGTGCTACAAGCGTTAACTTGGCAACATTGATGCCATGATAAAACTAAAATTTATGCTCCTTGCCTGCATTGCGATAACCGCGTTAATGGTTTTATTGATCCTCAACAATCGTCGGGGTGTATCAACGCCTGATCAACTGATGGTTCGACCGCTTGATATGGTGGCGGTATTGCCACCACCACCGCCACCGAAAAACATCAGTGAGCCAACGCCAGTACAAGCCTTAAAACTTGATCTGCGACACCAAGGTCATGGGCCAAGTTTAGCCTTATCTAAAGTTAAATTAAAAATAGCTAAACCAACGTTAATCGCGCCAGAACTAAATAATTTAACGCCAGATTTTGACATCAATACAACAACTTTTGATTTAAGTGGTTTTTCGTTAGATGAACTCGACCAACAACCCCGCTTAATGACACCGTTACATATTGCGTTTACATCCAAAATGCAGCGAGCAGGCGTGAAGAAAATCAAAGTAAAATTGCATGTTGTTATTGATCAAAATGGCAAAGTACATCTGAAAAAAATTCAAGAAAACCCGTATCCTGAACTTAATCATGCAATTAGAAAATTAACTAAAAAAGCAAGATTTAGTGCGCCTTCGCGTCAAGGAAAAAAAGTGCAAGCAGAATTTATCTGGCCATTAATGTTGAAAGAATCATGATGAAATATTTATTGTTAAACCTATTGATAGTAAGTGGCTTTGTTCAAGCCGAATTAGAAATCAAACTCGTTAAACCCAAGCTTTTATTACAACAAATATCAGCGAGTGAACTTGGTATTAAACCGGTGATTAATGAAAATGAACGTCAATACAGCTCATTAATTGCCGAAATGCTCAAGGCAAAGAAGTATCAAGTTTTACTTGATGAATTAAGTAACAAGTTACATGACCAATTAGCAGCAGAGCAAGTAAGTACTGCCATGGCATATTTGGTTGGACAGTTGGCATTACAGCAAGAAAAATACCAAATGGCCAAACGCTATTTCAAACAAACAATTAAGCAACAACCTGATTATGCCAAAGCCTATCACGGCTTAGGCTTGGTACAACTTAAACTACAACAATACGATAAAGCGAACCATAATTTAAGCAAAGCACTGCAGCTCGGTATCAATGATCCACAACTTTATAGTTATCTTGGCTACGGATATATACAAACAAGTAACTTTCATAGCGCCGTAGTTGCATATCAGCAAGCCAAGTTGTTTAACCCTAATGATCAGCAATTAAACCAAGCATTACTTTACGCCTACAGCCAAGCGGGACAAAGTGAAGCTGCCTTAAGCTTATTAACACAAATGCTAGTAAAACAACCTAATGCCTCAGCTTTATGGCTGCATCGCGCAAACGCTTTATTACAAACAAAAAACTACCCTCTCGTTATTTCAAGTCTTGAAACAGCATTGAGACTAGGTGACACAGGGACAGATAATATTGCCTTAACTGCGCAATTACAGATGCAATACGGTAGCGTTGACCGAGCAATTGAGCTTTATCAGAAAATTTGGCAACAACATAATAAACCACAATTAGTATTGGATGCGATTGAGTATCTGATTTCAATGGATCAACTTATTTCTGCTAATAATTGGTTAGAGAGAATGAATTCAACATCATCGATAAATAATCAACAAAAGAGCCAGTTATCTTACCTAAAAGGTAAGGTATCTCAACAACAAGGTAAGCTAGATATTGCCGAAACGGCCTTTGAACAAGCGTTGAATGAAAATGCGATTAATGGCAATGCATTATTAGCCGCAGCCCAAGTTAAACGTGCGCAGGGGAAAAGTCATCAAGCACAAATGTTATTACTGCGAGCAAGCAGTGTAGATTCAGTTAAGTTATCTGCTTTAACAGAACATGCTGATTTAATGATGTCACTGGGTCGTTATGGCAAAGCACTTGAATTTTTACAACAAGCGTTAGCACATGCCCCCTATGAAAGTACCATTATTGAAAACGTACAAACATTACAACGCTTAGTTAACCAGAGTGAAAGCTAAATGCGTATCAATAAATCATTCTTAGGCTTTTCACGGTTTATCCATGTATATGTTTCTATGGCTTTACTCACCCTTATGATTTTTTTTTCGGTTACGGGTATAACGCTTAATCACCCAAAATGGTTCGATAATAATAAAGCTGACGTTATCGAAGTTGACTTTATTGTCCCATCTGAATTACTTACACCAAAAAGTGAAGGATATTTATTAAATTTTCTGCTTAAAGCTAATCATCTCAATGGCAACCGCTTAAATATTGAACGTGATGGCGGTGAAATTTTTATTACCGATAAGGGCCCTGGTGCTTATTTGAGCCTAGCCATAGATATGAATTCAGGAGAAGCATTTAAAGAAGCGACAGATTATGGCTATTGGGCCTTGTTCAACGATTTACATAAAGGGAGAAATAGTGGCACTTTTTGGCGTTTCATCATTGATTTAAGCGCTGTACTCATGATCGTATTTAGTCTTACTGGTTTTATTTTAGCACTGGCACAGCGTCGTATAAATCGCACTGCAGCGGTAAGTATTATCAGTTCATTATTTGTTATAAGTATTTATTTAATTTGGGTTTAATTTTGCTTTTGACTTTGGTTTTATTCAGAGTTGATATATTTTTAATTTGGGAGATTTTATGAAAAAACAATTATTTTTTATCTTTTTATTTTGGTTAGCAGGTATAGCTACAGTTTCTGCAACAGGGTTGCAGTTATCACTAAAATTGCCGCCACAAGTAGGTGAATATCACAACCCTTATGTAGCCGTGTGGATTGAAGATACTTCAGGAAAAAGCGTCAGAACGTTAGTATTATGGCGAGAAGGAAGTAAATGGCTGAAAGATATTCGTCGTTGGTGGCGTAAAGTCGGCCGTAAAGACGAAAGCCTAGTTGATGCGGTGACATCAGCTACACGTGCAGCAGGATCTTATCAATTAAGTTTTCAAGCATTTGATGATGATAAAAAAAATTTAGCTGCTGGCGATTATATCTTACATATTGAAGTCGTACGTGAAAATGGTGGGCGCGGCATAATAAAACAAAAATTCACACTAAACGGAACGAGTCAAACGTTTCATTTGGAGTCAAACGCTGAAATCGAAAAATCTATTTTTACTATTAAGGAAAAACAATGAAATTTAAAAAACTAATTATTGGTGTAAGTGCTATGTTACTCGCGACACAAGCCTCGGCACATAACCGCTGGTTCTTACCTAGCCATTTTAATTTATCTAATGATAAAGGTGAATGGGTCGTAGTAGATGTAACGGCATCAAATGAAACATTCAATGTTGATAAACCGTTAGGTGCAGAACGCATGAAAATAATTAACCCTAAGGGAGAGTCAATATTTCCTAGTTCAAGTTATCGTGGTCATCGTAAAAGTGTGGTTGATATTCATCTTGAAGATAACGGCACCTATCAACTAAAAATGGGTGGAGAACCATCATATTGGACAAGTTATAAAATAAAGGGACAAGATAAAAAGCAATGGTTACGTAATGTAAATAAAGAACAGCGTAAGATAAAGCTACCTGCGGGAGCTTATGATGCTCAAACCGTTGAATCATCAGCAAGCGTTCTAACTTACATAACATTAAATTCTCCATCAGAGAACTTTGCAACTAGCAATCAAGGGTTAGAGCTTTTGCCCATTACCCACCCTTCTGATATTGCACAAGGAGAAGAAGCTAAATTATCGTTTATATTTAATGGTAAAGTGCAGACAGGTGTTAAAGTTGAAATTGTTAGAGAAGGTGTACGTTACCGAAATAACCCAAATAGCTTGAAATTAACGACTAATGCTAAAGGAATGATTAATTTTACACCTGAACATGCCGGACGTTATATGTTAATAGCTGATTTTGAAAAAGAAGTAACGGATTACGCCTTAGCTGATACCTTGGGTGGGAAAATTTTTCTAACATTTGAGGCTGTGCTGAACTAACCCTTAATCAGTTAACTGCCTAATCAAAATAGGTACTGATTTATTCGAATAGTTAGCTTTCTCAGATAAATACCAGCCCTGCGCTGGTATTTACTCCTTATTGAAGAATAATTTCTGCCTATTAACGATTAAGCGGCATAATTTTCGGGTGTAGTTATACTACTTATCGCCCTCGTCATCATATGGTTTCCTGATTACCCATAAAGCTCAGCCATACTCAATAGCTTGTTCGACATAGGCGGTGTTCGCAAAGCAATATAAGCAAATCGTGGTAACATATCCTCTAACTGAAAACGTCGATTAAAGCGGTAACTAAATTCTGCTAAGTAACGAGGTAGGTGTTTAGGTTTAATAGCATGATAGGTACCAATAATAGAGTTTTTGACATTACCTATCATCGTATTTACCCAAATAAATTGTGCTTTTTTAACACTATCTGGCCCACCGCCAGTCACAATAGAAAAGTGTTCGCATTGAGCTTCTGTCACGGCTTTAAAGCAAGCTAAACCATCGGAAACAACCACGCTCCCTTTAGATAAATGCTTCTTCGACCATTTGGATATCTCAGTTAAACGAAACCCTTTCAACACCGTAAAATTCATTTTCATGGGATACCCTGACGTGGTTTAATGGATTCGCCTACCCCAGATAATTGGACTCCCCAACCCTTGAGCGCTAAGCTACTTTAGTCGTTCTATCAAATAATGGAGTCTATTTATGAAAAATACTATTGTTGGTGTTGATTTAGCAAAAAATATAATTCAAGTTTGTGTTTATACAAATAAAAAAGTGCATTCTAATACAGAAATGACACCGGATGAATTTATAGCATGGCTTGCTAACTCTACTCCTATAACAGTTGTATTTAAAGCTTGTGGAACTTCGAATTATTGGAAGCAGAAAGCGATTTCTTTAGGTCATGAGGCTCGTCTTATTTCAGCTAAATTAGTCGGTGCAATAAGGCAAAATCAAAAAACGGATAAAAATGATGCTTTGGCTATTGTTCAAGCGACATTACTGCCTGATGTAGTTTTTATCTCTGGTAAATCAACAGAGCAGCAACAATTACAATCAATAATGAGATTTAGAGAGCTGAGTGTTAAGCAGAAAGTAGCATCCGGTAATCAATTAAAGGCTCTCTTACTAGAATTTAACATCAAGGTATCAAGTAAGCTAGGCGGCCTAAAAGGGGTAATTCAGCAACTGTACATTTTTGTTATTCCCCCTAAGATATTACCATCGAGTTTAGGCGCCTGTTGAATAACACGATTAGCCAAACGAGAGAATATTAGACTTTAATCCACAGTTTATCGTATCCGCTCAATAGATTATTCATACTATAACGATTTTCCGTTATTTTCAAAGAGTAGCTACATCCCAGAAGTAAACAGTGCTGCATTCGTAGCCCCTTTTCGACAAATTTCGCGGTCGCTAGTAAATTGACTTGACCATATTAAAACTCAGCCGGTTGTTCTACCACAGTGCCAAGTAATTCAACGTTAATCGACTTTATTTTGGTTGTCGGTATGTCGGACTCAATTGATACAGGAAGAGAAGCTTGTGAAAAAATACAAGCTTCAAAACAGGCAATCATACGCACTTGCCATTCGCCAGCAGGTAAATTTCTTAACTCAAAGCGAGTGGCATTAATAAAACTTACTGGAGGTGATTGCTCCCATGGCCCGCCGTTAAAACTTGATTCAACCTTATATGTAGGCTCACCACTAACAAATTCCCAGTCAACAACTAAGGTATTTAAATTGACTGTTGTTGTTGGTTTTTTAAGTGCTACTGTTAACAATTCATTTGAAGAGGCTGAAAATTCGCTACATCCGGCATTATTACATGCATTGACCCTATAAAGACGTGAGCCATTATCAAATGTATTTCGATAGTTTTTGTTGTAGTTATCGCTAGAAATCATGAGTACATCACTTGATATATTCAGCCATGGACCATTATTTAAGCTCATTTCGAGTTCATAATCATCAGCGAAAAAAACTTCCTCCCAATTCACCAGTATAAGATCTCCTTCAACTCTCGCCGTAGGAGGTAGAGGAACTTCAGGTAGACCAGTCCCAATTGATACAGGAAGAGAAGCTTGTGAAAAAATACAAGCTTCAAAACACGCAACCATACGCACTTGCCATTCGCCTGCAGGTAAATTTCTTAACTCAAAGCGAGTAGCATTAATAAAACTTACTGGAGGTGATTGCTCCCATGGCCCGCCATTAAAACTTGATTCAACCTTATATGTAGGCTCACCACTAACAAATTCCCAGTCAACAACTAAGCTATTTAGATTGACTGTTGTTGTTGGTTTTTTAAGTGCTGCTGTTAACAATTCATTTGAAGAGCTTGAAAAAGCACTACATCCTGCATTATTACATGCATTGACCCTATAAAGACGTGAGCCATTATCAAATGTATTTCGATAGTATTTGCCGTAGTTATCGCTAGAAATCAAGAGTGCATCACTTGATATGTTCAGCCATGGACCATTATTTAAGCTCATTTCGAGTTCATAATCATCAGCGAAAAAAACTTCCTCCCAATTCACCAGTATAAGATCTCCTTCAACTCTCGCCGTAGGAGGTAGAGGAACTTCAGGTAGACCAGTCCCAATTGATACAGGAAGAGAAGCTTGTGAAAAAATACAAGCTTCAAAACACGCAACCATACGCACTTGCCATTCGCCTGCAGGTAAATTTCTTAACTCAAAGCGAGTAGCATTAATAAAACTTACTGGAGGTGATTGCTCCCATGGCCCGCCATTAAAACTTGATTCAACCTTATATGTAGGCTCACCACTAACAAATTCCCAGTCAACAACTAAGCTATTTAGATTGACTGTTGTTGTTGGTTTTTTAAGTGCTGCTGTTAACAATTCATTTGAAGAGCTTGAAAAAGCACTACATCCTGCATTATTACATGCATTGACCCTATAAAGACGTGAGCCATTATCAAATGTATTTCGATAGTATTTGCCGTAGTTATCGCTAGAAATCAAGAGTAAATCACGTGATATGTTCAGCCATGGACCATTATTTAAGCTCATTTCGAGTTCATAATGCTCGGCGAATACGACTTCGTCCCAATTCACCGTTATAAGGCTTCCTTCAACTCGCGCCTTGGGAGGTAGAGGAACATCAGGTATGACGGACTCAATTGATACAGGAAGAGAAGCTTGTGAATATGAACAGGCTTCTAAACAAGCAACCATGCGTATTTGCCATTCTCCTGCCGCCAAATTTCTTAATTCAAAACGATTTGCATTGATGAAAATTATTGGGGAAGCTTTTTTCCATGCTCCGTTATTAAAACTCGATTCAACATCATATGAAGGCCTACCACTAACAAACTCCCAATCAACAATAAGAGTATTGTCTTTTACGGCTATTGTCGGCGTTACCGGAACATCAGGTGCAATGCCGCCAATCCAAACCGCAGTAGAAGCTAAGGAATAAGAGCACCCTTCTAAACAAGCAACCATACGCAGTTGCCATTTCCCAGCTGCCAAACCTCTTAATTCAAAACGATTTGCATTGATGAAACTTATTGGGGAAGCTTTTTTCCATGCTTCGCCATTGAAACTTGACTCAACGCTATATGAAGGCTTACCACTAACAAATGACCAGTCAACAACCAGAGTAGTGTTGTTTACAATTATTGTCGGCGTTGTAGGCACCGCTGGTAATATTTTGCCAACCCAAAGAGGAGCGGAGCTTGATGAATAAAAGCACACTTCAGCACAAGCTACTAAGCGTACACGCCATTCGCCTGAAATTAAATCTCTTAATTCAAAACGATTGGCATTAATAAAGGTTATATCTGAGGTGACATCTCGCCAACTCCCTCCATTGAGGTTAGCCTCTGCTCGATAGGTATATTCGCCCCCATCAGGCATGAACTGCCAGTCGACAACCATTAATTGTTCAGTAGTTGACGTAATAGGTTGTGAAGGATAATTCTTAGGGATAACTTCAGCAACGCTGATTTGTTGAGAGCTTTCGGACATAACACATACAGAGTTGCAAGCAATAATACGAAATACCCATAACCCTGCCGCCAAGTCGTTTAATTGAAGCCTGTTATTTGATACATCAATTTTTTGCGCTGTAATGTCTTGCCATTCGCCAGCGTTAAAGCTGGCTTCTAATTTATAAGAACTACTCTGAGCCGAGTTTTTCCAATCAATCACTATTGTATTCCCGATGAGCAATACATCCGGCTGCGCAGGAATAATAGGCACAACTACCTGTGGAACAAAGACATCGATAAAATTAGACTCAATAAACGCACTACAAATACTTAATACACAGGATTGAACTCTATATTGAAAACGTCCACTTTGTGACTTTGTGATCAGCGTTTTAAGATTTGTTCCTGAGTATATTTCTTGCCAGTCATGCAATGATGACTTTTCTTGTACAATATAATCGCCATTGTTTTCGTTGAGATACCATGAAATGTCATATTGTCCGCTTTCATTACGATGAGAAACGTTTATATGCCCAGCCGCGCCAAAATCATTAAGTTGATGACTAACCATAATGGGCAGTGCAGTAACATTTGCATAACTGCTAACAACGCAGAGAAATGACAACCCTAGCCATAATAACGCTAATAGGTATTTTTTTATCATGATATAAAGCAACGGCTTAAAATAGTTAATTTAATATTAAAACAGCAAATAGTATTATTATTGGCTGCTTGTGATTTGGTAAGCAACGGCACCATATTTACCTTCTCCAAAGTCCCCATGACACGTCATGTCGACGTTAATTGAGTTTTGAAAAGGTATCACCTGATTTAGAGAAGCGGCTCCTGCAGCGGTTAACATAACACGCCCTGCAACATAGTCTGACGAACGTGTTGCTCCGGCAACGAACTTCATAGCATTGCCATTCGGTTCATAATAATAACTTCGTGAAATGCCATCAAGTGCTACATCTACAGTACAGTTAGAATTTACATTCATATAAGGCGTAACAAATCCAGCGAACAGCCCTGCTTGATTTGTTATGTTAACAACCTTGTATTTCACCCCACGCATACCAATTTTCATCTTAGAGCCGCCATCTTTTAGATAATAGTCGGGAAAATTGGAACTAACGCCATCTGCCAGTTTATCAATATGATAATCTAGCGCTGCTCTTTCTCCTCCAGACCACAAGCGACGATAATGTATGCCAAACGGTGTTAACTCAGCCAATTTTTGACCAATATTGATACCCGACGTAGTAGGTTGTGTTGCAACAGCTTGCGCAGTTACTCTGACCATTGCCGGACGTTCAATATTACTAGCGTCCTTACAATCGCCACTCGAATCAATTTCAACATCTAAATTAGCACTGACTGCTGTGACTAACATGGTATATAAAGCGCGACCTGTATAGGTATCTATTGCGCTCGCCCAAGTATCTTTTAAACTGCTATCAACACATGCCAGGCCGGTATCAGGTTTAGCGGGTAATGTGGTAAAGGTTACCATGTTATCTTGCAAAGTCATGGTCGCTATTTTAACCGATGCCAATACCAAGCTAGAAAATACGAGCAGTGAAATAAATGTTATATATTTAATAATATTCATATGGTTTTTCATTTAAATTTGAATGAAGGATTAGGAGCTAGCAGATCATTTGACAACTGTAACAGAAAGCACACGTTCGTGATTTTTTGTTTCAGAACAATCATTTGCTGACGTGATGTTGACTTTTAAAGTTGCAGTTAAAGCGGTCAGTAATAAGGCATACATTTCTCGGTCATGATCAGTTTTTAAACTAAATGCCCATAATGCGCTTTTGTCATTAGCGATACATGATAATTCATTGGCGACTTTAGGTTGTACTGTAGTAAATATCACTAAATTATCTTGTAGTTCAAGTTTACTAACCGTTGTTGTGGCAAGCACAGGTGATGCACTATAAGCACAGCAAGAAAATAGTAGAAAAAAAGACAGGTAAAATTTATTCACAAACGTTCCTTGTATTAGTTTGGGTTAACTGCAAAATCAAACCGTTAATGTAAAGTTACTTTAATGTAACAAAAATACTGGCGGGATCATATTTTATAAACTAGCGGATGTAAACCATTATAATATTGTTACCAACTTCAACGTATAACCTAATATCTAACAAACTAATGTTAACCTGATTACCCATAAAGCTCAGCCATACTCAATAGCTTGTTCGACATAGGCGGTGTTCGCAAAGCAATATAAGCAAATCGTGGTAACATATCCTCTAACTGAAAACGTCGATT
>JBLHNB010000114.1:0-15757 GCA_047621305.1 Alteromonadaceae bacterium | reverse complement strand
TGAAGGGTTAATTGCGCTACGAGACATCTGGATAAAAGTACATCATGGTTAGTGAACCGCCCTGTGCGGAGCCGCATGCAGGGTGGTGTGGGGGCTGGAGGTTAGAGACCTCCGGCTACCCGATTAGTTTTCAACTACGCACACGGTGGAATGATTTATTGAAACAATGTTCAAGTTGCTCATATATATTAGGATTCTTTTCAATATAGTCTGACATCATTTCGAAGAAACCTTCGACATTATTTTTGTCATAAGGCCTAACGTATACTTTGGTTATTACTCTATGTAATATCTCGTTTAGCCACTTTACTCTATTCAATTTTTCTTCATCATCTAATTCGTTATCGCAAAGATAAACTCTAATAGATACGGTCAATGAGTGAGCTAAAACTCGAAAAAAGTCGCACCTTTCTACTTCAGAGAAACTTTCGATTTTATCGATATAAATATTGAGACTAATGCCAAACTCCTTTTGAAAACTAACAGCTTAATAGAGAGAATAATTCCGTGTTTAAACACGGAATTATTCCGTCTATCATGATTTTTATTTTACATTAAAATACTCTCTTTCATATTAAATATCAAAGACTTTAGCAACTTTTTGGCTATTTCACTATTGCGTGCATTACGGAATATTTCCGTCTATCAAAGACACATTTATATTTTTGACTATACTGTATGTAAAACCAGCTATTAATGATGTGATTTTACTATGCCTAAATCTTTATTTTTAAATAGTATCAACGAATTTATGATCACACGTAGATTTGCTAAGAGGACGATTCAAACTTACATTTATTGGATTAAGCGATATATTATTTTTAATAACAAGCAACACCCCTCAAAACTGGGTAATAAAGAAGTAGAACAGTATTTAACCCACTTAGCAAACGCGGAAAATGTTGCACCAGGAACACAAACAATTGCCCTTAATTCAGTCGTGTTTTTATATCGTGAGTTTTTACAACTGCCCTTATCACTGACATTAAATTTTAATAAATCGAAGCGACAAGCCAAATTACCCGTGGTCTTAACTAAAGGTGAAACTGCATCCTTACTCAGCTTAGTTGATGCACAATATTGGCTATTAGCTAATATTATGTATGGTAGCGGCTTAAGGCTAATGGAAACAGTCAGGTTACGAATACAAGATATAGATTTTGACTATATGTCTGTTTTAGTTTGGCAAGGTAAAGGCGGTAAAAATCGCAGAGTCACCTTAGCACAAGAAGTCGTAGAACCATTACAGATACAAATAGAGTTTTGTAAAAAATTTTTCATTTTAGACAGTAACATGCTCGATTATCAAGGCGTTTGGCTGCCCTTTGCTTTAAAGAAAAAATATCCAACTGCAGCTAAAGAGTTTGGTTGGCATTATTTATTCCCTTCAACAAGGTTAAGCCAGGATCCTCACGATAAGGGTAAGGTTCGCCGTCATCATATTGACGAAAGTTCATTACAAAAAGCAATTAAAAGAGCAGCTAAATTAGCAAACATTGAAAAGGCGGTTTCATGTCATACCTTACGGCACTCTTTTGCTACCCATTTATTACAACGAGGCGCGGATATAAGAACAGTACAAGAACAATTAGGCCATACTGATATTAGAACAACACAAATTTATACTCATGTTATTCAAGCAGGTGCGAATGGCGTACGTAGTCCTTTATCTGACTTATAAATAGGAGAAATTAATGGGAATAAGTCCAAGAGTTCATTTTTTTGACAAAGACGGTAAAATACAAAAAATACCCTACCGTAAGTTCGAACGCTTATTAAGTGCCGACAAAAAGGTATATTACCCTAAGTACACTTATGAAATGGTTAAGTGCTCCGTTTCCTATGTAGAAATGGAAAAACGTCATGCAATTAACATTATTCATTGTGACTACTTAATCATACCTTTTGATCAAAATGGTCAGTTAGATGTAGACAAATATGCACAGTCTAGATCATTAATGTTTCAGTCTATTGATCTGCTAAGTAACTTTACTAATATAACTTACATGCAACCTGTTATAGCAAAAAAACAATATGCAAAGGATTTCAAATGGCAGGCAAATCAACAACAGATTAATGCAATTGTAAAAGATATTTTTCGAGTAAGTAAATAATAAAGGCGAACCATTTCTGGTTCGCCTTTTATTTATCAGTCAATAACTGGATCCCCGATAAACACCTCGGGGATGACTAATCAAAAAATTAGTCTTTATAACTCTCAATAGGAGGGCATGAACAAATCAAATTACGATCCCCATAGACATCATCAATACGATTAACCGTAGGCCAGAATTTATTCGCCGCTGCTGCTGGTACTGGGAATACCGCTTCTTTAATCGTGTAACCACGATCCCACGTATCAGTAATATCTGCTAACGTATGAGGTGCATTTTGTAATGGGTTGTTGTTTAAAGCCCACTCGCCTGATTCAACTTTACGTACTTCATCACGAATACAGGTCATTGCTTCAATGAAACGGTCAAGCTCAACTTTAGATTCTGATTCCGTTGGTTCAATCATGAAGGTACCTGCTACTGGGAACGACATGGTTGGTGCATGAAAACCGTAATCGATAAGGCGTTTTGCTATATCAACTTCAGTAATACCTGATGTTGCTTTAAGTGGACGTAAATCAATAATACATTCGTGTGCAACACGGCCATTTTTTCCTGCATATAAAAGCGGGTAATGTTGACTTAGTTTCGTTGCTATGTAGTTAGCGTTAGTGATTGCATATTTACTTGCATCGGTAACCCCTTTTTTACCTAACATGGCAACGTAAAGATAAGAAATACATAAAATACCTGCACTGCCGTATGGTGCTGCTGATACTGCGCCGTTACCTGCTGTTTGCTCATCTACATTAATTAACGCATGATCAGGCAAGAAGGGGGCTAAATGCGCTTTAACGCCGATAGGACCCATACCTGGACCACCGCCACCATGTGGAATAGCAAATGTTTTGTGTAAGTTAAGGTGAGAAACATCAGCGCCAATATGACCCGGTGATGTTAAGCCTACTTGAGCGTTCATGTTTGCGCCATCAAGGTAAACTTGGCCGCCATTGTCATGAATAATATTACAAATTTCTGCAATCGTAGTTTCATATACACCGTGCGTAGACGGGTAAGTGATCATGATACAAGCAAGGTTATCTGCTAACTCTTCAGCTTTCGCTGTTAAGTCGGCCATATCAACGTTACCTTCTTTATCACAATCTACCACAACGACTTTAAAACCTACCATTTGCGCTGTTGCAGGGTTAGTTCCGTGTGCTGAAGAGGGGATTAAACAAATGTTACGATGTGAATCACCACGGCTGTCGTGATACTTGCTAATAGCGATTAAACCTGCGTATTCACCTTGTGCACCTGAGTTAGGTTGCATCGACATTTTGTCGTAACCGGTTAATTCAACTAACCATTTGGCTAGTTCATCAATCATTTTTTTGTAACCTTGCGCTTGGTTCATTGGCGCAAAAGGGTGCATGTTGGCAAATTCAGGCCATGATACTGGGATCATTTGCGCGGTTGCATTTAACTTCATCGTACAAGAACCAAGAGAAATCATGGAGTGGTTCAATGCTAAATCTTTGTTCTCAAGTTTTTTGATATAACGCAGCATTTCTGTTTCGCTGTGGTACGAGTTAAATACTGGGTGCGTTAATATGGCTGAATCACGTACTAATGACGCTGGAATTGATGAGTGACCAGAAGCAACAATTTGCTCGTCAAGATCGCTTACGTCTAAACCGTGTCCTTCGCCTAATAAAATGTCGAATAAACCAGCGATGTTTGCACGGGTAGTGGTTTCATCAATTGAAATACTGATTTGACCGTCTACGTCAGTGCGGAAGTTAACGCCAGCCGCTAATGCGCGGGTTACGATTTCTTCTTTGTTATCTAATTTAAAAGTTAGTGTGTCAAAGTAGTTAGCGTGAACAGCCGTTAGGCCTTTCGTTGCTGTACCCAAACATAAAATATCTGCGAAGCGGTGAATACGATTAGCAATGATTTTTAAGCCTTTAGGACCATGATAAACAGCATAAAATGCTGCCATATTCGCTAACAATACTTGGGCTGTACAAATGTTTGAGTTGGCTTTTTCACGACGTATATGCTGCTCACGTGTTTGCATTGCCATACGTAGGGCGTTGTTACCACGCGTGTCTTTTGAAACACCAATAATACGACCCGGCAATGAACGTTTGTATTTATCTGATGTGGTGAAGAAGGCAGCGTGTGGACCGCCGTATCCCATAGGTACACCAAAACGTTGTGTTGAACCAATTACAGCGTCTGCGCCTAGTTCACCAGGAGATTTTAATAATACTAAGCTCATGATGTCGGCAGCTACGGCAACTATGCCTTTTTTCTCTTGAATTTTAGCAATTAAATCACTGACATCGGTTACTTCACCAGAAGCGCCAGGGTATTGGATAAGGGCGCCGAAAATATCATGATCTGCCGCCTCGTTTGCTGGTGCAACGATAATGTCAAAACCAAACATTTGTGCACGTTGCTTAACAAGGTCAATGGTTTGTGGGTAAACATCATCACCGATAAAGAATAAGTTTGATTTTTTGTTTTTAGACACACGTTTGGCTAATGCCATCGCTTCTGCTGCTGCCGTGCCTTCATCTAATAATGAAGCTGAGGCAAGGTCAAGACCTGTAAGGTCAATACACATTTGTTGAAAGTTTAATAATGACTCTAAACGACCTTGAGCAATTTCTGGTTGATAAGGAGTGTAAGCGGTATACCAGCCTGGATTTTCTAAGACATTACGTAAAATAACGTTAGGTGTTAGTGTGCCGTAATAACCTAAACCTATGTAGGTATCATTGACTTTATTTAAGCGAGCAACTGCTTTTAAATCAGCTAATGCTTGTACTTCTGTTTTACTTTCTTCAATCGCTGGTAATTCAGATAAACGAATGTCAGAGGGTACAATTTCGTTAATAAGATCGTCAACAGACTCCGCGCCAATGTCGTTAAGCATGGCTTGAGTTTGTTCGGCATTTGGACCGATGTGACGACGAATAAAATCTTGAGTTTGCTCAAGATCTTTTAATGATGATTGAGTAGTCATAAAACAGCTTCTCTATAAAATATTTAAGGTAACTAAAAGAAAGCCTCAAACATTTTGTTAGAGGCTTATATCATGGTTTTCGTAAACAGTCGGCTTTTAGGTAGGCGCTGACGTTATGAACTTAATAACAAAGCAACGCGGTATAAAGCTGAATGTGACCGAAAATTAGTCTTCGTCGATCGAGTTTGCATAACCTTCAGCGTCAAGCAAATTATCTAATTCGGCTGCGTCTGCAACTTTCACTTTAAATAACCAACCTTCACCAAAAGCATCAGAGTTAACTAGCTCTGGAGAGTCTTCTAAATCTTCGTTTACAGCAACTACTTCACCAGAAATTGGTGCGTAAATGTCTGAAGCTGCTTTTACTGATTCTGCAACGGCAACATCATCACCGGTACTGATCTGATCACCTACATCTGGTAATTCAACAAAAACCATATCACCTAAAAGGCCTTGTGCATGTTCAGTGATACCCACAGTAACGATACCGTTATCTTCGGTACGTACCCATTCATGTGATGTTGCATATTTTAATTCTGAAGGTATGTTGCTCATTTTTTTGTTCCTAATTTCTGATTTTATTTTTCTTAAACTTAGTCGTATATAATTAGTACCGTATAGTTAGCGTCGAAAACTACCTTTAACGCTAACTATTTGAGTAATGACTACTATAGCTTAAATTTTATTCGATATTAATATTGTTCTGTTTTAAACTACTTTTTTGCCGTTACGAACAAAGCTTGGCTTAATAACTAATACTTTAACCAACTTCTTACGCATTTCTACTTCAACAGTATCACCTAATTTTACATTACGTGGTACACGTGCCATAGCAATGGAATAACCTAATGTTGGTGAGAACGTACCTGAGGTGATTTCACCTTCACCAAAAGCGGTGATCACTTTTTGATGGCTACGTAATACGCCTTTTTCTTCAAGCACTAAACCGACTAATTTAGGTTGGTCGCCTGCTGCTTTTTGCTTAGTAAGTACTTTACGACCGATAAAATCACGATCTTCTGGTTCCCAGCTAATTGTCCACGCCATATTAGCGGCTAATGGTGACACTGTCTCGTCCATGTCTAAACCATATAAGTTCATACCGGCTTCTAAACGTAAAGTATCACGTGCACCTAAACCACAAGGTGTAACGCCAGTATCAAGCAATTGTTGCCATAAATCAGCGGCTTGTTCCTGTGGAACAACGATTTCATAACCGTCTTCACCGGTATAACCTGTTGTTGCAATAAATAAATCGCCCGCTTGTGCACCAAAAAATGGTTTCATACCATCAACCGCTGCATTTTGCTCCGCAGTTAATAAAGACGCTACTTTAGCTTTAGCGAGAGGTCCTTGAACGGCGATCATGCCAAATTCAGGACGTTCAGTAATGGTAATATCAAAACCGCTTGCTTGTTCGTTCATCCAAGCAAGGTCTTTTTCACGTGTCGCTGAGTTAACCACTAAGCGGTAATCAGTCTCGTTAAAAAAGTAAATAATTAAATCATCAATCACACCGCCGTCATGATTAAGCATACCGGTATAAAGTGCTTTACCGGCAACGGTCAGTTTTGCAACATCGTTAATTACTAAGCGACGTAGGTAGGCTTTAGCATCAAGCCCTTGAACATCTACAATGGTCATGTGTGAAACGTCGAACATTCCGGCATCGGTTCGAACTGCATGGTGTTCTTCTATTTGAGAACCATAATTAATCGGCATTTCCCAGCCATAAAAATCAACCATTTTGGCGCCAGCTTCAAGGTGCTTAGCGTGTAGAACTGTTTTGTTGCTCATAATATGTTTCATCCACATTTAAATTGCTTAATTGCTAACTAACCACTCACTTTAAGTTACCGTTAGAAAAAAGACTGATGATTTACAAAAAGTGGCGCTAATTATAACGGTGAGGTGCTGTTGATTCAACCGAAAAAACATAAGTATTCAAATATAAAACCATCTAAAAGAATAAAGTAGAATAATATTTTTATAAGTGCGCTTTAAAAATATTATGTTCAGATTAAACAAGTTTAAAATAACAATCTTGGTGATTAATTTTTGTATTAGCTGTGATTATTTTTAAGGTGGCTATTATTAAGCAATAAATACTTTTTTTAATTCTTGCCAGTATTGCTTGATAATATATTGATCTTGAGGGGTTAGTTCAGACTTAGCAGATTGAATTTGTTCACTAATATCGTCAGCTAATGCTTTTGTTAATACTTGAGAGTCATCACCATACTCTGCGGCGGCAAAGCTAATAAAGCCACGAATATAACTGGTAGCAAAGAGTTCGTCGGCAAGAGAGTAGTGCTCTGATGGAATTTCTTTAATACATATATCGTCTAAAAATTGGTAAAGAGAAGATAAATTTTGAAAGTGCATACTTATTTCCTAAAGATAATAACGATTATTAATAATACTTGTTGTGTTTAGTTGTGCTGGTCAAGTTGACTGCGTGCTATATAAAATTATTGCGGACTGCTAACCGGGTATAATACTTGATCTCTATAGCCGGTGATAACTGGCATGTAACCCATAAACATTTGATCGAGCGCATTGTCTCCGGTATCAACAATTAACGGTCGATTGTCTAATCCACTGAGTTTGGTTTTAGTTGCCACAATTAAAATGTTTTCTTTACCTATGGCGCGAATAATACGTGGGCTTAGTTGTTGATTACCACGACCAAAAATATGACCTTGTCCGCCAATAAGGGTGATCACCAGTTTTACACTGTTTTTAAGGACTGTATTTGGCTGATTTTTATTAGC
The DNA here is from genome assembly GCA_047621305.1 of Alteromonadaceae bacterium. Classification (GTDB taxonomy): domain Bacteria; phylum Pseudomonadota; class Gammaproteobacteria; order Enterobacterales; family Alteromonadaceae; genus Colwellia_A. Next base: position 7,892 of record JBLHNB010000114.1, on the reverse strand, counting down.
AGATAAATGCGTTTGCAACAGTTCCCACAATTTTGGTTCAGTAATGTCATTAACAACAACGGATTTTTGATGTAAAACATCTACGCCGAGTAAGGTGTTGCGCTCGCCTAATTCATCCATAATAAAGGCCGTGGTTGAACCAGAGCCTATAATAAATAATTCCTCATCCATTTGTTCAATAACATCAGCGGCTATATCTTGTAAAACAAGTTCATCAGACTCCTTACCCCCCGATTTTACCGCCTGTACATAACGTAGTTCACTGGGCACTTGCATTTCGCCATAGCGTTTAGCTTTTACTATGCCTTGGCGAAATAAGCTTTCATCAATATCCATGACATCAGCCTCAGTGAGGGTAACAAGTTGGTTAGTTATTAACATTTCCACCACACGACCCGCGGCCTTTGGCGTTACAGCATAAACCCCTGAGTGAATTTTACAGCCAGCAGGAATACCCAAAACAGGCACTTGGTGGTGGGTACTTAATTCAACTTGATGGCAAATATTACGTGCTGTGCCATCGCCTCCGGCAAAGAGTAAGATATCAACTTGTTGCTCAAGTAATTGTTGTACCGCATTTTCAGTGTCTTGAGCTGTGGTTTGCTCGTTTTTATGGTGATAAACCACTTTCACGGTAAATCCTAAATTCACGGCGCATTGTTCACCCATTAAAGCATTAGCTGTATAAATAACGATGTTGTCTTTATAAGGTAATAATACGTCTAATGCTGAGTTGGCTCTTTGATTGGCCTTAAATTCTGCGCCTAAGGCAAGTGCTTGTTGCGCAATACCTTCCCCATCACTGCCTTTTAAGGCAACACTACCACCTACACCGGCAATGGGATTAATTAAGAAACCTAATTTAAATTTACTCATAGTCATTTACCTAAAAATTATTCTACCTGAAATTGTTCGATACAAAGTGGTAATGGTGTCTGGTAAAAAGCAGCTAAGGCGTTAATAAACTGCTGGGCCGACAGGGGAAATCCATGCTGTAAATAATGCTGAACTTGTTGATGTACCTCCAGCTTAAAGCTACGCGTATCCGCCTCAAAACCATTCAAATTATCTGCTGATACATTAAAATTTTTCTGCGCAGCGATACAAAGTGCCCACTCGATTGCTTGTGGTTTAATTTCTACTTGCTCAAATGTTTTTTGTTGCTGTTCATTTCGCCCGTCAGGCATATACCAATAACCAAAATCTTCTAACAAGCGACGTTCTTTACCCGCTAAGCACCAATGAGATATTTCATGTAGTGCACTGGCATAATAGCCGTGAGCAAAAATTATTTGGTGATGCTCACAGTGCTCATCGGCAGGGGAGTACAAAGGCTCGTCGCCACCTTTAACCAATTTGGTATTAAAGGCATGAAAGAAACATTGTTCAAAAATATGAATTAAATCTTGGTAGTTGTGTCGCATAATGCAGGAATAGAAAATATTTTGCGGTTATTCTAACGAAAAATGACGATAGTTACATCGTCATTTTATAATTTATTCATTAGTTTGAGCAATAAGGAAATTAAGAGGGTTTATTAAGCGCTCGCTTTATCAAGATATAACCTAGGATACCTGAAATTAAGGAGCCAATAACGATACCTAAGCGATCTTCAAATAATGGGCTGGTGGCACTTTGCTCAAAAGCTAAAGAACCCACAAATAAACTCATGGTAAAACCAACACCACATAATGCTGAAATGCCGTAGAGTAAAGCCCAGTTCACGTTTTTAGGCATTTGTGCAAAGCCTAATTTGATTGCAACAAAACAAAAACCAAAAACACCAATTTGTTTACCGACGACTAACCCTAAAATAATACCTAATGGAACAGGAGACATGACTTGTTCAATACCAATACCTGCGAAGCTAATCCCTGCATTTGCAAAAGCAAAAATGGGTAAAACGATAAAGGCGACTAAAGAATGTAAGTTATGTTCAAGCTCTTTTAATGGCGACGGTTCACCTGGCTTACCTTTTATTGGAATAAAAAACGCAAGTACAACGCCAGCAAGGGTTGCATGAACACCAGACTTTAAAACAGCGACCCATAATATAATGCCGACAAAAATATAAGGCCCAGTCGTTAATATACCTTGACGATTAAAAGTGAATAATAACACGAGCATTACAGCGGATACTGTTAACGACAACATAGATAGCTGTTCAGTATAAAAAGCAGCTATGACAATAATGGCACCTAAATCATCGAAAATAGCTAACGAGGTTAAGAATACTTTTAACTGTAATGGCACTTTTGAACCGATAATTGCGAGTATACCTAAAGCAAAAGCAATGTCAGTTGCTGTTGGTATTGCCCAGCCATTTAATGCAGCAGGGTTATCATAATTTAATGCTGCATAACAAAGCGCTGGTACAAGCATACCACCTATAGCGCCAATCGCAGGTAAAGTGACTTGTCCAGGTTTTGACAAATCACCTTCAATAAATTCACGTTTAAGTTCTAAACCGATAAGAAAGAAAAATAATGCCATCAAGCCATCGTTAATCCACAATAATAATGGTTTTGCTATTTCAAATGAACCAACAGCGACAATGACAGGAATATCTAATAACAAGTCATAATAAGTAGACCAAGGGGAGTTAGCTATAACCATAGCGGCTAAAGCGGCAAACATTAAAACGATGCCACTGGCGGCTTCTAATTTTAGAAAATCTTGAATTGCTTTTAACGGCATAAATAACCTTAATATGTGATTTTATGACATATAATGTCACAGTCAATTTTTAATTTCATGATTAAATCATGCTTACAAGATCAAAAAAAGTATATATTATGATGATTTTCATGATTAATTCGGAAAATCAAATAAAAATCGAAAAATATTCATCTAATTATTCATGAACACTGGTTAGTTGCTATTTAATTAGGTTAGTATCTATTTAGGTTTATTACAAAGTGACATTATGAATGAAGAAACTTGATGAAATTGATTTACGGATATTAACACTGCTCTATAACGATGCTGATATTAATAATAAAGATCTCGCTGCGCGTATCGGTATCGCACCTTCTACTTGCCTTGAAAGAGTAAAACGTTTAAAAAGTAGTGGTGTTATAAAAGGCGCATTTATTGATGTTAATCTTAAAACCATAGGGGGCAACATTGAAGCGATAGCCGCTATTCGTTTACAGCCTTATTCAGAAGAAATTGTTAATCAATTACGTGACGACTTACTGTTATTACCTGAGATCATTAGCTTGTATCATATGGGGGGCAGTTACGATTATTTTATTCATATGTCAGTAAAAGATAGTGAACATTTACGCCAGTTTGTTTTTAATGCGATAACATCAAGAGACGAAGTGACAACAGTGGAAACCTCTTTAATTTTTGAACATAGTCGCAGTGGTGTATTGCCCAAGTTTGAAGACTAACTAGTGTGAATACTAAGTGTAAGACTAAGCACCATAATAATGTTGGCTGCGGGTGATAACCCACATGAAAATCCCGAACATTCGGGATTTTTTAGTTTTACTTTTCAATTAATACCTTTGAATTAAGACATTCAAATTAATACCTTTCAAATATTAGCTATCGAGAAACATCGTTTACTCACGGTTTTCACGTTCATTATTCCTTTTTGAATGTGACTTGTTATTTGTCCTGCTTGTACTGCTTGTCCTATTTGGTTTGCTCTGCTGCCTATTTTTGTCTTGAATTGTTGAACTACGCGTATTTCTTGTCGATGACTTATATTGTTGTTTTGGTTTGTTATTAGGTGAATAGTGCTTATTAAAATCTTTTTCAGATCGTTTGCTATTAGTCGATTTAAACGTTTTTTGGTGATTAGTCGCAAATTTTGTATTTCTACTTTTTTGTGAACGTGCATCGTTTATGCTGTGGTTTTTGTTTTTTTGCGTATGCGTAACGGCCTTATTTTTGATCCTACTATTGTTAACTGCTGCCCGATTGAAACTAGGTACTTTACTTTCTCTTAATCCTTGCTCAAATTTATTATGTTTGCCACGTGTATGGTTACTTGCCATAAGTCTTTTATGGGTGTCATGATGTCTGCCCTGTGTCGGTTGAAATTTATCACGGTATTGACGACTTTGGCTAACACTCGGGCGATTACTCGCATAACGCTCTTTTGTCACACTATTTCTATAAGCAACCCCGCGACGGTGGTGAGGTTTATGATGCCAGCGTTTAGCGTAATGGCCTGTTACTATATGTCTTCTTTGACGATAATTATGTGAGTTGTAATGATCAACCACCACAACATGTCGGTCACTCCAATGAAACGCACTAAAGAAATAATCAACCGAAATATGAATACCGCTATGCCAAGAAAATAAGTTATGGTGTGCAGCATATCTTGGGTCATGATGTCTCCAATGCACTGGTGGATAAGACGACCAGTGCCAAGGACCATACACAACGCGAGTATCGTAATAAGGCACATAAACCACCTCTTGTTGCACGGGTTGGATAATAATATTGTCGTCTTCTTTACTAACCGTCATATTTTCCATTTGATCTAAACTCCCCGCCAGCTCAGCTTGTTTTCTTAGTACCTGAATACTGTGTAAAACTTGGGTTTCATCTTGAAGGAAAGCATCACCTAATTGTCGAGTCCAATTTAAGTCTTTACTTAACCTTTTTAAGATACGAGGAAATGGAATTAACGCTTTGACACTGGGTTCCCAATCTAGGTCCTCAATTTTATTGGCAATACGGGCAGGGGGAAGAGTTGAATTTTTTGTTGCCCAACGGTCTGCTTCAATAATTTCAAGTGGATAGGTAGAAGCGATTAATATATGGGTAAGTAAACTGTCTGGATATAACGCAATGGGCGCTAAAATTTGCGCAAGGGCAGCTTGGCTAAAATTTTCTTCAATTGCCACATCCTCAGAAGAAGCAGGCGTGGATAGCAGAGCAATAGTCAAACTGAACGCTAAACTGAATAATAAAAAGATGTGTTTCATAATGTCACCTATATCCTATTTATAGACTTAAGATAAATCTGACATTAATAATAAAGAAAGTGAACTGAACCTAAGCTGAACATATTTAATCGATAAGGTGAGTAAACTGTGAGTAATACCAAGTTAATTAATCAAATTGGTATTACTCATCTTAAAAGTGATGATAAAAAGTGCTCCTTTAAGTTCTGGCGATGATTGAATTTGTAAATGACCATGATAACTCGCAACTAAATCACGAACGATAGCTAAGCCTATGCCGTGGCCTTGTTGATAGGTATCGGCTCTAACGCCGCGTTCAAATATGGTTTTTTGTTGTTGTTGATTAATCCCCGCACCGTCATCAGCGATCATAAACCTCAATTGTTCATTTTTCACATCAATGTTAAGTACAATACAAGAGGTTGCGGCCTTGCAAGCATTGTCGAGAATATTACCCAGTATTTCCATTAAGTCACTTTCATCACCTTTGAAAATGGCCTGTTCACTGACTTCTGATCTAATATCGAGTGCTTTATCTTGGTATATTTTTTTAAGTGTATTCACTAGTTTCTCTGCAACAGCCTTAACGGGAATACCTAAATGCCATGATGATTCACCCGCACTTTGAGCACGTTTAAGTTGGTGTTCAATCATGCGACTAATAGCTGTTAATTGTTCTTGAGAACTTAATGACAGCTCTTTTTGACTTTGAATAACCGCTAGTGGTGTTTTAAGACTATGGGCTAAGTCAGCTAGGGCATGTCGATAGCGCTTCCTCTGGTTTTGTTCTGTACTTAATAACGTATTGAGCTGAATAGTCACTTGTTCTAATTCAACAGGATAAATGCCTTGTAAATAATTTATCTCTCCTTTTTCTATGCTTATAAGTTCATTTGTAAGTTTATTGAGTGGCTTTAAAGTCCATACTAACCATACCACTTGCACAATAATAAACAGCACCATTAACACCACAAGCCAGGTCCAAAGTTTCTGTTTAAACTCACTTGCTAGGGTTAAAAAGTCACTTTGATCCTTAATAATATGCAGTGTAATGGGGAACTCTTCTCCTTGTTCATTAAAACTGGCACTAAAGCTATAAACTAAATGAATTTTCCCGTCGAGCAGCTGTTCCGATAAAAACGACTCACCGATCTCTGGCGTTGGAAGTTGACTTGGTAGTGGTAATGCTAATAAAGAACGCGACTTCCATAAAACACTACTATCTGTAACCGTGGTTTGTTTAATATATGGCTTAGATGAATATGAAACCGCTAAATTTGGTATCACAGGGGCTGGTATTATTGAGATCAGTGCATATAACCCTGATTGGATCACATTAAACTGATTTTCTAGCAATTGCTCGGGCATTAATAGTTGCTTATTTTCAACTTCAGCCACAGAAAAAATAGAATAACTTTGTGCTTTTAATTCATTTTTTATTGCACTGATAAGCTGTTTATCAAAAGCATTATTAAGTGTGATGCCTATGATAGGTAACATCACGACAATCATAAATAAGGCACTGAAAATTAAACGGACTTTAAGGGAGTTAATTTGCCATGGCAGTAACGATATTATTTTTTTTGAATATTTTGACATACCGTTATTGGTCAAATCGTTTAAGTTTATATCCTTGACCACGGTGCGTTTCAATAAAACCATGTTCACTTTGAGGGTCGAGCTTTTTTCGTAAACGACGAATAAAAACTTCGATAACGTTAGAATCTAAGTCAAAGTCTTGATCATAAATATGCTCAGTAAGTACTGATTTTGATTTAACTTCACCAAGATGCATCATCAAATATTCAAGTAGCTTATATTCATAGCTACTTAAACTGACCTCGTTATCGTTTACTTTTACACTTAAACTCACGGTATTCAGTGTTAATGGACCATTATTAATAATAGGACTTGCTTGTCCTGCTGAACGACGAATAAGGGCATTAAGACGTGCCACTAACTCTTCAGGCTGAAAAGGCTTCGTTAAGTAATCATCCGCACCAGCATCTAAACCTGAGACTTTATCTTGCCAACTGTCACGCGCGGTTAAAATTAGAATGGGAAAAAGTATTTTCTGTTCACGTAAGGATTTGATCACACTGATACCATCTATGATAGGCAAACCAATATCAATAATGGCGGCATCATAGGGATGTTCTAGACCTTGAAATAAGCCATTTTCACCATCACTGGCGACATCAACTGAATAATTCGCTGCACTCAAGTGTGCTTTTAAGTTTGCTTGTAATTCTAAATCATCTTCAACTAACAATAACCGCATTGTTATTATCTTCCTATTATCCGGCCTGACTCAGCGTCTACTAATACTGAAATAATATGGCCATCGGTTTTAATTATTTTTACTTTATAGCCAGCACGACCATTAATTTTTTTACTTTGTACTTTTAATACTTTACCGCCAATACTGCTTTTAACTAGCTGCGCTGCTTGCCCAGAACTACTGACTATCAGCCTTTTTGTCTGTTGAGTATGGCTTTCGGCGCCGTTAGCAAAAGCACTAACTGCATAGGCATAGCTATGATTTGATAACGTAATAACATAACAAATACATAAAATAACGACTAAAAATTTCATCATAAGCCTCTAAGTGAGCGTACGACCAATCACTTTATAAAGAATAATTGGTATCAGGTTATCCAGCTAGTGTAAAAGATTGGATCTTTTAAATAAACCAAAGTCTCTGTGATCAACAATAATAACCTTTTATAACTGAACGCTTACTGAACAAAATACTCTGCTTTAATTTGCGAACAAATTAAGTTAACTAGTGTGGAAGTTACCAGAAATCACAAACGTTTTATAAAAGTCAAAATAGTCTTATACCAATTGCAATAATGAATCGATCATTCTAAGGCGGTCTACATATCCAATACCTGCGTTGCTTTCAATCCCAATAGCACGCTATTACTCATTCAAGCGCCTTGCTATTGAACATTTACC
>JBLHNB010000113.1:0-16267 GCA_047621305.1 Alteromonadaceae bacterium | reverse complement strand
ACACTTAAAAAAGTACAGTTTATTAATCATTATGGTCCGTCAGAAACAACTGTTGGAGCTGCTGTTTATCCCGTACAAAGAGAACAAACATTTACAGGTGGATCCATTCCTTTTGGTAAACCCATAAATAATGTCGAGGTTTATGTCTTAGATGCTCAAGGCAACCTGTTGCCTCATGGTATTTCTGGAGAGCTTTACATAGGTGGTGCAGGTTTGGCCCGTGGTTATTTAAATCAGAATGACCTCACCCGTGAGAAGTTTGTTCCAAACCCTTTTTATGATATAAATATTTTCAGCAGCAAACGTTTGTATAAGACTGGTGATTTAGTTCGCTGGCTACCAGATGGTAATCTGGAGTTTGTAGGTCGCATCGATCGTCAGGTTAAAATTCGTGGATACAGGATAGAACTTGGAGAAATAGAGTATTATTTGAGTAAACAACAAGAAGTTAAAGAATCTGTTGTGTTGGTTAAAGAAAACTCACAGGGAGACAAACAGTTAGTCGCGTATGTGACCACTGATAGGGCAGAAGAATTAAAGGCTGACGATGAAGCAAGTCAAATATCAAGACAAGCATTTATTGATGAGTTAAAAGCAGAAATGACAGAAAATTTGCTTGAATATATGGTGCCTGCAGCGTTTGTGATCTTAGAATTTTTACCGTTAACGCCTAATGGCAAGTTAGACCGTAAAGCCTTACCGGATGCTGTTATCTTTAGTCAGCAAATCTTATATGTTTCACCGAGGAATGAAACTGAAGAAAAACTCTGTCAGATTTGGCAAAGACTTCTGGGCATTGATCAACCTAGTATCTCCGATAATTTCTTTGATCTGGGAGGACATTCGTTATCTGCAACTAAAATGAGCAATATTATTAACCTAAAATTTGGGGTAAGGGTGAAACTAAAAGATATTTTTGAAGTGGGGACGATTGAAAAAATCAGTGAAATAATCGTTCATTTGTTAGCAACTGGTGGTGAAGATAATCAACAAAGGGTTTTTAAGTTCCACCGGGATAATGATTTTGATATGGAAAATTTTGAATTATGAGTATAGTAAATTTTTTAGTTGAGCTTAAAGAGCTTCATATTTTCATCACTAAAAATGAAGGGAAATTAGCGGTAAAAGGGGATCGTGAGGCATTGACCCCTATATTAAAGCAGCGTATGTCTAGCTATAAGGAAGAAATCCTTAACATCTATGAAAAATTAGGCATCAGTAGTAACTACCAGTTAGCGCCGACGACTTTTACCCAGCAAAGGCTCTGGTTTTTAGATCAGCTTGAAGGTAGTAGTGTTCATTATAATATACCCGCTGCTATTCGTTTTGGTGGAAAACTTGATTTTGATGCACTAAATCGCACCTATAATACCATTATTGAACGCCATGATAGCTTAAGAACTTATTTTTATAGCGATGGTAATAAACCTTATCAGGTGATCCGTCCTTTTAGCCATGTTCCGATAAAAAGAGTGGACTTAAGTCACCTCAAGAACGATGAGCAAATGTTGGCAGTGAAAAAAATAGATAGTGAAGAGGTGGATACGGCTTTCAATTTATCGTCTGATTTGATGATCCGTGCGACTCTACTGAAACTTAGTGATCATGAACATCTATTGTTGTACAACATGCATCATATTACTTCAGATGGTTGGTCATCAGGACTGCTAGCGAATGAATTTATTGTACTTTTTAATGCCTATACTGAAGGAAAAAAAAACCCATTACCTAAACTAGCGATCCAATATGCTGACTATGCTCACTGGCAACGTCAATGGTTCCAAGGGGACGTACTTAAGGCACAACTTGGCTACTGGTTAAAAAAACTGAATGGACTCCCCGAGGTGCATAATATTCCTTTAGACTTTCCTCGGCCGAAAAAACAGAGCTTTCAAGGGCAAAGCCATGGGAGCTTAATCAGTAAAAAAACGTCTGATGCATTTATTCGGCTTTGCCGCCGGCAAGGGACGACTCTATTTATGGGGTTACATGCAGTATTTTCACTATTACTTAGTCGCTATAGTGGAGAAACGGATATTGTTATCGGCACACCTATCGCGAATCGAGAACAGCCTGATGTAGAATTACTTATTGGTTTTTTTATTAACAGTTTAGTGTTACGCAGTGATGTCAGTATTGCCAGTGATTTTAATGAATTGTTGGCGCAAAGTAAACAAACTACATTGGAAGCCTATGAATACCAGCAAGTGCCTTTTGAAGAAATAGTTAATCAACTCAATATAGCCCATTCCCTGTCGTATTCTCCCGTTTTTCAAGTGATGATGGTTTTGCAAAATAACGGCGTCTCTGAAGGTGAGATAGAAGGAGTCAATGTCAGCAGTGTTGGTCGTGAAAGTAATGTTTCTAAGTTTGATTTGATGCTTAGTGCTGCTGAAAGAGAGGAAGGTATTGTTTTGGGTTGGGCATATAGTAGTGACCTATTCGAGTCAACAACGATTGAGCGGATGGCTAATAGTTTCACTGTGTTATTGGACGCTATTATCGCAGATTCACAAATGCCATTGATGGAATTGCCATTGATGGCTGTTAGTGAGCAGCAGAAGTCTTTGTCATTATTGCAAAACAGCGCCCCTAATTATACACAGGATAAGTGTATTCATGAGTTATTCGAAGAACAGGCCGACGCGGAGCCAAAAGCCATTGCGTTAGTATTTGATCGACAGGAGATCAGCTATGATGAAATCAATCGGCGTGCCAATCAGTTAGCTCATTATTTACGTCAGGAATATGGGGTCACAGCAGGCACGCTAGTGGGATTATGTATTGAACGTTCACCCGAGATGGTTATAGGGCTGTTAGCGATCCTTAAAGCCGGCGGTGCATATGTGCCGTTAGACCCAGATTATCCGGCTTCGCGGTTAACATATATGTTAACCGATGCCGGACTGGATAAAGTGATCTGCCAAGGCTATTTACTGGATAAAATCCCTATTACGGCCGCTCAGGCTGTGTGCCTAGATGATAAGACTGTTTTGCAGCAGCTAGCGATGCAGTTGAACACCAATATTGATTGCCAGAAAATCGGATTGTCACAAGAGGATCCTGCTTACGTTATTTACACCTCGGGCTCTACAGGGAAATCTAAAGGAGTGGTGATATCTCACCACAACTGGGAAGCCTATCATGATAGCCTGAGAATGCCTTATAAGTTAACAGGCTCAGATCGTGTATTACAGTTTTCTAGTATGTCATTTGATATTTTCATTGAAGAATTAACCGCCTCGATTTTTTCCTCGGGTACACTAGTTTTACCGCCATCTCAGGAAAAAGCCCCGTCAGATCGTGAATTCTGGCAATGGTTAAAGGCATACCAGATCACGGTAGTGTCGTTGCCTACCGCCTTTTGGAATTATTTATCTGCGGATAAAAACCTGACCGCGCATAGTCAACTGACGTCTTTGCGTTTAGTTATCGTTGGCGGGGAAGTGATGCCTACGGCCAATTTGCAGCAGTGGCAAGCTGGGATTAGTTCAGGTATTACTCTGTTGAATACTTATGGCCCGACAGAAACAACGGTTGTTGCTACTTACGCTGATGTTACCGACTATCAAGTAGATGGTAATTCCGTAACGATAGGTTATGCTCTGAAAAACAGCAGCTTAGTGGTGCTGGATAAAAGTCTACAGCTTACCCCTGTGGGGGTTCTAGGAGAGCTGCATATTGGCGGAGATTTACTGTCGCAGGGTTACCTTAATCGGGAAGAATTAACTACAGAACGTTTCATTGAAAATCCGTATTATCAGGCTAGCGTTTCTAGCAGCAGCCGACGTTTGTATAAAACCGGTGATTTGGTGCGTTATTCAGCCCAAGGGGAAATTGAATTTGTCTGTCGTAATGATGAACAGGTTAAAATTCGTGGTTTCAGAATTGAGTTAGGTGAGATAGAACATAGGCTAGGTGGCTGTGACGGGGTTGATTCGGCAATTGTGCTGGCAAAATCCAGCGGTGAAGGAGGCAAGCAACTGATTGCTTATCTTAAGTTGCAACAGATAGTTGCAGATCCTGCTTCATTCCTGCAAAAAATTAAAAAAAGCCTTGAACAAAGCTTACCTAACTACATGGTGCCTATAGTGTTTATTCCTGTGGATGAATGGCCGCTGACCCCCACAGGTAAGGTGGATAAAAAATCGTTACCAGCCGTGGACGTTGTGTTGGAGGAAACGTATATTGCGCCGACAACAGAGACCGAAAAATCTATGGTAGCTATTTGGGCGACGTTATTATCGCTTAACAGTGATAGGGTGAGTGTTAATACTAGCTTCTTTGATTTAGGCGGGCATTCGTTATTGTCTATTCGTCTGGTTTCGGAGATACGTCAAGAGTTAGTGTTTGAACTAGCGGTGAAAAATATTTTCGAATATTCTACGGTACGGACATTGGCCGAATATATTGATAATGCCATTGAACAGGGTGTCGAGGCCGAGTTAAGATCCATTGTCACACCAGTTAAACGTGATAGTAATGAAATGGATGTTTCTTTTGCTCAACAACGATTATGGTTCATCGACAAATTGCAAGAGGGCAGTGCGGAATATAATATGCCGACTGCTGTTGAGGTCGTCAGCGACTTTAATATTGCAGCGGCTGAGCAGGCTTTTGCTGAGATTATCCGTCGCCATGAAGTACTGCGTACCCAGTATATTGAAAAGGATGCCGGTGTAGTTCAGCGTATTTCACCGGATTTTTCTTTTGCCATCCGGGTACATGATTTATCGGCATTGTCGCATGAGCAGCAACAATTTCAGTTACAGGAATTGCTGGATGCTGATGCACAAACCCCTTTTGACTTACAGCAGGATTTGATGCTCAGAGCCAGCTTTGTGCAGCTTGATAACGATAATAATCGTGAGCAAGGTGGGGTGCTGTTATTTAATATACATCATATTGCCTCCGATGGCTGGTCAATCGGTATCCTCAACCGGGAGTTTTTCACTTTATATCAGGCCTATAATACAGGACAACCGTCAGCGCTTGCGCCACTTGCCATTCAGTACAGTGATTACGCACACTGGCAAAGGCAGTGGTTACAGGGTGAGGTACTTGATACACAGCTCAGTTACTGGGATAAACATCTGGCAGATATCCCTGCGGTGCATGGTTTACGGCTTGATCATGATAGACCCGAAGTGAAACAGCATGTGGGGGCCCGTGTTTCTTCAATATTGCCGGCAGATGTAGCACAATCATTATTGCAATTGGCAAAAAGATATCAATTAACGCCGTTTATGTTGTTACATTCTGTACTGGCTTTAGTATTATCTCGTCATAGCAACAGCACCGATATTGTGATCGGTACACCATTTGCGAACCGATTACAAAGTGAGCTTGAGCCGCTGATCGGCTTTTTTGTGAATACGCTAGTGCTTAGGTTAGATACTTCCCATAGTGAATTAGCTGAGTATTTACATCACGTACGTCAAGTACATTTGGATGCGCAAAGCCATCAAGATGTGCCTTTTGAACGCCTGGTTGAGCGATTAAACTTACCAAGAAATAATGCACATACTCCTTTATTCCAAATTATGCTGATAGCAAATGCGGAATCTTTTGTTACTGATGACCGCGGGTTAACCAAAGTTAGTAAAAAAGTAGCGACGTTATCTTCTCAAAAAACTTTCGCCGCGTTTGACTTAACTATTAGTATAAAAATAAGTAAGGAAGGGGTCAGCTTAGATTGGATATATGATACTAGTATTTTTGAAAATACACATATAAGTCAGCTCAGTGAGCATTTTGGAAATTTATTAACTGCCTTCTCAGGACTAGATGAAACCAGCCTTAGAACAAAGCCATTAATAAATAATTTAAAGCTGTTATCTGATAAGGAGACCAGCTACTTACTCAATACACTCAATGATACTAGGGTGGAATTTCCGCTGGATAAATGTATTCATGAGCTGTTTGAAATACAAGTCGCTAATAACCCTGATGTAATTGCTGTGGTGTTTGAAGATAACCAATTAACTTATGCTGAGCTTAACAGTAAAGCCAATCAATTGGCGCATTTTTTAGTTGAAGAAAAACATATTACCCCAGATACACTTGTTGGGCTTTGTGTTGAACGCTCATTAGAGATGGTGATAGGAATGCTAGCTATCTTAAAAGCTGGTGGTGCGTATGTTCCATTAAACCCCGACTACCCTGAAACGCGTTTAGTCCATATGATAGAAGATGCGCAACTTAGTATTGTGCTAACACAAACACATTTACATGGAAAAACTCCTGTTACAGCGAAACAATCGATATATTTGGATAATATAGAGTTACATAAAAAGTTAAAGCAATATTCAACAAGTAATCTGGTGCTTAGTGAATTATCGTTAACCTCCAGTAATCTTGCATACGTGATTTATACCTCAGGGAGTACGGGTAATCCCAAAGGGGTTTTGGTTGAACATCGTTCTTTGTATCATTTGATCAGTGCTCAATCCCAAACTTATATTTTTTCTTGTGATGAAGTTGCGATTTTGTTCTCTACTTTTAGTTTCGATGCCTCTATTGAGGTGATCTGGCTAACATTTAATGGTGGTGGAAAATTAATTATTCCATCCGTTGAATGTATTCTGGATCAAGAAAGGTTTATGGATCTGGTTACAACAAATCAGGTGACGCATTTAGATGTTACACCTAGCTATTTGGTTGGCTTAGAAAGACTTAAATCAAGTAATACCATCAGAAGAGTTATTTCAGGTGGTGAGATGTCTCTTCCTCAGAATATTTCAACCTGGAAAGATAGATTGATTAATGTGTACGGTCCAACGGAAGCCACTATTTCCGCATTGGTTTGCCAAAATTTTAGCCAACAAGCAAGTAAACAGTGTATTGGTAGACCTGTTGCTAATACAACATCGTACGTGTTGTTATCAGGTAACCATCTTGCGCCAGTAGGTGTTGCAGGTGAGCTTCATATAGGTGGCGTAGGCTTGGCTCGAGGTTATTTAAATCAACCAGAGCTAACAGCTGAGAAATTCATCCATAACCCCTTTTATGATAAAAGCAATCCTGACAGCAGTCGGCTGTATAAAACTGGCGATTTAGTACGTTGGCTACCGGACGGTAATCTAGAGTTTATAGGTCGTATAGATCATCAGGTTAAAATCCGAGGATTCCGTATCGAGCTGGGTGAGGTAGAGAGTGCCTTAATTGAATGTGATGAGGTTAATGACGTCGTAGTTGTGGCAAAACAAAGTGCTAGTGGTGATAGCCAACTGATTGCCTATGTGGTTGTCAATACTAGTGATATTATATTGGGAGAGGAAGAGCTAAGTAGAAACTTGCGTAATGAGGTTATTATTTCTTTACGTGAGGTCGTTAAGCTAATATTACCCAATTATATGGTGCCTTCTGCCTTTGTGCTATTAGCAAAATTACCTTTAACTCTGAATGGTAAACTTAACCGTGACGCATTGCCTGAACCAGATTTTCAGGCACAGATACAAGATCAATACATGGTACCTAGAAATGAAACTGAAAAAGTATTAGCCCAAATATGGTCCCGCTTGTTATCTCTCGATAACGAAAAAATTAGTATTCATGCTAATTTCTTTCAATCAGGGGGACATTCATTACTGATGGCTAAGTTGGCTCAAGCAATAAGCGAAGAGTTTGATCTTAATGATACTATCACTATCAGACAGCTATTTTCATCGCAAACGATTTCTGAACAAGCTCAGCTGTTAGACACACCTGTGGTTCGTGATAAAGAATTGCAGGTGATTGAAACTTTGGGTCAAGAGAACTCATCGCTCCCGAGTGTTTATTTTGTTCCAGGAGTTGTAGGATTGGCCAATATGTTTAAGGATATTGTGCCATATGCCCATGGTAATTTTAATATTAAGGCATTTAATCATCGTGGAATGATTGATAAAAAACAAGCGTTTACTACTATAGATGAGAATGCCAAAAGTTTTGCTGAGCAAATATTAGTAAATCAGGCCACAGGCCCTTATGTTATTGCAGGGCACTCTTATGGCGGGGTTATCGCACTAGAGATTGCCAAGTTTCTGATGTTAAAAGGGCATAAGGTAAAATTAGTTATGCTTGATACCTATTTTGAACAAGCTCTTTTAGCCGTAAATTATGTAAAAGAAGTGGCAACTACTGAAAAAGAAGAAAGAGCGGGGATTACGCAGAAATTAGATGTTTTTGATGAAGCTTTGAAGCAAGACGTGACTTTGGTTTATCAAAAACAGTCAGAATTGTTTGAAACTTATAAAGCCACCGACGTGGGGACAATAAAACCTGTGATTATTTTTGCGAATGAAGGCTATTTTAATGTGGATAAATATCTTGAAAAATTAACGGACATATTCAGTGAAGGCGTCGAACACCAATATGTTCAAGGAAATCATTTTACCATGTTAAGGGGGAAGGGGGCTGAAGCTATAGCGTCATCTATTACTCATATTTGCTTAGAAGAATTCTAGTTGCGTAGAGCTTAGTGAATGAGAAGATGTTATTTATATTTAGGACAAACTGGAGACTAAAAAATCAGTTTGTCCTAAATATTGTTGTTCAAACAACGGAGAATAAAATAATTATTAAGACTAAACCAGAGAGTCAATTGACACCTGAACTATCTCAGAATAGTTAGAACATGATTGGTATATTTAAATCTCTTAGGGTTTATTCCCCGCCGCTTGCGGCGTAAAATAGATGAATGAGCGAATTTATACATAAAAGTCACAATGTGACAGTGCTACTTTATCATCTTGTTTTCCCTGCAAAGTATAGAAGGGCAGTTCTTGATGCCGGTGTTGATCGAGTTATTACTTTAACTTGTGCAGAAATAGAGAAACGTTACGAGATCAAATTTTTAGAAATAGGGTCAGATGAAGATCATATACACTTCTTAGTTCAGTCAGTTCCAATGTATAGTATTACTAAATTGGTAACGATGATAAAAAATTTGACATCAAGAGAAGTTTTAAAAAAATGCCCTCATGTTAAAAAACAATTATGGGGTGGAGAATTTTGGTCAGATGGGTACTTTGCAAGTACTGTTGGGAAGCATGGTGATGAATCTATGATCCGAAAGTATGTGAAAAACCAAGGTAACAATTATGAGCAGTTACACTGTGATCATCAGCTAGCGATATTCTAACGAATACCCCGCTCACGAAGTGAGTTCTGCGTTAGCAGAAGGGCTTGCCCCGGGGATGTTTACTTAGGTGTTATACATTATCATTCACACATTTTGAAAATTTATAAATAATTAACTAATCTTATGTTTAGTACTGTCTTTCCGCACCCACTAAAAAGTATTTATTTTTCATACATAATTCGTTTTAAAAACAAGCTGCGATTGTTTTTTAGGCACGCAGATTGAAATCTGATACTGTTTTGATCGAAAATTTACTCAGAATTAAAAATATCGACTTTAGGTGCGGAATGTCAGATTTAACCTCGGACTCTTTTTAGCAGCACTCCTATCGATTATTTCCTGCTTCAATTTTTTTATTCATCAATTTATATTTGGCATAATTGTACATATCTATTTTGCTCTTATAAATAAAAATATTTATTGGACAAAGAGCTAATTTAATCTTTTTATAAGTAAAAAGTATTCCTTTATATTCAAAAATATATTTTTAATCGTTTAGTCAAGCAAGAAGCGAGTATCACAATACAGTGAGGTATCCTTAATACTCACTGAGGTAAATTTATTTAGTGAGTAAACAAGTTCGTTTGAGTGTATTTATACTTTAAAAATTGAAATATCATTCAAAATGCAACTAACTAGCAGTTCAAAAAAGTCATATTTCGCCTTGTTAATCCAATATAGTACCTATCGAGCAACCCACGTATATATATTTAATTAAAGGTGCCAACTTAAGGTATTACTAAAACTGGGGCGCGGAGCTTACCCTTTTCTGAAATAGTCAAATAGTCAAATAGACCATGACTTTAATTGGTTATGTATAAATACCTAAAAATTCGATGGAACTAACACGACTAACACGACAAGGACAACCATGAAAAAATTACTCTTATTTGTACTCACATCAGCAATATTTTTACTATACAGTTCTTTGGCTTATAGCCAGTCAGAGGAAATCATTAACGAATATTTGAAATTCAAAAATAATGCTCACGGTGAAATCAGCCTGAGCACGGGTATGAAACTTAGCTTTGATGTTAAATCTCGATCTACTCAAGGGGATATCGAGGTGCTTAAAATAAAACTTGATGATCCACTTAGAAGTGAGTTAGAAAACTATAATAATGCGATCATAACTTTGGATCATAAAAATAAGCAGCTGCAAGGATTTATTGAAACGGGGGAAGGTCATTTTAACCTTGACACGAGTGGTCAAAGTATCTATTTATGGCAAAAAACAACTCAACCTGCATTTCTTGATTCCATCATTATTTCTCCAGCAGAGCAGAATAAAAATCAAAATTCACTCTTATCCAACCCAGCGGTTAGTGCTGTTGACGAAAAAGATGCATCAGGTCGTTATGTTATCGATGTTTTTGTCGGTTTCTCTGATCAAGCTGCCGCGAGTGTCGGTAATATAACAGCAACTGCACAAACCTATATTGAGTCTGTCAACTTAGCTTTGTCTAATAGTAATATTACCTTGGTTTATGTACGTTTGGTGGGCGTT
Source organism: Alteromonadaceae bacterium (assembly GCA_047621305.1). Lineage (GTDB taxonomy): Bacteria > Pseudomonadota > Gammaproteobacteria > Enterobacterales > Alteromonadaceae > Colwellia_A. Next base: position 5,636 of record JBLHNB010000113.1, on the reverse strand, counting down.
GGCACGTCACCTGAAAATCCAGGGGTGATCACCAGTACCCTAGATGATGGAAAAATATGGTTTAAAGATGAAATAGAAAGATACGCGCCAGACATTATCAGTTTGGTGCAAATGCCCACAGGTGCGCCAGGCAGTGCTGGCGGATGGGCACCAGTGCCGGTGATATCAATGTGATAGGGGCTCCTTGGCCGAGTGCATATCGGCATGAGTTTGGTCATAATGTTGGCGGTGTACATTGTAAACCTGCTGGTGGCAGTGGCTTTAACTATGGCTTTAGTCCAGTTGAAGGCTCAGGTACCTCACAATGTGGTAATAATTTAAGTTATTATTCTTCCCCGTTAGTAAAAGACAGCAACGGTAATATACTCGGTACCGATCACTCACAAGATATGGCAAGAATTTGGCGTGAACGCGCTGCCGAAATGTCAGAAAACCGTATCCATATTGTTCCCTTCCCCGATGAGCCCGCCGATCCTAGCATAATACAAGCTGAAGATTATAAATTAGCAAATGATAGCAGCCCTGGAAATTCCGGTGAAGTTTATCGCAATGATAATGTTGATATTGAGGAAACCAGCGATACGGGTGGTGGTTATAATATTGGCTGGACAATAGCAGGTGAATGGTTAGTTTATTCCACCAATATTCCCGCTAGTGGCGAATATGAGATTTCTTATCGTGTTGCCAGCCCTAACGGCAGTGGTTCATTTCAATTTGAGCAAGCTGGTGGTTCACCCGTTTATGGGCTGCTCAATGTTCCGTCAACAGGAGGGTGGCAAAACTGGACCACCATAAAACACAAAGTGATGTTAACTGCTGGTCGGCAAGACCTTGCAATTGCTATTATCGCGGGTGGTTTTAATTTGAACTGGATTAAGATAGAACCCGCTAATGCAAATCATGTTGGTATTATTAATATTGAAAATAAATGGCAGCCCTCCAGCTATATTAATATTGAAAATGGTTTGTTAAAAGCGGGTGATATTGAAGCGAATTGGATCAGTGCTCAATGGGTATTTGAACCCGTTGTAGGTACAGACTACATAAGGATAGGCAATAAACAGTTAAACGATCATTATCTTCATATTGAAGCTGGGCAGTTACAAGCCACATCTTCGGCTCAACCTACCTGGTGGAGTTCACAATGGCAGCTGGAAGCGGTTGATGGTAGCAATGATTATTTTCGCATTAAGAATCGTTGGAAACCTGATCAAATCATTAATATTGAAAACGGTACTCTGACAGCTGGAGCTGTTGAACCAGGATATTGGAGCGCACAATGGAAGTTTGTACCTGTTAATTAGAACCAAGGTTTTCATGTGATTGAAGGCTGTTAACGGGAAAACGATTAATAATGACATTGCGTGAAAATATAGAGGAAACACTTTTCGTTGCTAAAGCTTGGGAATGTAATGTCCGTTCACGGCTGTGAACGGACTTATTACCATCCCCCCTAAATTCACTAGGTGATAACGTAATACGTGGCTTTTGTTCTTCTAGATAATACGCCACTATTCCTGAAATGACACTTAGTATAAATCATAGTATTGGTGTTGTTAAAAAGACAGGAGTAGTTCTTTGAATAATAAAGCCAAGGTTCATATTTTTACTAAAGTAATTAATAGAGAATAATAAGATGAAAAAATTAACTATGTATCTACAGATAGTCTTTATTTTTGGCTGCTCTTTTGTCATGGCATTTTCGGCCGGAGCAGAAGAACCAGCCAGTGATCGAGTTTATATGGGATCATTTACTGATAGAGACTGGTCAGCTAATAATTTATGTGGCGACAAACAAACTCAACATCAAGAATGGGATGAAAACAAACAATGGTTTGGTAATACCCAACCTTTTTTTGGAAAAATATTTCCCGAGTGGTTTAAACCTGATGGTTCCCCAAATTTTTATCGTAACTGGAAAGTTGAAATAGAGAGAATAAAGGCACAAGGGCGTATTCCATATATTAATTGGGAAGCGCACGGTCAAACAACTGACGGAGAGTGCTGGCACGGACAAGATCGTGCTGGTCGCGATATTATTTCTGAAATTAACGCTGGTCAGCATGATAATTTAATTACTAATCTCGCGGTCGGTTTGCGTGAAGAAAAAACCAAAGTAGTAATGGACTTATTTCACGAAATGAATGGTGTTTGGTATGATTGGTCTGCAAGTTGTCTTCATGATCCCGGCTGGAATGCATGGCGAAATGCTTATAAACATGTAGTTGATATTTTTCGTGAAAATAATGCAACCAATGTCGAGTTTGGTACCTCGGTATGGTTTGCCTCAAATATTTGTGGCGATGATGTGCAAACAACCGTTAATAATATTTTTATTTCTGGTTATATGGATTGGATCGGCATTGATATTTATGGTGACACTGCAGGCAATAGCTTTGACGCATTAATGGCTCCTTGGTATGACGCGTTGGTGGCAACTGGTTTACCCATTGTTGTTGGCGAAATGGCGGTGGCGATCGTCGAAAACAATGAACAAGGGAAACGTGTTTGGATGACGGAATTTAGAGATGCGCTTGTTAATAAATACCCTCGGGTTAAAGCCTTTAATTGGTTTGATATCGACAAAGGCTGGGTTAATAATGAAGCGAATTATCATCTGGATTTTGGAAATACAGGTCCACATTTTGACAGTTTAATGGAGGATCCTCGTTTTATTGGGGCAATTGGCTCAGTACAAATAACAAGTAAAGTTAATAATCAATGTTTGGCAATAGCCAATATGAGTGATGCCAATAGTGCTAATGTTGGCTTAGCCACATGTAGTGACACATTTAATCAAATATTTACGGTGACCGATCTCGGTAATTTTACATTGGAGCTACGCGCGCTAAATAGTGATAAATGCCTTGATGTTGCCAGTGCTAATAATAACGATGGGACAAATATTCAACAATATCAGTGTAATGCTAGCCTCGCACAAATTTGGACGATGAATGTTATTAACTGGACAACGATGGAGGTAGAATTAAAAGCTGGTAATTCTTCTAAGTGCTTAGACTTTGATAGCACGAGCCAAAATGTACAACAATGGCAGTGTTTGTCGACGGTCAATCAACGCTGGTTTTTAAAGAAAACCGGAAATGCTGCTTTACCCGCAGATCCGCCGAGCATGAGTGGCGTTTATCAAATAAAAAATAAAAACAGTGAACGTTGTCTTGATATTTCAGGCGCAAGTGTATTACCGGGTGCTAATGTGCAAACGTGGTCTTGTAACAACACCTTAGCACAGCGTTTTAAGGTGGTTGATTTAGGAGGGTATAATCTTCTACTTCGTCCGTTAGTCAACCAAAACTTATGTGTTGATGTTGCCGATATTAGTAAAGATAATGGCGGAAATGTCCATCAGTGGACTTGTGTGGGAGGCACTAATCAAACATGGAAAGTAAACGTTAAAGATTGGTCAACTATGGAAATATCACTTTCGGCTAACCATGCCAATAAATGCTTAGATGAAAACCAGGAAAGTCATAATGTTCAGCAATGGTTATGTAATAATTCTACTATGCAAACATGGATATTAACCCCGTAAACAAACGAAGGATAATAACATCAAGGTGCTGTTTTATAGGATGAAGGCAATTAGTCAGATATCAATGATAGTTTCAACCGTAGAGCTGAATAAGTGACATGTAAGCCTTATTGGAAATAAATATTAAGTAATACCAATTGAACTAAAGTAGTAAGCAATGATAAGCGGGGATAAATATTCAATAACAAGGCGCTTGAATGAGCAAGAGAGGGCTATTGAAAGCAACGCAGCTATTGGAATCTATACCTCCTTAGAATGTCGATTCATTATTTCAATTGGTATAAGCCCTGTTAGCAGGGCTTTGTCGTGTTAATCACTCAAAACGATAAATAGGCCATAGCGTTCTACCTTTTATAGCAAGAGTTTTACCGTTGGTCTATAGGTTACTTAACAATTTCACCAAATACGAATAGCACTAAATTACCTACTGCCCGATGGTTTTTACTTAATAAAGTGGGTGAGTGTCGACGATAGGAGAAGAGCGATAATTGGTTTTTAACGCGAAGGATAGAAACCGATCGGGCATTGACTGTTGAAGTTTAACAGAACAAGTACTTTATTAAATGAGTGAAAAATGGCGGTTTAACATCAAAGTAAAAAAGATAAAACCTCATCAATGATGAGGTTTTATGAATGTATTATTCACATGTCGGTTGTATCAACGCGCCGGTGTAACTTGCTTGAAAACCTAATGTGGTTGCAACATTCGGTGCTAATGTTCCATTCCAAGACGCATTCGATAGTGTAATGTTACCACGTGTACCACTAAACACCCCAGACCAACTATTACCAATAATATGTCCATCAGGTAATGCAATACTAACTTGCCAATTACTTACCGCACGATGACTGATGTTACTAACAGTAATTGATGCAGTATAACCCGTATTCCATGAATTAGTGACCAACTCACATTGTACATCTCCACCTGTATTGATGTCTTCAACCGTCAGGCTAACTGTTGCGGCGTTTGAACTATTACCATCGTTATCAGTAACCGTATAGCTAAAGCTATCTTCACCGATGTAACTTGTATTAGGTGTATATGTAGCTTGATTGTCGGTAAGTTCAACACTGCCGTTTTTTGGAGTATCTCCAATAGCATACGAAGAAATAGTCCCATTGTCGCTACCGGATAAGTTGATAGTCACAGGCGTATTAACGATTGTTGCTACCGTTTTATCATCTGCTGTTGGGTCACAATGAATACCGCATATAAGTACATTGATCGTAACAGTGGCTAATTCCGAGTTTTGGCCTTCATTGTCTGTGACCAAATAACGAAAACTATCTACGCCAGTAAAACCATTATTGGGTCGGTAATTAACTATATTATTATTTAATGTTGCATGGCCATTGGTTGGTTGTTCTCCTATTGTATACGAGGTAATAACACCATTACTATCAGTGCCTATTAGTGAGATATCAACCGCTTCACCTTCAATCGTACTTGTTGTTATCGCTTGTGCCACAGGAATACAAGCATTACCACAAGTTTGCGTTAATGTTATATTAACGATCGCCGCTTGGGATTCAGCGCCGTCGTCATCAGTTACTGTAAAGCTAAAACTATCTGTTCCAATATAACCCACTTCAGGAACGTAAATAGCTAAACCTGCAGCATTGATAGTGACCATACCATGCATTGCATTATTTGATACTTGATAAGCTGTAATAACACCATCACTGTCAGTGCCCATTAAGCTTATCTGTAATGTTTGATTTGCATTACCATTAACACTTTTATCTAGCGCATGTGGTGCATTATTAGGACAGTCTTGCTGACAAACTTCATCTAAAGGCTGTAGCTCAGGCGCAGATTGGTGAAATGTCTTATCGGTTGTTAACCAAAGGCTACCTTGATTATTAAAATCACTGGCTGTTGCACTAAAGTTTGTTGAGCCCGTTCCATCAGGTGAGAAACGAGCTGGACTGCCCCAATTTGGCATACTAAAGTGAAACGTATAAGACGGTACTTGATGAAACTCATAATGGTACCAACCTTTACCTAATACTGTTTCCTGATTACCCATAAAGCTCAGCCATACTCAATAGCTTGTTCGACATAGGCGGTGTTCGCAAAGCA
>JBLHNB010000112.1:0-16480 GCA_047621305.1 Alteromonadaceae bacterium | reverse complement strand
TAGATCAAGATCTGGGATCCGCGTCAAGTGTTTTTTTCATAATATTATTAGTGGTTTGATTTATAAGGAATTATTTAATGCTGATTTAAGTGCGGAATGACAGCTATGATGATGTTTTTTTTTCAATTTATTCCCCTTATACGTAGATGTTAATTTTCAGCTGTTTATGCAACGTTAATCTATATAAAATTCACTTTCATAAAATTTAACGTAATTATTTTTATTCAATTAAAGTTTCAATAGAAAGTGATTTTCTAATAAAATGCATAATTTTAAGCGTTCTTGTAAACAATAACTTTGTACAAACCAATAGTTAAAATGGGAAGCACCATTACAATAATAAAACCAATAGTTAATAAACCATATCCATTGGCAATCAAGTTAACCAAGCCGAAACTTGTTGCCATAAATAGAGCAATTATCAACAGGAAAATCGCAATGATCGGGCGTGCTAGTTCCGGCATTTTTTTACCTTTATCATGAAGTGTTGCGCAAATTCGTTCATTTACTGAATGGATCAAACCAACACCTGTTTGAACAAAAGTTCCTAATAAAACCGCTTGGAATAATATTGAAAACCACGGTAAGCCCAGTTGACCAAGTAACTCAGTACTAGGGATACTCGCTTGTCCTATTTCAGGATATTGTCCCATCATGGCAACAAATAAAAACACTGCTGGCGACATACCAATGACACCGGCTAATAAGCCGGCCGTGATGGCTTCTTTACGTTGCGTAAGATGAGTGAGACAGAAAAAAACTACAGGAACGGTGGCAAGGTTATAACCCGCGTAACGGAAACCATCGATAAGCCAGCCTGGTTGTACTGTAGCGGTAGCAAAGTTAGCTTTGATATCTTCTGGGAATGTGGCAAAACAAAGAATGACTAAGGTTAAATAACACAGATACAGCAAAATCGACCAAGTGCCCATAAACTTTTCAATAAGATGACTACCATAAAAGGTGATAACGCCTATAGCCATAAGTAAACCTAAAGTGCCAACTAATGTTGAGACATGAAATAAATTTTGAATCAACTCGCCAGCCGCTGAGCCAATAACAGAAAGCACCACAATCATTAAAAGCATCAGTAGGATTTCATAGATAAACCAGAAACGACCTAATAAGAGTTTAAAGAACGTTTTATAATCATAACTTTTAGTAATACGACAAAGCTCAAAAGATACTGCCATCACAATGCTCCATAGCAGCGCGGCAACACCCATCGATAAAAGCCCACCTATTGGCCCATGAGGTAGAAAAAATTCAACTAACTCCCTGCCTGTCGCATAACCGCCACCAATGACAACGCCTTGGAAAACTAAACCAGGAAGTAAGTACTTTTGATAAAATGAATTCATAACCTTGTTTCCAGATAATACTGCTTATAGATTTCATCTAAGCCGTTTAAATTATTGATGATTTACTTAGTAAATAATTAATCGCTTTGTACTGGGAATTCTATATTCATGCGTTCAATAAATTTTTGCGTGCCTTCTTTTAGCGGGTCAGCACACGGCAATCCATGCTTTTCCGATAGTTTAGCAAGATAACGCTCTGCGTCTTCAGTTTTTAATGACGAAGTATTGACACTGATCCCTATACATCTAATGTTTGAATTAACTTGCTTGGCAAGAGTGGAAGTACGTTCGATGACTTCTGCAATTGACGGCAGTTTAATGCTATCCCAGCCAAGGTGATGAGTTCTCCCTGCTTCATGACAAACAATAAATGCATCAGGTTGTGATCCGATAAGAAGTCCCATGCTGACGGCGCTAAATCCCGGGTGAAAAAGGCTGCCTTGACCTTCAATTACATCCCAATGTTCAGGGGTATTATCAGGAGACAATAGCTCAGCTGCACCAGAAATAAAATCACCAACAACTGAATCAATAGGAATGCCTTTTCCAGCAATCATGATACCCGTTTGACCGCTGGCGCGAAAATCGACGTTCATATTGGCTGCGAGCATATCTTTTTCGAGGGTAAGCGCGGTATATTTTTTACCTAAAGCGCAATCTGTACCCACGGTGAGCAATCTCCGTCCAGTACGTTTTTTACCACTTCCTACCGGTAGTGTTTTTGGGGGAATACGAACATCAATGAGTTGGGCTCCTGATTTAGCTGCAGCCTCTCTAAGTCGTGGAATATCCATCAGACGCGTGTGAACGCCAGCAACAATATTCATTCCGAGGTTTGTGGCTTCTACTAGTATGTCTAGCCATGCTTCAGGAATGTTGCCACCAACCGCCGCTGTTCCTATAAGCAGAGAACCAACACCGGCATCAGAAGCTTGTTTTAAGGTCATTAATGGCAGTCCTAAATCCACAGTGCCTGTGGGGAAACGTAATTGGCCTTTACATAATTCACGTCGCCATTCAACCATGCCAAAACCTGTTTTTGCAAATCTGCCATCAACCGTATCACCAATAAAAATCAAATACGGTGGTTTTAGTTCTATTGTTTTCATATGTTTTCCATGGAAATAATTTATATCAATATTCTGAAAACCCTAAAATGGGGCTTGCGCAGCGCTGTGTATCCTTTATGACAAGGGATAATTAACGTCAACATGTTGTTACGACGAATTATTTATACAACGAGGAACAGGAGTATGTTGTTATATATAACCATATCAAACCGGAATAGTACAGCCTTGTTTTTTATCTTGGCTGCTTTGTTATGTTTTAAATGAATTTATTTAGCGAAAGATTAACTTTTAGCTGAGAAGTTTTTGTTGACGTTGCTTTGGGTGATAAAAATAGCCCAACATCATCATGATGATGCTGGGTAACCGTACTTATAGGGTTATAACAATTCGGATTTAAACAACGAGATCTTGCGTGTAAAATTGTTTATTTGAGAATATTGCGTTTAGTATTCTTTCTTCCGTTTGAATTATCATATCTTGGATCACGGATTGAATTCTTTTCGGATCATCACTTTTGATAACATCTAAGATAATATTTTGCTGTTCACTTGAATAAGGAAAAGATTTTTTGGTTTTAACGTAAAGCCAATATATACGCATCGCGGTATCTTCTAATTGACGAGCCCAATCGTCTACCAATGGGTATCCTGCAGGATAACAAAGGGCAAGATTGAATTCTTTGTTGGCTTTTAATATTTGTAAGGCTGAATCATCATCTTTAATCGGTAATAAATTCTCTATCTGCTCACTTAACAGTTTTATTTTATCAAAATCTACTTTGGCCCCTGATAAAGAAATAACTTCAGGCAAGAATATTTTTCGCAAAGTAAAATTTTGTTTAATTTCTAACAAGGTCAGTGGGGCCACTTGTGTCACTCGTGGAGAAAGTGAAACAAGAAACTGTTGAGCAATTAGGCGTTCAATCAAATTTCGGGCAACCGTGCGGCTGATGCCAAACATATCACTCAATATATTTTCAGATACCTTCTGACTCGGCGTTAGTTTTTGGGTAACAATCGCATCCATAATGACTTCATATGCATCGAGGTTGTCATTTGTTTTTATTGGAGTCTTCGCCATTTGATGTTCCGTTAATAATTATGTAGTAAAAATGGGTTTTACACCATCGCTGTGAATTAAACAAGTTAACAATTATATTTATTAGTTCTGCTTAATTTGTGATTATGGCAGCTTTAAATTAAATAAAGGCTGTACAAATTAATTGCATTCGATTAGTGTATAAGAACATAACGGCATAACCGTTTACTTGAAGTATTACACTTTTTCAATGCTCACATCGTAACACTTTTTTTAAAAGTATAGGCGTTCAATACCAAATAGTATTCGGTTGTTTTACTAACAATAAAGTTCGATTTAGACATAGTGCTACTTTGAAGTTTATTTGAATTGGAAAGGGAATAAATGTCAATTTTTACCTATGTAATATTGCTAATTTTACTATCGATTACTCTTCCTGCAAGTGCAGACAACGACTATGACATCGCCATTGTCGGTGGCCGGGTTATTGACCCCGAAACAGGTTTAGATGATATTCGTAATATTGGCATCACAGGGAACAAGATCGCGATAGTAACCCAAAAAAATATTCAAGCTGCTAAGGTTATTGATGCCCGTGGCCGGATTGTTAGTCCCGGATTTATAGATATGCACGCTCATGGTCAAACCATACTCGCCGCGCGTATGCAGGCATTAGATGGCGTCACAACTGGTCTAGAGTTAGAGTCAGGGGTTTTACCTGTTTCTAAGTATTATAAAAAATTAGCTGAAAAAGGACGGCCAATTAATTATGGTGCATCAGCCAACTGGGCTAGTGCACGTATTGCGACCTTTTTAAATAAACAGCCAAAAAATCATCCGTCATGGTTTCAAAAGAGCATGAAGGAAACCAATTGGCAAAATGAAATTGCCAATGAAAAACAATTAGCCAATATTTTAGCTATGGTTGAAGAAGGTCTTGACCAAGGCGCTTTAGGTGTTGGCTTTTTGCTTGGTTATGCGCCAGGCACCGGTCATAAAGAATATAATGCAGCAACTCAACTAGCAGTCAATGCCAGTGTACCTACTTACACTCATGCTCGCTTTTTGTCGATGCTTGAACCCAGCAGTTCATTTGAAAGCATACAAGAAATAATATCTGTTGCGGCAAGCACTGGCGTACACGCGCATATCGTTCATCTAAATTCCATCAGTTTACGTGATATAGATACCATAGGTGCTGCTATCTCGGGGGCACAATCTAAAAACATCAATATCACCACCGAAGCTTATCCATACGGAGCTGGCTCGACTAGCATTGGCGCGGCGATGTTTCATGGTGATAACTGGCGTGAAAAAATCGGCGGTATTACAGCACATAACTTTGATGTTGGGGGGAAGCGTTTATCTGAACAAGAGTTTGACTATTTACAAGATAAAAAGCCTGAAACGCAAACCGTCATCCATATGCTTGATACCACAAATCCTCAAGATCAGGCATTCCTTGATAAATCCGTTTTATTTCCTGGCGGCGTTATCGGTTCTGATGGTGGTGAATGGCTGATTAATGGTGAGCTTGTTGACGAAGATATTTGGCCTATTCCTGAAAAAGCATGGAGTCACCCTAGAAGTGCAGGCACCTTCTCACGTTTTATCCGTCTTTATGTTCGAGAAAACCAACAAATTTCTTTGCTAGAAGCGATTAAAAAGTTGAGTTATGGGCCGGCAAAAATGTTACAGGCCTCTATACCACAAATGAAATTTAAAGGTCGAATACAGGCTAATGCTGATGCCGATATTGTTATTTTCGATCTTAATACAGTGTCTGATAAAGCCACATATATTCAACCAGCGCAAGCATCTATAGGTTTTGACTATGTGTTAGTTAACGGCGTTCCATTAGTGGAGCAAGGTCAATTAAATACCCGTTTGTTGCCAGGGATGGCCATTCGAAATAAACAAAAAAAGCATTAAGAATAACCATCTTTACATTACTCATATATAGGTAAAACAATGAAAACAGAAAATTCAATAATAATAAAAAAAACAAATGGTTTTTTTAAATTAAGCCAGCTGTTCTTTGTACTTTTTTTCTATGTGTATAGTGGCGTCATTAATCTAGCCAATGCAGAAGAAAATCCCACTCAAAAGAGTGAACCTTTGGTGGGGCTTGAGTCTTTTGTTGATGGTTTAATGAATTCTCAATTGAAGAATAATCATATCGCCGGTGGCACCATCGCCATTGTTAAAGACGGCAAGGTGCTTTTGTCAAAAGGCTATGGTTATGCGGATATTGAAAATAATATTCCAGTGAGCGGTGACGATACGCTATTTAGACCGGGATCAACGTCGAAGTTATTCACTTACACGGCTGTTATGCAATTAGTTGAGCAAGGTAAGCTTGATTTAAATGCCGATGTGAATGATTACTTAACGAAATTTAAAATCCCTTCAACTTTTGAAGAACCGATTAAAGTTATTGACTTACTTACACATACAGGGGGATTTGAAGAAAGATTTATTAATTTAATTGCTTTTGATTCTGAAAATGCCTTATCAATTGCTGAATTTCTTCCTGATAATATCCCTGAAAGAGTCATGCCTGTTGGCCAGAATTCGTCATACTCAAACTACTCTGTCGCACTAGCGGGTCATCTTGTTGAAATTGTTTCAGGTTTATCTTTCGAAGACTATTTACAAAAAAATATTTTTAAACCTTTAGGTATGCACAGCACAACATTCTTAGAGCCATTACCTAGTCATTTACAAAAGAATATGTCTGATGGACATACCTATGATAAGGGCACGTTTACCTATAAAAAAGAAAGATTTGAAATGATCCATGGTCAAGCACCTGCTGGCGCTTCATCTTCAACTGCAGGTGATATGGCAAAATTCATGCTAGCTCATCTCAACAAAGGTAGCCTTGATGGTGTTAGTATTTTAAAAGCAGAAACCGCAGAGAAAATGCACAGTGCTGTATATTCCAAAGGTTATGGTGGCCACTCAATGGCGCATGGTTTTTATCAAACCAGCTATAAAGGTCTGGACATGATTGGTCATGCTGGTGATTTGTTGTATTTCCATTCAAATTTATATATGTTGCCTGAGCACGATTTTGGTATTTTCATGTCATTTAATACCGCAGATGTTGGTGATACAAGACCGACAGTCATTACTTCTATTCTTGACCAATATTTTGTAAAAGATCACCAAAAATCCAAGTCACCAGAAGGCTTCTCTGAGCAAGCACATAAATATTCCGGAGAGTTTAAATTTTTAAGACATTCTTCTAGCGACTTTACTAAGTCATTAGGCCTAGCCGGTGGCAACCTGCAAATTTTCCCGGGTGAAGATAATACGCTAATAATTTCTCCTATGGGCGGAAAGTACGCGCAAGTTAATGATAATTTGTTTGTTAGTGTTGATAACCCAGTGCCAGACTTTAGTAAAGTAACTTTTCATTTAGATGAAAATGGTTTTGCTGATGAGGTGTATTTATTACCCTTTATGCATGCTAGAAAACTTAGCTGGATGGAAAAACCTTCTACCCACCAAATACTATTGGGAATTAGTCTTATCGCATTTATCTCGATGTTAATTAGTGCATTTAGACAAAGAAAAAATCAAAAGTTATTGCCAAAACAGCAAGTCATGCTACCAAAATCACTTACGATTCTTAGTGCAATTAATGTGATATTTATTATCGTTTTTGCAATCGGCGTCACCGTGAATATGAAATCGCTATTTTCGACCACAAGTTCAGCATTCATATTAATGCCGATATCATTTAGTATTCTCTTCTTATCAGTTGCTATGACTATTCCTGTGTTGTACGCCACTTATAATTCTTGGGCTAACGGCTATTGGAATACAAAAAGAAGAGTGTCTTACAGCTTAATCACACTATTATCAGTAGTGTTTTTATTACTAATGAATTATTACAACTTAATAGGTTTTAACTATTAATTTTAATAAGTAGGTGCATCGAGCAAGTCAAAGACTTGCTCGAACACTCACCATTAGAGATAAAATAATGAAAAAACACAACACTGCACAGAATAATAACAACCATAGCAGACGTTCATTTCTAAAATCGAGTATAACCACCGCAATAGCTTTACCCATGTTAAATCTCGGATCTTTTAAAGTTTTCGCCACGAGTGAAAAAAAATATAGCGCTAAAGTTATCGAGCTGGTTAATAGCACACAAATATTTGATATGTTGTCTTTGATGAGCCCCATCGGACAGATGATGGCCGCCAATTCACATAATCATCCTAAACAGCAAGACGCCTTTAAAATTTCAGATGAATATTTACAAACTGTTTTATCTTCTGGCCTAGATGTTTTTCACCCTGCCGTTGGCGCTGGTGCCGACGAAGCGTTGGGCTTTGTTGCTCGGCTCAATGCCTCAGTTGCTGAGCATCCTGAACATATTCGACGTATTGATGCTATCGCCGATCTTGCCGCACTAGAAAAAGGTAAACGTGTTGGGCTTATTATTGGCCTGCAAAACTCAGATCATTTCCGTACCCTCGATGATATAAATCAGTTTTATATGCTGGGCCAGCGTATTAGTCAGCTTACCTATAACAGTCGGAATCTTATCGGTACGGGGGCAACAGATAGAAATGATGGCGGCCTTAGTGACTATGGCGTAAACGTCGTAGAACGTATGAATAAATTGGGTATGGCGGTTGATGTTTCTCATTGTGGCGATATAACCACTCTTGATGCTTTTGCCGTTTCTAAAAAACCAGTTCTGATCACCCATTCTAATGTTCGTCAATTGGCTGGTGGTCATGTGCGCTGCAAATCAGACGAAGCGATTAAAGCGATGGCTAATTCAAACAGTGTGATGGGCATAACTGGTGTACGTAATTTTGTTCGGGATAAAGAGCCAACTAATCTAAATCACATCATCGAACATATTGATTATATAGCCAAACTTGTTGGCGTAGAGCATGTCGGCGTGGGTTCTGATATGGACATGCATGGCTACGACGATGTCCCCGAGCCGGGCTATAGTGCTTTGAAAGGCTTATATGAGCCGAGCTATGCTTTTCGTCATAAGCTCGATACTGATAACTTTGATCACCCTAAGCGTATTTTCAATTTGGTTGAAGGCTTGGACCGCCGAGGATATTCCGATAATGATATCCGTTTGATCCTCGGGGGAAACTTTAAGCGCGTACTTGGCGATATTTGGCACGCGTAACGATGCACAAGTGTAATCACCGTGATAAAAAATTTATTGGGCCTTCACTATACAAGCAGGCCCTTTTCACTATCCCAACTCCCTGGGCTAGGGTTGTGTTCGATGTTGAATTAGCGTTCACAACCCATTTTTTAAACCTATGAGTTAACAATATTTCTATTGCCGATTTAAAAGTGAGTGAGAATATGAACATTGAAAAAGTGGAAGTAAGCCAGCTACATGTTGTTTATAATCATGCTATTAGCACGCCAATTGGAACGATTGATGCCGCCCGAAATGTTGTGATAAAAATTACAACAGACACAGGTTTATATGGTTGGGGTGAGGCGAGTCCCTTTGCGCCCATTACCGGAGATAGCCAAGAAAGCAATTACATTGCCGCTCAACAAATAGCTCAATTGATTATCGGCAAAGACGCGCTTGCTATTGACACGCGCATGACCGAAATTAATCGCTTTACTTTGGGTGAACCGTCAATACGTTCTGCTTTTGATATGGCGTTATACGATATTGCCGCTAAAGCCGCGCAAATGCCGCTTTATCAATTTTTAGGTGGCTCTCGCCGAGAGCTACGCACAGATCTCACGATTGGCATGAGAGACACTGTTGAAGAAACGTTGAAACAAGCACAAGAAATTTTGATTGCTGGCTTTAACGCGATCAAAATGAAAGTCGGGCGCTCAAACCTTGAAGATGTTTCTCATGTTCAGGCAGTAAGGGAATTGGCTGGTGAAGGTGTTGCGATAAAAATTGATAGTAATCAGGGTTGGGATTATCCCACTGCCGTTGCCACCATTAAAGCCATGGCACCTCTGAATTTAGAATATTCAGAACAACCGCTAGC
This sequence comes from Alteromonadaceae bacterium, assembly GCA_047621305.1. Classification (GTDB taxonomy): domain Bacteria; phylum Pseudomonadota; class Gammaproteobacteria; order Enterobacterales; family Alteromonadaceae; genus Colwellia_A. Next base: position 6,988 of record JBLHNB010000112.1, on the reverse strand, counting down.
TGCTTGGGATTATGATGGTTTAGCCACCTTAAGAAACAAAGTGGATTTACCTATTTGTGCCGATGAAAGTGTGTTTAATCATCATGATGCTTTAAAACTGATCAAGCTTGGTGCTGTTGATTACCTCAATATTAAACTGGGTAAGTCGGGTGGTATCCATACGGGGTTAAAAATCAATGCAATTGCCGAAGCTGCAAAAGTAAAATGTATGATCGGTTGTTTTGCTGAAAGCCGTTTAGGACTTTCGGCTGCCGCGCACTTTGCTATGGCAAGACCAAATATTCATTTTTTAGACTTAGATTCTGCTTATGAATTTAAAAATGATCCTGTTGTTGGTGGCTTAGCTTATGACGATAAAATAGGTGGTCTTATTCATCTTTCCGATTCGATTGGTCACGGTGCAGAGATTGATGATGCAGCTTTAGTAAATACCACTTGTATCACGTCTTAGCTTTACTGATTTAATCATAACAACCTACTCGTTACTATTTATAACACTGAAAGATACCTATTAAATGGTAGTGAGTATTTCGATATTTATTTAACTATTTGGAGAGTTTTGTGCCACTTATTGACGGAAATAACACTATTACATTACTTGCGATGATCATGGCGTTAGTCGCGTTAGGTTTTTGGAGTGAAAATACTTCTTTAGGTAAAAAAATATCTGCACCTTTAGTGATATTGATGTCGGGGCTTGTACTTGGAAATTTTGGGGTTATTCCGCACAATGCGCCACTTTATGATGCGATTCAATCCTTATTAGTGCCTATTGCTATTCCCTTGCTGCTATTTAGGGCTGACTTAGTCAAGGTTTTTAAAGAAAGCGGCACCATGTTACTGGCTTTTGGTTTAGCCACTACTTTTACAGTATTAGGGGTGTTTATCGCTGCAGGCTTTGTTGATTTAGGCGAATTAGAAGGTAAGATCGCAGGCGTGTTGGCATCAAGTTATATTGGCGGAAGTGCTAATTTTGTCGCAACGTCTGAAGCAGTACAATTTACTGATTCTTCGGCTTATTTATCAACGTTTGCTGCAGATGCAATAGGCGCTGTTGTATTTTTGATGCTGCTAATGTCTCTTCCTGCCTCCTCTTTAATTCGAAAACTACTACCTTCTAAACATATTGAACAGTCGGAAAATTTAGAGAATGACGACACTTTAGGTTCACAAATAATTGAATCTAAAAACGTCACCATGACTGGTGTTGCTTATGGCATAACCTTAAGTTTAATTATCTGTGTACTAGGGAGTTTCATAGCTGAAAATTTTGTTATACCGGGTATGTTTATTATCACGATCACCATACTCTCTTTATTGGTGGCTAATTTTGCTAAAAAGCAGATAAACAAGGTTCATTTCGATTTTGAAATCGGTTCTATTTTTATGTATATTTTCTTCGCCACAATAGGCGCGAGCGCTAATTTTAGTAATATTCTCGACTCGGCATTCTATATTCTGGTGTTTTTAATTATTGTTATCCTCGTGCATATTTCAATGCTGCTATTGTTTGGTTATTTATTTAAGTTAGATTTGGCCGAGCTAATGGTCGCTTCAAGTGCGTGTATTTTAGGTCCTGCTGCAGCTGCAGCGATGGCAGCGGGGCAAGGGTGGCGCTCTTTGGTTTCCCCTGGAATGTTGGTGGGGGTTTTAGGTTATGCAATTGCTACCTTTATCGGTATCACCATAACCAGCATTTTATCTTAGTTAGTTGTCATATAAAAAGTAGCTAGTTAAATTATAGTTAATAAGCTGACCTAATATCCGTTGAGTTGTAATTGAGAATCCTTGATTTTTAATGAGTATAATTCATTTAATAAACTGTTATTTAAACGATTTTCACTGACTATGTAATTTTTTGTAGCGTTAGCTGCATAGCAAAATGCTTTTAATGTCAGCTATCGTGTGCCCGGAGTTCAGGGCGAGCATGGAATGCTCATATGAACCACGAGTCTATCTGAAATACATAAACAAGGCAGCAGGAGCTAATTTGTTTATGACTATGTCTGGTTGTGCAGACATATGAGTCTGAGCGGCAGTGACTTATCGTATGCTGATAAGGTGATGTAACTCGCTGACAACGGGGAGTGAGGCGAATTCGTTACGCCAAGATGCTTCTCTAGACTAAGTATTGGACGGATGAAGAACATGAACCGATTAACCCGCATCTATGGGCTGAAACATTGCCACCGCCTACACGAATTAATAGGCGGTATGATGTTGCAATATGGCGATGGAGAGCCGTCTTATTGCCATGTTGATAAGTAATTTATAATTACGTATCAACGGATAAACGTCTATATCACAATTAGACGTTTAAGCATCATCACCTTACAGAACGATAAGGTTAAAGACTGCGATCGGCATCCACCCCAATATGTTCGAGTTCAGATAGATAAACCGGGGAAGGTTTGCTTTGGATGTTAAGGGAGCACGACCCCAACGACAAGCAAGCTGGCGGAGCGTTCGTAGTAATCTGAGATGGGGAAAGCCCATTACATGGCGAAGGAACGCAGTTTAATTGATTTGCGAAAGCAAATTACCTGACCTTAATAAGGTGAAGACCTTTGATAATCAGTGAAATGCAACGTAAATTAGCAACATGGACAGCAACCGTTAAAACTCGCCGAGTTAATCGGATGCTGCGCCTTATCAGTCACCCGCAATGGCTTTACCAAGCTGCTAAAGTAACGCTTTCCTCCAAAGGTGCCAAAACACCTGGTGTAGATGGAATAAATAAAATTCACTTTCAGGCTAATTTGAATACTCATCTTGATGAAATCGGTGTTTTTCAAGACAGTTGTCGCCTAAATTGTTAGGCAGCTTCTTTGTGTTGCTCTGGATTTAACTCCACAGCGCCTATTGGCTGCCAGTTTCGTTCTTCTTTTGACCATCGTTCTGGATGCTTATTTCTTTTTGTCTTATATAACACTTTTCGCTTTGCTAGTATTTCAACATCAAGACCATCGTGTCTTTGACACGGCGTCACAAATTTGATCCTGCTATGGCGATGCTCATTGTTGTACCAATAAACAAATTCCTTCACCCATTTACGCGCTTCATCTAACGATTTAAAACCTTCGCTAGGCCAACGAGGATCATACTTTACCGTTCTAAACAGTGATTCTGAGTACGGATTATCATTACTTACCCTTGGGCGACTACGTGAGGTAACAACACCTAAATCATACATTTTAGCTCGCATCGTCAGACTCTTCATGGGCGCTCCATTATCAGAGTGCAGCACTACGTCTTGCTTCAAGCATTTCTCTGCCCAAACGCTACGCTCTAGTAGTGTAGCCGCTTGCTCACCTGTTTCGTTGTAGTGAACTTCCCAACCGACTACTTTACGGCTGTAAATGTCTTCTATCATGTACAGGTAATAGTGTTGACCTATCACCGCTGTAGGCAGGTAGCTGATATCCCAACTCCACACTTCATTCTTCTTTTTAGCGGTATAACTTGTGGGCTTTTTATGGATATTTCTCGGCTTCGCTTTACCTCGGTGGTGCAGCATGTTTTGAGCATGCAATATACGATAAAAACTCGACTCCGAAGCGATATATTCACCTCTGTCGGCGAGTATCGGTACAATTTGGCTTGGCGGTAATGAGGCAAACTCTTCGCTGTTACAAGCATCTATCACGGCTTGTCTTTCAGCCTGACTTAGTTTGTTCCCAGGCTCCGACCTCAACGCCGTTGGCCTTTTATCTGCGCCAATCTCTCCGTCTATTCGCCAACGCTGCAAGGTTCTTGTTGAGAAACCAATTACTTCACAGGCCTTATCTTGCCTCGCACCTGATGCTACGGCGTTGCTGACCAACTGTGCATGATTCTGCCTATCGGTCAGCGAAATTAGCTGTCCTCTTTGTCCTTCCAATAGGCATCGAACTTTTTTCCTAATACAAGCAATGCGGCGGTTTCGGCTAAAGCTTTGTCTTTTCTGCGCACCTCGCGCTCTAATTCCTTAATGCGTTTTTTGTCTGACTTTTGCTCAGGCGTTATCTTTGCTATTTTTGTCGGTATTGCTGTTGTATTAACAGCAATACAAGCTTGCTTCCATGCTTTTACTTGCTCAGAATATAAGCCCTTAATCCGACAATATTCACTTAATTCAACTGCCGATAGTGTGGCGGTTTCCAGTACAACTGCAAACTTTTCCTCACTTGACCATTTATCTGACGAACTCACTTTTGTCACGTTTAAACCCGAAGTATTAAATTGCTTTTTGCCAACTATACAGGGTTGAGAGGTTAATACCCTCTTGCGCTGCAAACTGTCGAACTGACAAGCCACTTTGACTGAGCTTAGTTAATATTGCTGCTTTAAATTGACTTGAATACCTTTGATAATCCACTTGCTTTAACTTACCGCACCCTGTTTATTTATAAAATTAATTGAGGCGACAACAATCCTGACACAGGGGGCTATCGGCAAGTTGAACTAATTGCTGAGCCGGCGAAACAACGTTAGCCATTACCGAGCTGATATAGCTGCCAGTACAAATTAATCCGAATAAAACTTTTTTACCTAACATAAAATACTTCCTTTATAATTTACTTTGTAATAATTAATTGTTATTCCAGACCTGGGCGGCAACTCTTTGAAAATTATCTCCCAAAATCCCTTCAATCTCTTGAACCGAATAGCCTTGCACCGAAAACATAGAGATTAGTTCATCAAGTTGTTCGGGGCATACCATCTTGAGTTTTTTATAAGGCTCGCAAAGTTCTGGATTTTCTGCCGCAAAATTGCTCATTTCAGTCGTTGAGTAACAGTGGTCCAAGCCAATTCCCACATGCTGCCAACCAACCAAATCGATAAGATATTTAAAATGTTTATGCCATAACTCTGTATCGCTACAGTTGTCACCCAGTAAAATACCAATGCCGTTAACTCCAATAACGCCGCCTTGTCTAGCGCACGTCAGTATTTGTTGATTTGATAGGTTTCGTGGGTGCTTCTTTAAAGCCGCAGGATTAGCATGGGAAAATATCACAGGTTGTTCGCTTAATGTCATAACCTCCAAACTAGCCTGATGACTGATATGCGAACAATCCAGAAGCAGTCCCAAATTATTTGCCAGTTGTATTGACTCTCGTCCGAGCTTTGTTAAACCAACATCTGGATTTAGACAGCCACCACAAAGCGAATTATTTTGATTGTAGGCCAGAGCGACTTGTCTAAGACCCAAATCATATAAGGGTGACAATAAAGACAAATCATGAGCAATGCCCTGGAGACCTTCCAAATCGAAACTAATGGCCAGCAAGCCTGCTGCTTTTGCTTTGTGCAACTCAGTGATGTTGCCCACTAAAGTACATATAGAGGATTCATTTTGAATATAGTTTCTAAATCGATTCAGGGTTGCAAAAATTTGGTCAGCACTTTGTTTATCCATACCTATATTAATCGATACATAGTCATAGCCTGCTTCCTTATGGCGTTGAATGACAGATAATGGCTCATTGCCTGACAAGGGCAGGCAACTATGAGCGTCCCATATTATCTGACTATCCTTAAAATATGATTCACTTTGTTTGAGCTCTTTATTCATAAAGTTTGTATCGTTGTGCCTTAAATGAGTAACGCCAATTTACAGTGAATGGAGTATTAGATAAAATGATAATAATTAACCAGCACATGAAAATAATTAATAAGTAGTTATCAATGAGTAAATTACCTTCACTAAAATCAATGCAAACTTTTGAGGCAACAGCGAGACATTTAAGCTTTACTCGGGCTGCCGACGAACTTTGTGTCAGTCAAAGTGCTGTTAGTCATCAGATAAAGTCTTTGGAAATATTTTTGGGTAAAAAACTATTAACAAGAAGTAATAACCTTGTTAGTTTGACCAGTGATGGTGACATCTATTTTTCTGTAGTCAAAGACTGTTTCAAACGCATGCAAACAATAACAGACCATCTTATGTTGCATAATCGCCCTAAACTTAGGATCATGGCGCAAACATCTATTGCGGTTGACTGGCTAGCACCCAGAATATCATTTTTTACCAAGCAACATCCTGATGTTGAAGTGAATTTGTCGATGGCAGCACAAGCTGATGAGTTTGATCCGACTGAATACGACATTCTAGTAGGAACCTGGCCAGTGCCCAAAAATTTCATTACTCAAAAGATTAGGGATGAAAGATGGTTTCCTGTTTGCAGTAAACAGCTCTATGAGCAACTTGATCCCGATGATCCTTATTCCATATTGAAGTTTCCCCTATATAGTTCGGAAAAAGGACAGGATTGGGAGCTATGGATGCAACATCAAAAAATTGATACACCAATAAATCCAGATATTCAATATGTTAGTCACACATTACTTGCGGCAAAAGCTGCATTAAGCGGGATGGGAATTGCATTAAGTTGTAACTTTATTGTCTCTGATGCAATTCAACAAGGTCAGTTAATGTCTGTTGGCTCTCTCGGTTACAATCTTCCTTGGGGTCACTACTCAATACATTATCATGCAGGTAACCACTACCTTGACAAAATAGAGACCTTTATTGATTGGTTAATGATGATAAGTAACGATAATAAAACGTAGTAGTTAGGACGCATCTACGAAAATATTTTTGATACCAACTACTTTATTAGTAATGATCAGTATTGACGGTTATTTTTAGTTCTTACATTTGACCGTTTCTTGCAACAAAGTTAATTTAACCACATTAGTTTATATAGCTCAAAAAGTGGCAAAAGTTAGCTTTCAATAATGGATTATCTCCGTCGCTTTGAGCTTAAACTATCCTCACAAATGAGCAGAAAATATTGGCTAATATTGTCCTAAATATGCTCCTGAATTTGTAAAGGCTTAATGTCAGCTTATGGCTAATAGCCGAAGTATCAATTAACTCACTCATAGCTTCCGCTTAACGCACCAAGGGAACATTAGCACTAACAAGTATTAGTGCCAAAAAATCAAGTCGGTTGGGGAATTTGCTTTAATCGTCACTTATGCTACTAAGTGATCCTAAACT
>JBLHNB010000111.1:0-16914 GCA_047621305.1 Alteromonadaceae bacterium | reverse complement strand
ATTGCTCTTAAAAGAGAGTAATAGATCAAGATCTGGGATCCGCGTCAAGTATTTTTTTCATAATATTATTAGTAGTTTGATTTATAAGGAATTATTTAATGCTGATTTAAGTGCGGAATGACAGATAAACGGATAAAATCACTTACTTCGTGCTCAAGAACTATACAATAAGCATGTCAAAGATCAGTGGCAAACACTGAATAATATGCCTTACCAAACTAAGTCTATTATTGTTGAGCGAAACCTTACCAGCTCAGATAAAGAGCCAGCGCAATGGATTAAGGTTAGCTATTGTTTTTTCGCTCAAGCAACAAGCGAGTAAACATGATTGAGCGCTATTTTTAACGACAGATAGACACCTTGAAGATGAAAAAATACTTGAGGTCTATGCACTGCGTTGTGGAATTGGAGTTTACTTCAAAGAAGCTAAACGACGACCTGATTTTTATGGATATTCAGTTGCCAAATATGAAGAGTATTCAGGCCTGTAAGATCATTAAAGGCACTTATCCAAGTATTCCCGTTATACCATCGAATTTCATGTTAATTATTGTTAGTTTAGCAATTGTCAGAGCGAAGTAACCTTCTTTGTTACCTAACAAACTACAGCCATTTATTGTCCTTATAAACAGTTATGCGCATAAATTACTCCCAGCAGAATTGGTTTTAAATGTTCACTACGTAATGGATTTCGACAAATACGCTGACTGTAATTTATGCTTTTACATTAACAATACATTTTGTGAGCATGTGCATGAATATCAATAGTTACGTGATTTATTTCTTTGACTTGTAAGCAAAATAAAGAAAGCCTGCTATATTTATTTTATATGGAATTGCTTTTTATTGGCAATAAAGTTCAGTAAAAGCATTTTTACTTTTAAAATGTCGAATGTCGAATGTCGAATGTCGAAGTATTTTTAATTTAAATAAATAGTAATGTTGGTCGTTTAAATAACAACTAAATTTTCCCTAGAATAGCATTGTAGAAGACAGGGCGAATGCGGTAATACTAAAATAAAAAAACTACACCGCACACTTTTTCTTTTGTTAACGTAAAAACAAACTTATATCAGAGACTAAAATGGAAGATCAAACGACACTAAATAATAACAAGTTACAAACGTCTGCAGATAAAGAAACAACAAATTACTTAACGATTAAACAACTAAGAGATCGTGCCGCTGAATATGCATTACTGACTAAAGAAAATGATAGTTATAATATTCAGGAATCTTCATGGGTAGTGTTCCAACTGGAGCAAGAGCTATTTACCATTAACTTAGAAGATATTGACGAAATTACTACGGTAAATCAGGGCGCCATGTTACCAAAATTTAATCCTGCTATATTGGGCTTATCCAATATACATGGTAGTCCTATGATTTTGGTTGATATGGGACAAGTCTTGGGCTTGCGAAACAGTCAACCTAGGCAATCAGACAAACAATGTATTTTATTGCTTAAAGATGTCGATGGCAATCTTACTGGTTTGTTAGTTGATAAAATAAAAAAAGTAATGAACTTAACCTTTACTAATTATGATAAATCCTATCGAGATCATACCGGTTTAGTAGAGCGGGTCAGCCATCTAGACGAAAAAATAATAGGTCAGATTACCATTGAAGAATTTCATAAGATCATACGTCAATGGTTGTCTGAATAGCATTTGCTATCCCTTATTAATCTGAATAACTAAAAATGGTGATACATGAGTAAAGATAACAATAAAGATGAGCATGACCAACAACACGAAGAAGAACACTTCACCATGCCCGATTCAGACAAAATTGAAAGTGGAGTACCATTCAACACAACCCCCGATAACAATAATGTTGAAAAAGACTTTAATCAGCGACTAAACCAAGCGCAACAGCAAGCTCAAGCTAGCCAGCAATTGAAAAAAAAGGAGTTAGAAAATATGTTTCACAATAGTTCTTCTAATATTTTATCTGGGATGACAATTAAGCAAAAATTAGTATACTCTTTATCGACAATGACTCTGATCATCTTAATACTAGGGTTAATAAGCTATATCAGTATAGTGAACATTAACAACCTTTCAAAAAATATCAGCAATGAGCATTCCAAGATAACTCAACTCAGTGAAGACATTCGTTCGTTAATGTTTCAGGTACGTGATACTGAAAAAGATTTTTTACTGCTTGAAGATCAAAGTTCGGTACTAAAATCGGCACGATTGATCCAAAAAATGCGTGTGAAGATTGAAGCAGCGACATTAGTCGCAGAGAAGATTAAGGCCCGTACCGGCGGAGATTTTAGCAATAATTACATTAATATTTTAGAAGAAACCGAGGAATACCAGCAACAATTTGAAAAACAAGTTAAAGACATAAAGCAGGCGCGACTTAATTTTAATAAAGATTTATCAAATACCGAAATATTAAAAGAAGCACTGATCAATGAAATTAATGCCATTGGTAATGATGTACGCAATCTAGTTAATGAATTTTGGATTGTTAACAAGCGTCAAACGCGGCAAGCATCAATTGTATCGAAACAATTAGGTGACCAAGTGAAAAAAGATTTGATGGTTGTAAAAGAAACCGCCTCAAAGGTACTACGTCAAATGATAACTTCCACTGACTTTTCTTTCCAAAAAGATAAACAACAAAAAAACGTAGTTAAAAATATCTCCGATGCGGCTGATAACAGTGCTAGCACTGTCGCTGCGTCTGCATTAGAAGCGAACAATAGGGTATTAAATCAAACGAACGAAACCACATTAAACACAATAAAGGCATTGAGGCTTGGTCAGCAAATGGTGCAACTTAGTCGAGGAGTGCTTGATATTCAGGTACAGGTAGCTCGCTATTTGCAGCTTAAACAGCAAATGTATATCTCGTCGACTAATGTGGCAATTGATGAGTCGATAGATATTGCCGAAATTATTCGTAACGAAAGTAAAGATGATTCGACCATTGTTAGTATAAAATTGATTATCCGTGCATTAAAAAGCTATCAACAATCGTTTGTAGAGATGGAAAAAAATGTTGTTAGGGTTGACCAGAAAAAACTGGCTATAAATGAGACTATCAACAAGCAAAAAACAGAATTACAAGAAAATGGCAAAAACATACTCGCCATAGTTGAAATAATTGCCACTAGATCATGGAATAACATAGAAACTGAGTCACGAACTCTAGAAGAAACGGGTAAACAAGCGCAGAGTTGGTTATTGGCCATTGTCTTAATCGGCGCCACTTTAGGTGTGGCCATGTTATGGCTAGTCCCAAGGCCTATTGTTCAAAGCATTAGCCAATTATTGATTGGCGCACAAAATGTCGCCTCAGGTGATTTAACTCACTCTGTTAAGGTCGACAGTAATGATGAAATGGGGCAACTAGCCAATTCGTTTGACGATATGCGCGTTAAGCTGTTAGTACTCGTTGACCGTATTAAGTTAGCTTCTGTGCAAATAAGCACCACAGTCAATGAAATTTCAGCTGCGGCAAATCAGCAGTCTTCTACCGCCAATGAACAAACTTCCTCATTGAATATGTTTGTAGGCACCATTACTAGCATTTCTCAAACATCAATAGACTTAGCTGAATTATCTAAGAGCATGTCTGCGGATACTAGATCGATAGCTGATGACGTTAACAACAACAACACGGATAGCAAACTAGCTTTAAGCTCGATGACCAATATTGGCGAAGCGACTCGTCAAACCAGTGAGCGAATAAAATCATTAAACGATCAAATGGATGGTATTACCGATGCAGTTGACAGCATTGCCAGTGTTGCTGACCAAACAACTTTGTTGTCATTAAATGCGGCCATTGAAGCGAATAAAGCCGGTGAGCTCGGCAAAGGGTTTTCGGTAGTGGCCACTGAAATTCGTCGTTTATCAGAACGTTCAACTGATTCAGCCACCGGCATTAGTCAAATGGTTAGAGACATTCAACGCTCTACTGAGTCTTCCGTGGTTTCTATGGATAAATCAGCAGAAGAAATTCGTATAGGTATTAATTTGGTCGAAAAATCTACCACTGTTTTGCTGGAGTTAAATGTTGAAATCGATGCTATATGTCAACAAATACAGGATATATCTACCCGTTCGGTTAGTCAGGAACATGACTCAGTAAATGCAAAAGCAACTGTAAACGAACTACTTACAAGTGCGAATGTCGCAGCAGAAGCGGCACGTCAAACGAGCAGTGCGGCACAAGAGCTATCAGGCATGTCGGCACAGTTATCAGATGCAATTTCTTCTTTCAAAACAAGATAAACAATAACTTATGGACTTTTTAATTTTTGAATTATCGGGTAATCGCTATACTGTTGCGTTAAGTGATGTTGATGAAATATTACATATGGCGGCATTTAAAATTGTACCTAATGCACCCGAATTTGTCAGTGGTATTATCAATTTACATGGTGTTTTATTACCCGTTGTTGACATATTACCCCGTTTGGGAATGACACGAAAATCTGTTCTAACATCTGAACAGACTGCATTAAGTCCATTCAAGAAGGATAGCCGTTTATTGATCGTGTCAATTGAAAATAAAGATGGACTCGCTACAGAAGACGAAAAAATTAGGTTGGCAATAATTTTTGACGGTTGGAAAGGTTTGATTAGACTTACCCCTGAGGAAATTCGTACCAACATTATAAGTGATGAGGTAATGCCTGATTATATCCAAGGCACCTGCATTGATAATACAAACACCACCATCATGCAAGGGCTCAATCTAAAAAAAATTCTCAAGCAGTCCGAAATTAATGTGCTAAAAAATAGCAAAATGATTGAAAGCCGCTCAGGGAGAAAAGCAAATGGATATTGATTTCAATGCTATATTTAAGGACGAAGTCGCCGGACAAATTAAGCGTATTACTGCCCTTGCTCTACTTTTAGAAAACCGAGAGCCAGAACAGGGCAAAGAAGATAGTGTGCTGCAAGACTTAATGCGTGAATTTCATACTATTAAAGGCGCTGCACGGGCAATTAACAATGAAGAAATTAAAAATATTGCTCATGTTATTGAAGATATCTACCAGGCTATTTTAAATGATAAAGCGAAAGTAATACTGCCAGATTTAGTGAATATTAGTTTACATGCGATTGATTTAATCAAGGGATTATTGCATGGACAGTTCAGTGGTGAAGCCTCTTATGGTGATCTACAATTAAATAAACAGGCATCTGATTACTTGGCAGGAAAAACGTTAAGTCTGTCTGTTGCAACTAATGAGGCTGATAGTACGACGGAAAGCGGTAGTACAACTGAAAGCGATAGTACAACTGAAAGCACAAGTCAAATAACGAAAACAAGCGTAGAAAGATCTAAACCTGAGTCATCCACACCTAAACTTGAAACAAAAAACACAACATTGATTTCTCCGTCAACAGCAAATCCAAGCAAAACAGACAGCAATAAGTTAACGCGAAATAGCACAGAATACGAGTTGTTAACTGATTCATTAATGGCGTTATCTGGTGAGTTAGCCATTGCTGTTGATTCATTTTCGTCTAAGCGTCCTGAGCAAACGCGACTCTTTTCCCAAATAACTAAGTTACAACGAGAAATGACCCTATTGTTTAGCACTATGCTTGAGCCGTTAAACAAAGCTGGTTTAAGTGATTATGCTGTTCGTCTCGAACTATTCAACCGAAGCATTCATCAGCTTGATAAACATAAAAAATCTGTTCACGATTATTTTGAACATGCCGATGATCGTTTGCAATTTTTAAGTAACGATTTAGATCAACAGATACACCATGCTCGAATGATGCCGCTATCGGTACTTTTTGATGGTTACCCACGTATGGTCAGAGATTTGGCCATTGAATTAAATAAAGACGTTAAGCTTCATTACTCAGGCGAAAACGCGCGTTTAGATCGGGGTATTTTAGATGTGATCCGAAACCCCATGATTCATATTCTACGTAATGCGATAGATCATGGTATTGAATCAGCTTCACAACGTCTTCAATTAGGAAAATCGGCTAAGGGCAATATCCACGTAGACGCAAAGTCGTTGGGTAGTCAAATTGTTATTACCATTATAGATGACGGTCGAGGTATAGATTTAGAACAAATTAAGCGTACCGTTGTCGCCCGAGGTGATACCAATGAAGAAGTCTGGGAAGTGCTGAGCGAGCATGAAAAACTACAATTTTTGTTTTTACCCGGATTTACTACCTCAACACAAATAACCGAAACCTCTGGACGCGGTTTTGGAATGGATATTATTAAAAGCGATATTGACAGTGTCGGTGGACGAGTCGAATTAGCGATTAAAAAAAATCTAGGTATGTCCATATCGCTGTATTTACCGCTTAATCTGTCATTAACCCGCTGTCTAATGGTTAATGCGGGGAAACATCATTTTTTCGCTGATCAGTATGTTGCCTTTCCACTCAATGAAATAGAAAGTATTCATCGTGTCATGGCCTCAGATATTAAAACACTTGAAGGTAACAGCATTATTACTTTAGATGGTGAAATTATTAATTTACACCAACTCGCCGACTTAATGAACTTGTCTTCTGTCCACAAGACCTTTGATAACCGTCTTTTGCTGTTATTAGGAAATAATCAACATCGTTGCGCATTAATTGTTGATGAAGTGGTGGATGAGCGAGATATTGTTATGCGTAGTTTTGATGAACGCATTGGTAAAATCACTAATTTTCAAGCGATGAGTATGATGATTGATGGCAGTGCTGCCTTAGTGGCAGATGTGCAAGATATTATCCGTTCTGCTAGTGATATTACCATGACGCGTAAAATCAAAAATAACATAGATATGGATCAGCCAGGTGATAATGTCGAATTAATTAATAAACTTCATATATTGGTTGTTGAAGATTCAGCAACGGTACGTGAAGTAGAGCGCCATATGTTGGAGCAGGCTGGCTATCAAGTCTCTACTGCGGTAGATGGTATGGATGGTTTAAACAAATGCAGAAACGGGACATTTAATTTAATTATCAGTGATATTGATATGCCAAGGATGAATGGCATCGAGATGATTAAACAATTACGGGAAAAAGGAAAATATACCAACACACCTATTATTGTGGTTTCGTACAAAGACCGAGACGATGATCGTTTGAAAGCATTGACTGCTGGGGCTGATCATTATGTCACTAAAGCTGCTTTTGATTCTGGTGAAATGTTGGCATATATTACTGATATGACGAGCCAATGACAGTCATTAATAATATCTTTATCGTCAATGACTCTCCCGTATTAACCGCGGTAATGAAAGCGATTGTCGAAACAGAGGCAGAAGTAAAAGTAGTCGGTTGCGCGCTTAATGGTAAGCAAGCACTAAAACAGATAACATCTGAAGTTGACGCTGTGTTAATGGACATTCATATGCCAGGTATGAATGGCGCTGAAGTGACCCTGTACTTGATGAATAAATTTAGAAAACTTCGCATTTTAATTACAACCGCCGATGTTAGTAATAATCAAACCTGGATTTTTCAAGCATTAAAGGCAGGGGCAATAGATTATGTACAAACCCCAAAACTAAAAGTCCTCCCAGGAACACTTGTTACCGCTATTCAATTAAAACTCGCTGGCAAGATGTTATTACATAAATTGAACGTATTAGCTAAAGTAGATATTCATAACTCGATAGCTAAACAGCACAATCAACAACTGCAAAAGGTTAATAAAAACTCACTAAAAGCGATTAATAACAACCTACATCACCATTGGTTCTGTATCGGCGCATCTACTGGAGGACCGACAACGCTCGCTACATTGCTAAAATCGATTGTAAAACCGCTCTCTGGCAGTATTATTATTTGCCAACATAATGATTTGGGTTTCACCGACGGTTTAGCCCGTTGGTTGCAGGACGAAACTGGCTTTATCTGTCATGAGGTCACTCAGCGGCTACGACCCAAACCCGGACATGTTTATATTGCGCAGGGGGGGGCTGATTTACAAGCAACATTAGGTAGTTACATTAGACCTCAGAAAATAGATACTAGTCGTCATTATCACCCCAACATCGATCTGTTTTTAGAGTCTGTGGTCGCGTTAAAATCAGTAACCGTCACCGCTGCCATATTAACGGGTATGGGTAATGATGGTGCCCAGGGCTTGGCTATGGTGCAGGAAAGTGGTGGTACGGTCTATGTGCAAGACCAACAAAGTGCGATTATTGATTCAATGCCTAATGCAGCCAAAGCCGCCGTTGGATTACAAACAACACACACACCTCAGAGAATAGGTCAATTGGTGTCTAATTCTCTGGGGAGAATAGCATGATTAGCACCACTTTCATAAGATGGGTCAAAGACCTTATTAGTTTAGATATCACGGCGTATAACGAAAAGGTTTTCGCGTTAACGCTAGCGCAACATGCAAGAACGTGCGGCTTGGCTGTGGATCAGTATTGTCAAAAATTGATGGCAGGACAACTGCCCATTCAACCCTTTATCGATGCCGTTACCACCCATGAGTCATTTTTTTTTCGTCATAAAAGTGCTATGAAGTTTATTATACAGTCGTTACTGCCTCCCTTAATGAACAAAGCTAACAAGGTTAATGTTTTGTCACTGCCCTGTGCACAAGGCGAAGAGCCTTGGTCATTAGCCATAATGATGGCGGAGCATAATATACCGTTAGACCGAGTAAACATTTATGCGACTGATATTGCCGAGTCAAGTATAACAAAGGCAAAAAAAGGACATTATTCGTCTTATGCATTACATAAAGTTACTGATAGTCAGAAAGAAAAATATTTTATCCTGATGCCTGATGGTACTTATAGCCTAGCGAGAGCGATTAGGAAGTTTGAAGTGTTGTTTCAGCGACAAAACTTGTTTAATCCATTATCAGCCGATTTTCCTGTGTGCTTTGATATTATTTTTTGTCAAAATTTATTAATGTATTTTAATAAGGAAGATCAACAGCGAGCGTTAACAATATTAGCCTCTTATTTAGCTCCTGATGGTTGGTTATTTATTGATCCCGCTGAGGCAGCAGTTGCGGATAAATTATATAAAAGACAAGGTCCTAGTCATATAGCAGCATTTCAGCTCAAAGGCACTTCAGGTTCAGTTAACAAAAAAGATGACTCACTGCCAGCAGTTATTAAAGCGAGTAAACCGCGAAAAAAGAAAAACGATCTTCTTGTGGTTAACGCTAAGCGAAGTAAAGTTAATCAAACTAAAAACTGTCAAAAGACAACACTACCAGTAATATCCACATTACTAGCGGATGCACAACAAGCCTATCAGGTGAAAAACTTTCCACTAGCAATTGATTTGTTTGAACAAATAATAACAAGTAAATCTCATGATTTGGCACTGGCTTATTTTGGTTTAGCTAAATTATTTTCTGATGAAAATAATAAGTTTGCTGCTTTAGAGATGGCTGAATATGCAATTGAAATGAAAAGTAACCTAACTGACGATGAACAGGTTGAAATGCACTTTATTCTGGCCTATATTCAGTATTCTTTAGGTATCAAAAAATCAGCAAAAATTAATTATGATCAAATAGTTAAGCTACAACCAACATCACCTTTGGTGACTGTATTGATGAATAAAATCATTCTATAGTATGCCGTAAAGGTAAAGTATTGAGGATAGCGAACCATGATACACCATGTTTTAATTATTGAAGACTCACTTACTATTCTTAATATAACTGCACATAAATTGCAGCAAGAAGGTATTAAATCTACTTTAGCTAGCACTGCAGAGGAAGGACTGGATATTTTAGCCCAAGCTGAGTTAGATAACGTATTTATTGATGCCGTATTGGTTGACTTGCAGCTACCAGGGATGTCGGGGAGTGACTTTATAGACAAGGTGCTCAAAAACCGTAATTATGCTCATCTTGCAATAATGATATTTACCGAGCGGCCTGATGCCAAATCATTAAAACTGGCAAATTCTTACGAGCGTATTGAAATTCATTTAAAAAGTGAACAAGAATTACTTGCTTACCGATTGATTTCTTTTATTCACCAGCTAGACTTACTCTATTCTGTCAGTAATGTGGATAAATTGACAGAGTCAAATGAAACGACACGAATTTTATTTGTCGACGACTCTCCCACCATTTGTGCTAAGTATACTCAGTTGCTGAAAAGTAAAGGTTATATTGTTGATGTTGCCAATTCGATGGAAGAAGCGTTAGAGTGTGCTAAAAGACAACTGCCTACTCTCGCGATTATCGACTTTTATATGCCCAACGGTAATGGTGATGAATTAACCAGAGCTTTGTTAGAGAATCCTCAAACAAAAGATATTACGGTAGTGGTTTTTTCTCAAAGTAAAGATGTCCTAAAACAATCATTGGCTGCGGGAGCGCTTAATTTAATTTATAAAGATGAGCTTGATAGTATCTTTTTAATGCGAGTAAACTCGATTGAAAAAAGTTTAGCTCGTAAACGGCAGGCGTTTGAACTGTCATTATTTCAGAAGGCTAATGAAGCACTAGGTATAGGTGTTATTTTACAAGAAAAAGACGGCCAGGCCGAGCCGATGAATTCGGTTATGAAATATATCATCAAAGAAAGTGATAGCTTAGATTTGTTGCTAGATGAAACACAAGGAGATGAAACTACGCTTAAATTTCTCTCTGGTGAACAACGCAATTATAAGCTAACTCGACTAGAAATAAATACTCAGAATATTATCTTAGTACAAGATATTACCGAGCTAGCATCACAGCGTCAGTCACTTATTAAGGCAAAAGAAGTAGCAGAAGCTGCCGGGAAAGCTAAGTCATCATTTTTGTCTACCATGAGTCATGAAATACGCACCCCAATGAATGGTGTTTTAGGTATGCTACAATTACTTGAAGATACAGATCTTAGCATAGAGCAGCAAGACTACGTAGATAGCATAAATCAGTCTGGGCTAGGTTTGTTGACAATTATTAATGATATTCTTGATTTTTCAAAATTAGATGCTGAGATGGTTACCATCGAGAATATTGAATTTGACCTTGAATTACTCACACTAGAATGCCTTAAATTATTAAGTACTAAAGCAAATGATAAAGAAATATCATTGGTGTTCGATTATCAGGTCAATCTAGCTAGAAACTTTGTTGGAGATCCTAGCCGGATACGGCAAGTTATCATTAATATTGTTGGTAATGCGATTAAATTTACCGAAAGCGGTTATGTTAAATTAACAATATCACAACACAGTGATGATGAAGTGAAACTTGCCATAAAAGACACAGGTATCGGTCTTGCTAAAAAAGCCATTCCCACACTGTTTGACCAATTCACCCAAGCTGATCAATCGACAACACGTAAATTTGGCGGAACAGGCTTAGGTTTATCTATTTCTAAAAAATTAATTGGGCTGATGAATGGTAGTATCATCGTTATCTCTGAACCTGATCAAGGCTCTACTTTTCAATTGTTATTGCCGCTTCCCGTATCAACAAAAAACAAAAAACATATAGATAGGTTAAAAAAGCTAGAAAAGTTGGCCATTATTATTGTTAATGACGGCAGTGAAAATATTCGTCACGTCGCAAATAAAATTAAAGTGATGGGCATAAAGTCCTTGGTTTTAGTTAAACCAGATGAAATGGCTAAAACGGTACGCATAGCTAAGGAAGAAGGTAGACCATTTGATATTGCCATTATTCAAAGCACCCTAAAGAGGGAAAACAATCATTTTGATTATATTGATGAAAAGGGGGCAATAAGGTTAATGATTTTGTCGCCAGACAGTGAAAAAGGTAATGCCGCTTACTTTAAAGGGGTTGGATTTCACGGTTACCTCAATCCATTGTGTCAGCAGGTAGTTTTTGAAAAGTTTCTGCTTGCGTTATCGATACGTTCGCTTGACTCATCCGAAGAAATTTTAACTTGTTATAGTATAAAAGAAATATTACGTAAACGTGAAATCACCAATGTAAATATTTCGGCTAAAATTCTCTTGGTTGAAGATATAGCTATTAATCAGCGGATTGCTATACACCTGCTGAAGAAAACTGGCGTTGATGTAGATCTTGCCTGTAATGGCGAAGAGGCGATAAGCATGTGGAAAAAAGGAGACTACAATTTGATTTTTATGGACTGTTTAATGCCTGTGATGGATGGCTATCAAGCAGCTACTTTAATACGGGAATTAGAAAATAGCTTAAAAATCGACCAACACGTTCCTATTATAGCCTTAACAGCCAATGCTACTAAGGAAGATCGCCAAAACTGCATAGATGCAGGGATGGATGATGTTATGACCAAACCATTAAAATACGACGCTTTAGTCAATTGCTTAAAGCATCAACTGCTCCTTATATAAAAAGGTAAAAAATTGGAAATATACCATTCAAAATAAGAATAAATAGTTTTTCTACAGTAAGTTCTAAATTAAGCAGTATCCTTATATTTTTTTGATGGGATGTAGAAAAAACCTAATATAGTGCTAGACTTAAAGGAAAAGTACTTATCTATATTAGTAAAGGAATATAAATGATACTAACAAAAAAATTGGCTGCTGAGTTTATTGGCACATGTTGGGTCGTACTTGGCGGTTGTGGTAGTGCAGTTCTTGTTGTTACATTTCCAGATGTTGGAATTGGTTTATTAGGTGTATCCTTAGCATTTGGGCTTACTGTATTAACAATGGCGTTTGCTATTGGACATATATCGGGTTGTCATCTTAATCCAGCTGTTTCTATTGCTCTATGGTCAGGTGGTAGCTTCCCAGCCGATGAGCTTGGGTCTTACATAGTTGCACAGGTCTTACGGAGTAGCAATGTTATACATTATAGCTACTGAGCAAACGGGTTTTGACTTATCTTCCGGTTTTTCATCAAATGGTTATGCTGAACAGTCGCCTGATGATTACAGTTTAACAGCGGCACTGATCGCTGAGATCGTTATGACTTTTATGTTTCTTATTCTTATTTTAGACGCCACAGATAAACGTGCGGTACAAGGTTTTGCTTCTGTAACGATTGGTCTCGGATTGACACTTACTTCACCACATTAGCATCCCTGTTACAAATACCCCTGTAAATTCAGCCAGAAGTACCGGCGTTGCAATTTTTCAAGGCGATTGGGCAATATCTCAATTATGGCTTTTTTGGCAAGGATCGTTTACCAACGGTTTGAAAAAGAAGGTAAAGCCGACTAATGGTTTCAGGCGCAACTCGAAGATAATGGCAAGTGGCGAGGCTAGATGACGAATATCGTTCAATCCTAATAGGGTCAGGGATTAAAATGCGCTAGCCGTGTTCTCAATGTGCTATCAGCATTGATAGCGTTAATAATACATATCCCTTTTGATATTATATATTTGATATATAGATGCTCGAGATAGATGGTCTTGAGTTGGTTGAAAAATTAAAAACGAGAGCTGCTTTAGTGAGTTTAAACTGATAAATTTGAGTTCTATTGACTAAGCTGAAATTAGTCTATTACGGGGCGTATTATTAACTAGGCTGGTACCTTAAACATATTTGTTTTAATATTTTTATGCAGCTACTGGATGAAAATCCATCTTATATTAAAAAAATGATGATGAATAAAATATATGTATTTTAATAACAAAAAACTATTGTTAGTTGAAGATAATACTATTAATCAAATGGTTGCAAAGAAAGTATTAGAGGCAATAGGCTTCGTTGTTGACATAAGTGTTAATGGACTTGAAGCAGTAGCGGCAGTACAGAATAAAAATTACGACATTGTCTTGATGGATATTCAAATGCCTATAATGGATGGTTTTGAAGCGACAAAAAAAATTAGATCGCTTGATGAAAATTATCTTACGCTGCCTATCATAGCAATGACAGCTCATTCACTCAGTGGTGATGCCGATACCTGCCTTAATGTGGGTATGAATGGTTATCTGACCAAACCCATCGAACCAGATAAAGTATTTAAAGAGATAGGCAAATGGGTTGCTCCAACAACAAATAATCTTTCGAGCGCTTTGGATAATCTCCCTTCAATTGATAAAATTCCTAACTTACCAGGAATTGATGTTACTACCGGTCTTAAGCGGCTTTCGGGCGACTTTAAAACATATCAAAGGATTTTAGTTAGTTTTCGTGATAGGTATAGCAATGCTGTGAGTGAAATTACTGAACATATTGAACAGGGCCAATGGAAAGAAGCTGCTTTCATTATACACTCATTAAAAGGTAGTAGCGGAAATATTGGTGCTGAACAAATATATCTTGATGCAGGTGACTTAGAGAAAGCATGTGGGGGAAATGATATTAACTTAACTATGCATGCTATTGAAAATTTATCTAATAACTTTCAACCTGTACTTAAAGGTTTAAATACATTAAAAATAGAAGAGCCAATATCAACGCCATTAAAGTCAAATTCAGACATAATAAAACCAGTAGTGTTAATTAAAGAGTTAAATGAGCTGAACAATTTTCTAGACATTGACTTAAACAAATCAAAATATTTGCTAAAGTCCATAGAATTACAAGTTAATGGGAGTCCGTGGGGAAATGATATAAAAGACTTGGTTTATGCATTTAATGCTTTTGATATAGACACAGCAAAAGAAATTATTAGTGATATTAAAAAACGATGCCTGTCATCAATTTAAATGAATTATAGGATAAACAACATTATGAATCAGAATGAAAAAAGAGTATTAATAATCGATGATTCACCTGATGACATCCATTTTGTCATGGAAAACTTACAGGGTGAATATAATGTTGTTGTTGCTATCAGCGGAGTTAAAGGTATTGCGTTAGCGCTAAAAGCTCCACAGCCTAATGTCATCTTATTAGATGTTATGATGCCAGGTATTAATGGTTATGAAACATGTAAGCAATTAAAGGAAAATCCGTTAACTCAAAACATCGATGTTATTTTTATATCAGCCTATGATACTGTCCAAGAAAAAATGGCTGGTTATGATGCTGGTGGTAGCGACTACTTAATTAAACCCGTACAGTCAGTTGAACTATTACAAAAAGTGAAGTTAGCCATTAGCAATACTGACCAGAGAATAAAGGATATTAGAGATAAAGATTACGCTTTTAATACGGCGATGAGTAGTGCTGCTGAGCAAGAAGTTGTCATAGGGTTTTTACGCAACAGTTTTTCTGTAAGAAGTATTGAAGATCTGGCAAAATTGATTGTCGAAGCTATTCAAGAATATAATTTGCTAAGTACAGTACAGATTTCATCCGTAAATCGAACGATTTATGTCGGAAATGAAAAACAAGTTCGCCCTATAGAGAAGGAAATATTATTGCGCTCAGCCGGAAAAGAGAAGATCAAAGAATTCAAGCAACGAACTATTCTAAGCCGTGGAGGTGTAACGATTTTTATTAAAAATATGCCCAGAGGAGATAAACGAGGACGTTTAAGCGATAATATAGTGATATTACTTGAGGGTGCAGCAACAAAACTTGTGGCGTTGAGGCAGGAGGGAAAATTGGCTGAAATTGCTTCGAATACTAATGGTGTATTAGTAGAAACCGAAGAAGTTGACGGAACCACAGAAGCTGACGGTAATTTACAAGACATCCATGATAATGAGCATACAAAAAAATAATTCTCAATTTATTACTCAAGTTTCGGAGTTGAAACTAGGTAATGAAAATAAAGTAAGCTTATGATTTTAAAGAGGTTGATGTCTCATTGTGGTAAAATACTTGTTATCTAGACAAAGTAAAAAACAACAAGAGACATCACATGAATTCTCCCACAAAGAAAGTAGCTTTACCATCATTAATCGCTGATTTACTGAGCCAAGCAAACCTTAATATTGATAACACATTTAGTTCAACATGGAAGCGCCTTAACGTTAACTCCATGTTGCTCCAAGCTAAATTTTCTAAGCGCTCAGGTACACCTGTCGGTGAAGTTGTTTTTCTATTGATGCTTTGGGTTTGGCTAAAAGTGGACTCGGTTGCCATGTTTTCAAAGGATGCGTTGCTCAGCTTCTCTGCGGCAAAAAAAGATGCATTATATGATCTAATTAACCGCGAAGATGCGGATTGGCGAAAGTTGCAATTGTTGATGGCTAAAAAAGTACTCAAGGCTAATGATAAGAGTAAGCTTAGTGCCTTTGTTATTGACGACTCTGTCAAAATGAGACGTGGTAAAAAGATGCCAGGCATATCGAGTCACTTTGACCATTTAACAGCCCGCTGCGTTATGGGGCAACAAATAGTTACGTTAGGTGTCGCTAATGATGAGCAGTTTGTTCCTGTTGATAACGAAATTTTCATCAGCCAGAGTAAGGAGCAAATGTTAGACTATAAATTTAATGATGGTCGCAGTATTGCGGCAAAACGCTATCAACAATCAAAGCAACAAACGAAACCAGAAATGGTTTGTGACATGATAGCCAGAGCTATCCGCGCAGGCATTAACGCTGATTATTTTTTAGCGGATGCATGGTTTGCCACCAAACATATTCTTAAAATGACGATAGATCATTCGCTTGTTGCTGTTGTCAGAATGAAAAAAAACAAAATGAAATATCGTATAGTGGAGAAAGGTGTTAACCACTTGATCTGCGCTAAAGAGCTATACAAACAACATGTTAAAGGTCACTGGCAAACACTTAACAGACATTGATCAGACCAAATTCAAAAATTTCTATTTAATTTTAGCGCTAATTTCAGGACGGTTTGATAAAATAACACCTCAACATTGAGGTGGATATGAATTTAAAAATCAAACGGTTAGATCATCATGGTATTGTTTCGGGTGTTATTGAAGACTTAAAAATTGTCAGTCTTTTAGATCAGTATCTACCTCAAGACGAAAAACAAGAAATCACACCAGGTGAAGCGGTTAAAGGCATGATCATGAATGGATTAGGCTTCGCTAATCGGCCTTTGTCTCTTAGCCCTCAATTCTTCACTAACTTGCCTCTCGAACATTTATTTCGTGAAGGTGTTCAAGCCTCACACTTTAATCGTCATAAATTAGGGCGGACACTTGATCAGT
>JBLHNB010000110.1:0-17803 GCA_047621305.1 Alteromonadaceae bacterium | reverse complement strand
TTCCACTCATGATAAGTTTTACGGCTCATACGTTGCTCCATTTATTACGTTAGAGCAAGTCTAGAGTTAATGATCAGTTTAGGATATGTGCATTTAGCGAGACGTTCACCTTTGTTCAATTCCTATTAAGTAATTCAATCGTGTCAGCTGACACA
Source organism: Alteromonadaceae bacterium (assembly GCA_047621305.1). Lineage (GTDB taxonomy): Bacteria > Pseudomonadota > Gammaproteobacteria > Enterobacterales > Alteromonadaceae > Colwellia_A. Next base: position 17,648 of record JBLHNB010000110.1, on the reverse strand, counting down.
TTAAATTTAATGAGAAAGGTATATTCTAATCTTGAGCAGGGTAATTATGGCTACGGTTGGTTTCGAGGGGCAAGGTTTGAAGACTCTTTTACAGCGGGCGGTTTGATGGATGGTTTTAATTCAATACTTATTATAGAACCAGCAATAAAACTTGAATATATCGGTCTTAGTAATGGAGGAGAACTTATCGGTAAACATCTTAATAATATTTACGCGTTGATAAATCGTTTTTATAGTCAGAACTAAATAGGTGTTACACGAGATCTAAATGCTAGTGTTAACAAATACAAACCTATTATAAGATCTATCACACCACAGAACTCTGGCCACCAAAGAGGCGTACCAGCATTAATAAAGAATACGTCGTGAGTGATATCATAAATACCATGTAATATGAAACCAAAACCTAATAGATTAAATTTATAAAAAGCACTTTGTTTTATAGATAAAAAAGCCATAACAAAAAAGGCTAAACCACCCAGAAACTCTAAAGCTATTACCTCATAATTATTACCATAAACCGCAAAAAAAAAATAATAGAATGGAAATGTAATAAGTAAAAATGAATATCCAAATTTACTACCTTCCAGTTTATTTTTCTTAAATCGTAAGATAACAAAGACTGAAATGGCAATCCCGATGATAATTGCAAGTATATTCATGGTTACTTAAGCATCTTATTAGTTGAAATTTATTTATTATTAAGGACTAACGTTTATAAACATCTGGGTCATAACGTTCCATAAAAGTTTCTGGTTTACTTAGGCCAGTAAAGCCAAATTATTGATATAACCCATGAGCATTAGATGTTGCCAAGGTTAACCTTCGCAGGCCCTGAACCGAATCATGCTCAATAACTGCTTGCATCAATAGCTTTGAAATTCCATTCCCTCGAAATTCAGGCCACACAATAACATCTACTAAGTTACCAAAGGTTGCCCTATCGGTGATCACTCGACAAAACCCCACTTGCACGTCATTCAAATATGCGCCTATGCACACCGAGTGTTCTATTGAGTTTTTCACTGTTAGATAGTTTATCCCTTGTGCCCACGCGCTTTGTTCAGTGAGAAAACGATGAATTTTCTGTATATTAAGAATGCTCTATTATCGCTAATGGTAACTTTATTCATATTGTTTTTCTTAATGAGAAATGAGTATTAACAATTAAGTATTTGATTAATAATGCTTAATCTATCTTTTAATCAACCGGTGGGCCAATAAAACTTTTCCTGAACCATCTAAACTAATCACAACTACAACATTTTCTATGTTCAGCTACAGAGTCACTGTTCGCATTTTATCTGGTAACTATCGGTTATTTACTCCATGTAAATTAAAGGTGACCAACTTTAACTAAAATTACGGTGTCTTGTTCCACATAAGGATAATGCTGACTTAAATGGGGCGTTCTAATCCAACTGCCAGTAGGGTATCGTCCGTTTTCATCGATAAATTCCCCTCGAATGACAAATATCTCTTCGCCGCCCATATGAGTGTGAGGCACAAATTTTTCTCCTGCGGGCCAATGTACTAACGCGGTCGATTCTCCTTTAAATGAATGTAATGGCATAATTTTTAAATTGCCTTGCCCTGCTAACCAGTTGGCTTGGCTGGTGTTAATTCTGATTTGCTCATTGTCATTTGGCTGAAATTGATATAATTTCACAAAAATTGTACAACCTTGCTTGCTAAAAGGCGTATGACTAAAGCCTTCTGGATTTCTGATATAAGTGCCTGCTGGATAATCACCTGTTTCATCAGAAAACACTCCTTCTAAGACAAATATTTCCTCTCCGTTAGGATGACCATGCTCCTTATAAGTGGCTCCAGCTTCATATTTGACAACACTGCTCGCGTGGCCTCGCTCTGCTTCTGCTCTTGCTAATGGTTTTCTCCATATGCCGGACGCAGGGCTTTTTTGCCAGCTCTGCTGGTTGGTATCGATGACCACTCTTTTTTCAAAATTCATGTTTAGCATGGTTCATTTTATCTCGGTGAATAGGATTTTAATCTGTTGATGAAAATAACAACTCTTACCGCCCTGAACTTAAGTTAAACTTTCATTTATTTGAGCGTAACTCGTTGTTAATTATATCGCACTATATGGTAAATATAATCAGTAACGCCCTTAAAACGGGACGTTACTCTCATTCACTTACTTTCGAACTATATTTTTTTCATAAAACCTAGGATATGTTTTGCGATCACATCACCGTCTTCTTCAAGCGCAAAATGACCAGTATCTAGAATATGAAAGTCCAAGTTCTTCAAATCACGCTTGTATGGATGCGCCCCTTCCTCAGGAAATATATAATCACCTTTACCCCATACTAATAACGTTGGCGGCTGATGTTTTCTGAAATAGGCCTGCCATTCAGGATACAAAGCCGGATTTGTGCCATACGAATAAAATAACGCTAACTGAATTTCTTTATTACCTGGTCTGTCAAGTTTTGCTTGGTCTACTATCCAATTATCAGGACTAATCACCGCTTTATTTCGAGTACCGTTAGTGTATTGCCACTCGGTCGCACCTATCGTTAACAGTGAATCACTTAACGCCTTAGCATTAACTTGCGATTTATCCTGCCAATACGCCTTAATTGGTTTCCAAAAATCTCTTAATCCTTCATCATAAGCATTGCCATTTTGAATGATTAAACCCTCAATTTTTTCCGGGTGCGTTGAAGCAATTCTAAAGCCTACGGGTGCGCCATAATCCATGACATACATGGTAAATTTCTCTACGCCCACTTTGGCTAAAAACGCATCGGTTATTTTGGCTAAATTATCGAAACTATACTCAAATTCATTAACCGATGGCATCGAACTATTACCAAATCCAGGATAATCAGGTGCTATAACGTGGTATTGCTCTGATAACTTTGGAATTAAATTACGATACATGTGCGATGAAGTTGGAAAACCATGGAGTAATACAATGGTCTTTTTGTTTTCAACACCGGCTTCTCGGTAAAAAACATCTTGACCCTGTACTTTAATTGTTTTGTGCAACGTCTGTGTCGCTTGTGCCTGCCCCATAGACGTGACGCTCAACAATAGCACGCTAGCAGCCATTAAATAACGCTTGAACGAATTGTATTTCATTGTTTGTAAAATCATTTTTGTCTCTTTTTCATTAATTATTTGTAAATAAACCATGATATTTATGGCTTAGTAAGTCTGTATATCCACCAATTAACTTATCTTCGATAAATATCTGTGGAAAAGTTCGTCCATTGGTTCGGTTTTGCATGGTTTTTAGGTTTTCCGGATACTGGAAAACATCGTACTCAACAAACTCCAGCCCTTTATTAGCCAATAACTGCTTAGCTTGTGCACAGTAGCCACATCCAGGTCGGGTATAAATTTCAATTTTTGCCATTTGATATCCTCATTTTCTAAAAACATAATGGTGTTTGTTGTAGATGGCGTCATTATCTACAACAATGAAATATTGATAAATAGCGTCGGTATTGAATTATTGTTTACGCTATGTTGACAATAGACTTTGACGTTGATTTAATTGAAGATTAAATTTCATTAAGATATTTTTGAGGTTGAATTAATTGCCGAGGCGATTATTAATATACAGAGAATTTCAGATCAATATGGCGATATTAACGCTGAACTTACAATGAAATGAGGATATTTAAAAAATCAACTTCGCCTTAGCTCAAACGATTCGTAGTGTGGTAACTGGGCATCAAGTTCTTGCCAGTTTGCTTTAGAAGTAACAAAACTATGGATATGGGTCTTTCAATAATATCTGTAACGTCATTATAATAAATTAAATACTTTAGTAAGCATCAAGTACGATCACCCCACACGGTTACTCGCCCTAGAAAAATAATGTTGAAGCAAGTGATAAAATCGAGTGATGTGAATTGGCTTTTCGCCTTGAAAACGATGAACTAAATAAAATGGCCATACTCGTCCTCTATATTGTGGCAATACTCTTACTAAATCCCCTTTAGCTAGCGATGATTGAATAACAAACTCTGGTAATAAAACAACGCCCATATCTTGTACTGCCATTTTAAGTGCACTAGATAAGGTATTTGTTTTGCAAAAAAATGTTAGTGGTAAAGAATATTTTTCAGTTAATTTATTGTTTTCATAGATATTCCACGGACTGTCCTGCCACGTAATTGCAATAACATTATGTTCAGTAAGCTCTTCTAGTTCGGTCAGTCGACTGTTTCTTTGTAAATAACGAGGGCTGGCACAAAAGACTTCATTGGCAATACCGAGCGGTAACGCACGGTAATTGCTATCTTTTAAATCGCCGCTATATATTGCCAAGTCTAGATTATTTTCAATAAGATCTAGTGCATCATCAGTGACATGGAGTTCGATTTGCAGTAAAGGAAATTCTATCAAGAGCTGCTTTAAGGCAGGTAAGACAATATCTTCTTCACAAGCGTGTGGAATGGTTAAAGCAAACTTCCCTGAAGGTACTGTCTTACTTTGATTTAACTCGTCATACACAAGCTCAACTTGTCCTCGTAGTAACTCACATCGAGCCAGCAGCTTTTCTCCTACCGTGGTCAGCGCCATGCCCCGAGTATGTCGAGAAAGCAGTTGTTGACCAATGTCTTGCTCTAAACGGCTTACATGCTGACTAATAGCAGATTTACTCATACCTAACTTTTTAGCCGCTAAGGTAAAAGATTGTTGAGTGGCGACCTCTGCAAAAATGAGTAAGGAAGATAATTGCTTTACATTGTTCATTATTTTAAACATTGAGTTCATTTATTGGTTATTGTTTATTATTTTATATCTTTCTATGCTATGTCAACTTAAATACACACAGGAATAACATATATGACCGCATTAATTGTTGTCGACCTCACCCCAACCAATGTTGAAGCGTTGAAAGGGTATAGTGCAGTAGCAGCTCAAACACTGATCCCTTATGGAGGAGAATTTTTAGTTAAAGGGTCAATTGAGCCTTTACATGGTAAAACTCAATATCAAACCAAAGTTATCATTCAGTTTCCAGATAGAGATAAAGCACTGAACTGGTATCACTCCACGGAATACCAACAGATTATTCCGCTAAGAGATCAAGGCATGAATAGTCAATTCCATCTAATAGGTTAACAGGTAAATAAACGATGAAAATACGTGCGATATTGGCTACTGGATTATTATTGACCATGATACAGAGCTGTTCACAAACATCCATAACAGATCAGAGCATTAAGCTTTATGTGCTAGATTGTGGCGAAATTACGGTAAAAGATATTTCACTATTTTCACCAAACGTGAACGTAGGAGTAAGCAAACGACTCGCGAATACTTGTTACTTGATCAAGCACCCTAAAGGTAATTTACTGTGGGAAACGGGGCTAAATGATAACTTATCAACCAGTAAAAATGGGATCTCAATAGCTGATGGCATGTTTCATCTAAAAGTTAACTCCTCGTTAGTTTCTCAGCTACAGGCAATAAATATTGCCTGTAGTGATATCGATTACTTGGCACTTTCTCATTTTCATTTTGACCATACAGGGAATATGAATTTATTCTTAAAATCTAAGATACTTATTCAACAGGAGGAATTAACCGCGGCATTTTCGGATAAAGCAACAAAGATGCATTTTGATCCCAACACTTATAATAGGATTTCGAAAGAACAGTTTATTGCATTAAATGGTCGATACGATGTTTTTAACGATGAAAGTGTTGTGATTTTTCCAGCACCAGGTCATACCCCTGGACACCAAGTATTACAAATAAACTTAAAGCATACTGGATCCTTAATACTAAGCGGTGATTTGTATCATTTCAAAGAAAATAGAGTTAATCAAAGAGTTCCATTAGTAAATTTTGATGAAAACAGTAGCTTAAAATCTATGGTGAGCATAGAAAAGCAGCTTACAGAAACACAGGCTAAGTTATGGATTCAGCATGATATGGAAACCTTCAATAGCCTCAGACATTCACCTGTATTTTATGACTAAAATTTATGGCTGCGAGACATGCATTGTCGCCATTTTTCAGAGTAAAAGTATACAGGCAATACTTCTTGCATTGCCTGTATAGCTACATTATCAATTATCCTAACTTCATCTTTTGATAAGTTAGGATAATTGACATTCCAGCCGATATATTGCTAGCGCTCCATTATAAAAGCAAATTTTTATCTATAAAATGCCCTCCTTTATCACTGTCCCAAGTTACCGAAATAACACACCAACGACGCCCGTCATTGAGTAATTGGAAAGAATTAACACCCTGAGAATAAGGTGCGGCATTAACATCATCTCGCGATTCATAGTGACTCAATATAGTCGCCATATGCCCATAAACAAATATTTTGTTCGCAACCTCTTTCTCATAAAAATTTATATCCTTAAATATCTGCTCATTTAATGCAATAAACTCATCAACACTACTAATTTTTGCCGTTGGTAAACCATTTTTATGAAATAATGGCGTTATAATCGCGTTCGGTGAATGAAGTTTTTTCAACAACGACCAATTTTTTTTACTGCCTGCGTCACCTGAGACTGTGTTGTACAATGCTGGAATGATACTTTCAATGGACAATGATTCTTTGGGAATATCTGCACCGCAAAAAATAATCGCCCCCTCCTTGTGCTGTCACTCCAAAGCTTGATATTGCACTGATAATTATGGTTTTAAGGATACTTTTTTAAATACTGATTTTAACGCTGTCGTTTTTTTTGTTTGTGATACTTGATAATTTTGCATGTATTTGGCTCCTAAATAATACGTACTATAACAATTGCTCTAAGGTAAACGTAAATGATATTATTTCGCCTAACCATGATAAAAACTCACAGTTAATATGAATTCCTCAATCAATTATCATTTAAATCGCTATATACATTCACTGTTGCTGCACGATATTTAAATTTCACTCACGCAGCCAATGAGTTGCATATAACACCCAGTGCGGTAAGCCATCAAATAAAACGCTTAGAACGTGATCTTGGCTGTAGGCTATTTATTAAAGAAAGTAAATTACTCAGTCTTACCCCTGAAGCAAAGCAATACGCTATATCGATAGAACAGGCATTTACTCAAATATTAACTGCGTCGAAAGAACTACTTGAATATGACAAAAACATTATTCAAATGGGAGTATCAAGTGCGTTCGCAACAAAACGATTGACACCTAAACTTGGCATTTGGCAAAGTAACTTTCCCGAATTAGATCTAAGATTAAGAATGATCACCCAAAAAGATAATTTGGCTCAACTTAATTTAGACATCGTTGTGGCGGATAAAATTGAAGATAGTCGCTATCATAGTGAATTTATTTGTGATGAAAAATATTATCCCGTTTGCTCAAAATCATTATACTCAACGTTCAAGCATAGCTCTCTAGAGGAAATACTTTTAAATACTACTTTAATTGACCTCATAGGCGTCAATTGCTGGAATAATTGGTTTAGTTGGAAAGGATTAGAAACACCGATGAGTTCCAAAATCATATTATTTAGTCATACCCTATTAATGCTTGAAGCTACCCTTGCAGGACAAGGTGTAGCAATATTAGACAAAACACTGATAAAAGATGAAGTTGACTCAGGTGAACTTATCTTGCTTGATAAAACGGCCTACTGTCATCCTAAACACGCTTATTATTTTTCATATTTAAAAAAACGAAATAAAGAAGCCAGTATTCTTAAATTGAAAGCATGGCTTTTGACGTTATTTTGATTTCTAGATATACAGTAGCGCTCCGTTGTAACGCACCATGATACTCACTAATACCATATATGGTATTAGTCGTTTGTCTCGAGATTGATTACATATCCAAACTTATCTTTACCACTTCTTGACCTTCCACCGCTGCTGGCACTGCACAGCATAACAACACTTCATTGCCTTCAAGAGGAAATGAATGTTCGCTTTGATAAGAAACAATACCTTCACTCAATGTCACTTTACAAGCGCCACATTGACCACTTCGACAGCCAAACTCTGGAGTAAAACCATGATTTTCGGCAAAATCTAATAACGAACCATCTTCAGGTGACCAAGCTTGCTCAACCTTCGACTGAGTAAATTCAACAATAGCGCCAGCCGCTTGTGGCATTTGCTTGTCAATCACATTAACGGTTTCAGACGTTCTAGCTAATGAGGCGGGTCCAAATTCTTCAGCATAAATACGCTTGTCCGCAACGCCTAAACCACGCAACATATCGTACATACTTTGCATAAAACTCGATGGCCCACACAGGTAAAAATCATAATCGTCTAGTGGCAAAACAGATTGCAGCAGCGATGCTGAAATTCGGCCGCTGTGATGAAAATCTCGGCCAGGCTTAGCTGTTTTTTCGGCTTGGCTTAATGCCCAGAACGTATTGATATAACCGCCACTTAACTGAGATATTTCGTTAAATTCGTCAAAAAATGCACGTTGCGCCATGTTTTTCGCTGCAACAAAAATATTCATCGGCCTGATTGAACGTGTTCTAACCCCTGAATGAAGGGCATCACGTGCCATAGCAATTATGGGAGTTATGCCAACACCGCCCGCTAATAATACGGCTGGGCGCTGTTCATTACTATCGAATATAAAACTCCCTCTTGGCGCTTTTGCTAAAATATTATCTCCCACCTTAAGATGATGATGAATGTAACTGGAAAAAACACCGTCAGGCTCATCGGCTTCTGCTAACTCTAATTTAACACTAATCCGATATTCGTCATCGGCTGGCGCGCTCGATAATGTATAGGTGCGAATATGCTCTTTGCCGTTGATATTCGCTTGAATGGTAAGAAATTGACCGGCTTGATATTTAGGTAGTACGCCATTATCACTAGTTAAATACACTGATTTAATGAGCGTGCTTTCAGTGACAATTTTGGTGACCCGATAATTTAACCAACTGTCGCGTTGATTTACTGCATTTTGCTGTTGTTTTGCTTCATCCCATGTCCCTGTCAGCAATGTATTGGGTGAATATTCTTTTAATTTCCAGCGCAATGGTAAGCCATGATTAATACGGCGGCCTTGATGAATATGAAATTTCCATAACCGCTGCGCGCCCTCAAAAAACGCTAAGTCTTCAGATTCCCATAGCACTTCGACATGACCTGTGAGTGTTAATAAATCGCCACGTTCAAAATCGACGAACAATAGTCCTGCTTTTGGATTTTCAAGAAAATTCCCAAAGGTATTAAAATGAAAATTGCCGACATAATCGGGGATAGTTATCGTGCTTTCATTATCAACTCGAATAAACCCTGGCTTACCACCACGATGTGAAACATCTGCTCCATTGCTCGCAGCATCGCTACCATCGTCATGATGGCTAGCCACAAAAAAGGTATCGGTGTTTTCGATTAGCTGGCGTGCCTTATCATCAATATTGCTCAGCATTTCAACACTGGATTCTGGCAGGGTATCCGCTGGAATTTTTTCTAATTCGCGGACTTGTATATATTGTGGACAATTACCAAACGACTGGTCAACTGTCATTTTTATGCTGTTTTCACTAACGGATTGAACTTGTGCGGCCAAACGATTTCTTCGTCGGGTGGTTAACTCAATCCCTAATAAACCTAACTTTACCTTGGGCTTGAGTGAGTCGGCTAATGGGTCACCTTTGACTGGAGCTGTTTGTATATCTAACGTTTTGGCATCTTTACTCACCATAAAGCCAGGTTCACCAAATAACATAGAAGCCCAAGGCCAGCCTTTATCATCTGCGTGGCCAACTAATATAAACGGCAATTGCTGATAAAATGCTCGGTGTTGATCAGGTAGGTGATCACGAATAACACGTTTGCCAAATTGCTCCATCTTGTCGCGAACCCCTAGGCGGCTTTGGATAGATTGCTCACCACGATGAAAAGGAGACTGTGATAAATCATTGGGTATTATTTCATTCATATTAATCGCCCTGTTGCCCGTCCAATCCGGACGATATTAGTTATTAACCGTGAAGATACTGTGTAAATATACAACTTCATTACGTCATATAGTGTAATTGAAAATTTTATAACTCGTCATATAAAAACGAAGCGTTTTACCGATTGACTATAGCCAATTATTGTTAATTGGCTGAACACTCTCGACCACTAATATGGGCCATGTGTTGCATAGTGACATAATCGATTTGTGCTAATACTTCTAGAGGTAAAAAACCATAATCAATATCTGAAACAACAATATTTCGGCAAAGGCCAAATGATGACGATTTTTTTGCAAACCAAATTTTCACATAGTAAAACAACGTAAATTTTTTTAATAATGATGCCATAACTTTCTCACCAACTTTGCATTTCGAGAAGCTAAATAATCCCTTCTCGAAATGCATTTACTTATAAATAATTAAGCTTTAAGACCGACAAAACTTGTTACCATTGGCACAAAACCAGGTAATGCTTCGATGCGAGCAAGCCATGCATTAATATGTGGATAACTAGCTAAAGATACATTGCCCTCTGGTGCATGGGCGATATACGCATAATTTGCAATATCCGCAATAGTAGGTTTATCGCCAACTAACCATGTTTTGCCATTTAAATGAGCATCGATAAGAGCCAATATGCCGTGAGCGGCATTGATGGTACTTTCAGGGTCCATTTTAGCGCCAAACAAGGTAATTAAACGAGCGGCGGCTGGGCCGTATGCTACTCTACCTGCTGCGATAGATAAAAAGCGTTGTACTTCTGCTGCCGCAACAAGGTTTTCAGGAAACCATGTGCTGGTTGCGTCATATTTTTTAGCTAGATAAAAAATGATAGCGTTTGAATCACTTAAGGTAATATCTCCATCAACTAAAACAGGCACTTGGCCGAAGGTGTTTTTCGCTAAAAACTCAGCTTGCTTTTGTACTCCACTCATCAAATCTACATCGACAATATTAGCTTCTAATCCAAGAATAGATAAAAAAACCTCAACGCGATGAGCATGGCCTGAAAGTGGGTGACGGTATAAAGTAATGCTAGACATGATTTTTGCTCCTAGTTATGTATTTTATTTCAGTGTAATAATGTTTAAATAGGCAACCGCTGTTGCCGATCCAGTGTTAATATTTCTTCGAATCCTCCCATCGATATTTCATTAATAAATACCTGAGGAAAGGACCTTCCGTTGGTACGGCTGCGCAGCTCTTGCATCCGGCTTGGTTCGACATAAACATCGTAATAACGATAAGCGACTTGTTTTGAATCGAATAACCGTTTAACCATGGAACAATAGGCGCAACCAGGTCTTCCATAAATTTCTATTTTTTCCATAGTGTGCTCATTTACTACTCGTTCTTTAAATCTACTGAGCGCTGTGTTTCGCTGGAAAACATTATCATTCAAGTTCAATTATTGATAAAGAGTGCTAGTATTGAATCATTATCAATATATTGTTGACAGTTATGGATTCATTAGATGGTTTAAAAACGGTTATTGCCGTAGTTGAAACGGGCTCATTTACCACTGCAAGTGAACGGTTAATGATTTCAAAAGCATTAGTCAGTAAATATGTTGGCGAGGTCGAAGAAAAACTTGGTGTGCGATTATTCAATAGAACCACACGCCGTTTGGCATTGACGGAGGCTGGTAAAACTTATTACGAACGTGCATTACCTTTAATCGAAGAATATGAAGAGTTACTCGACTCTGTAACTGGTGACCAATCGGCACCTAAAGGTAAATTAAAAATCAGTGTTCCGGTGACGTTTGGCGAAATGCAACTATCTCCGGTGATTAATAAATTTATAACTACTTATCCAGATATACAGGTGAATATACAATTAACCGATAGACGCATTGATATGCTTGAAGAAGGTGTTGATGTGGTTATTCGTATTGGTGGGGTTGATGATTCCAATATGGTTGCGCGCCAAATAAATACCTACCCATTAGTACTTTGTGCGTCACCCGCTTATCTTAAACAACATGGCTACCCAAAAACACCGAACGACATCACTAGCCACGCTTGCATTATCGATAGTAATTTTCGCATAGGGAAACAATGGCCGCTGGTCTCACCAAACGGCACAGTTGAAACCATTGAAGTAACCTCAAAAATTGCCGCCAATAGCCCGAGAGCGGTAATGGAAATCGCTAAATCTGGGGGTGGAATTGCCTTAATACCTCGGTTTATAGTAGCAGAGACAATAGCACAAGGCTTGCTGCTTGAAGTATTGCCCAGCTATAGCACGCTAGAATTTGGTTTGTTTGCGATATTTCCTCATCGGCGCTATCTTTCCAAAAAAATCCGTTGTTTTATCGATTTTCTGATTGATGAGTTTTCCAGCAACCTCAAATAATGCTGCTGCTGCTGCCCACTCAAAGCATTGATACCAATTGGTATTACTGCTTGTTTAGCAATTGCTTTACTTGTTCATATTTTGTTCTACCAACGGGCACTGTTTCACCAGAAGTTAAGAGTAAAGCATATTTACTTCCTTCCGCTATTTTTAAACTCAGAACTTTGTTCATATTAACGACATACGAACGATGAACACGAAAAAAATTATTAGCCAATAATTGCTGTATTTTTTCGATGTTTTTATGGTGCAGTAACGTTTGTTTAACTGGCGGCTCAGTGTTTTTCAGATGTAGCAAGGTATAGTGACCATCCGCTTGAATATATTCAATATCGGCTACAGGAATAAGCTCAATCGCGCCCATTCTTTTGATACTGAGATATTTACAGCTATTGTTAATACGTTTGTCCTGATGCACAAACCTATCGAAGGCACGCGCTAATCTTTCGGTGGTAAAAGGTTTAGCGACAAAATCTAACACACCATACTCAAACGCTTCTATTGCCTTATCGGCATAAGCCGAAATAATAATGGTGTGGTATGCATCAGCTAAATTATTTTGTAGCAATGTAAAGCCATCGCGTCCCATCAAATTAAGATCGAGTAATAATAAATCGATAACATTTTCGCTAATAAAGGATTCAGCATTATCAATATCATCAAAACAAACAACCTTGGGCTGATGTACCGCCAAAATTTCCTCGGTCAGCCGTTTTATTCTTTGCTGGATCAGTGGCTCATCTTCCACAATGATTATTAGCATCGTTATCTCAAGTTCATTAGTTAAATGTCAGCAGTCGTGTTGGGGTAGGCTATCTTTGATATCCAGCAATCCTCAGCTTCGAAACTGACAAAGTGTGTTTGTTGCTGATTTAATTCGGCCAATTTTGCCCTGATGTATTGCTCCCCAGTGCCAGTGCCTTGGTGATTCACTTTGTTTTCAACCGGCGTTGTTAGCGTTAATTCCACTTGCTGCCCTTTGGTGATGATTTCAAGCTGAAAAAGCCTGTCAGACGATATTTTGTTATGCGTAAAACAGTTTTCAACAAGGCAATGTAAAACTAGTGACGGTACAACGATGGTGTCAACCTCGCCCACGACCGTCAAATGGTAGCTTTTTTGATATCGCAACGACATAATTTGCAAGTGATTATTACATAACATAATTTCATCAGCCAAAGGGACATAGTCTTTATGGCTTTGTAAGGTCAATTGGCGAAACTCTTCGCTCAGCGCCGAAATTAAATGTAATGCCGCTTTTGGGCTGGTTTCTATCAATTCCATCAATTGCGTCAAGCTGTTCATCAGGAAGTGTGGTTGGATATTACGCCTTAAAAGTTCGGTCTTAATGCGCTCAGCTTTAAGAGACAACTCTTTGTGAGTTCTCATTTCGCCAATCAAAGTCACCAACATGGTGATAACGATGACAATAAAAAACAAACCAAAACCAAATTCGATGAAATACTCAGGGTAAGTCACTACAAATACCAGCCCCGACAGCATCAAAAATGCAATAATGTTGCCGCGACCGTATTTAATTATCTGGTAAACATTGATCGCTAAAGACCAAATTAAAGCCCCAAAAAACAGCAAAATACTAGTACTGTCAAAACTGAGTTGAATAAAAGACAAACTGAGCAAGCTAACCACAATGCAACTCCCCCATAACCTGAACCGTTTTAATCGGTAATAGGCAATATAAAACATAGGAAGTAAAAAGCTGGTCAGAAAGGTTAACACCAGAATGCTTGATAACCTGAAGATATGCCAATGATAAGGATAATCTAGCCAAAACTTCATTTGTTCAATCGTTAACAACATCGCAGCCGATAAACACAAAACACTAAACATTTGATAGAAGTATTCTGCTTGGTACCGCCAATGAATCAATTGAAAAATGACAAAAAGAATAAACAATATACCGACAAATAATGCACTTAACATGCTCACAAATAAAATAGTGGTGTCTAGCTTTTGCTCATCAACTAATGCTAAAACATAACCTATCGAATTAAGCTTTTTTCCCACATGGAAGGTCGATATCTCAGCAGTAAGTCTATGTAACCCGTCTGTTAAGCCGTTATCGGGTATCCTTACTAATGTTTTAATTTGACCTGGCCGTTCTTCAGAAAAAGATACGCCCACTTGACCGTTAGTAATAAGGTTTGATGCATCCCATTTTAATTTAACTGAGCCTAGCATACCGACCAACAAGGCTGGATTTTTAGCTAAAGAACCTCGATTAATGTTAATACTGGCTCTTAAGCAAAAATGCTGATTTTGGGGGATGTTTTTAAATTCAATGGCCTGCCATAGGCGTTCGTCAAACATCGATAGATGGCATTGAATGCTAGTCGCAGTTTCGTTATTTTTAATTCGTCTGATCATGATATTTTCAAATTGATTATCGTTAATTGCAGGCAATTCAATCTTGGTTGAGTTTATGACATCAGACGGTATTGCCTGCACCGATGTGGCACATAAACAGAGTAAAAATAGGAAAAAAATAACTTTAAACACACCAAAAAATTTCATAATTCATTATCGATAAGTGACTCTCTTCCGTTCATTCTACGTTAAAAAATAAAAAGTAAAATGTTGTTGATGAAAACTACGTGCAGTTGGTGCATTTTTTTGTGGTAAATATTTTTTTTTCAATATAGTTATCACTCCTTTAATACTAATAGACCACATTTAGTAATAAAATTTTAATTTGAGAGAAACCATCATGGTCAAATTTATAAAATGGGTGTTTGTCGTTTTAAGCATTATGATAATCTGGCTAGCGCTGAATATTGTCGCAACAAAGCAAGCTTGGTTTAAAGCGGCAATTGCCCCCCCTAAAGATAGCGCCTCTTTCATGGCCGAATCGGTAAAATCGATCAAAGAGAAAGCCAAAGGAAATGGCATATTCCTACTGATCAATAATGGTGAAGTATTTGATGAGTATTCCTATTCACAAGGCAATAGCGTCACCAACAATACTGTTTTTGGCGTTGCCTCTTTGGGTAAATGGGTTGCAGCTATTGGGGTTATGACCTTAGTTGAACAAGGTAAACTCGACTTAGACATTCCTGTATCTCACTACTTAACTCGCTGGCAACTCCCTAATAGTCAATTTAATAATGATGAAGTGACCGTTCGACGATTACTCAGCCATACAGCGGGTATAACCGATGGCTTAGGACACAATGGCTTTGCCTCAAAAGACGAAGTACAACCTTTAGAGCAACATTTGACCTATGCATCAGATGCCGATGAAGGTGTTAGTGGAAAAGTACAGGTTACCATGGCTCCGGGTAGTCAATTTAAATATTCAGGTGGTAGTTATAACCTACTGCAATTGATCATAGAGGAAGTGAGTGAGATGCCATTTTCCTCCTATATGGAAGTAGCGGTATTTAAACCACTTAAAATGACCAATACTGGTTATGACCATGAAAAAGCGGGCATTAACCTAGCGCAATATTTTAATGACAAGGGAGATGAAAGAGCTTATCCCTTCTACACATCACTTGCCGCGACCGGTTTATACACAACGGCAAGTGACCTTGTTAAATTTATGAAACTGCAATTACCAACCAATGTGGCAGTAAAAACACAACATCAATTACTTTCAATCGAAACACTGAAACAAATGAGAACACCACATGCCAGCACTATGGGTATCGATATTTGGGGGTTAGGGGTGATGCTGTTTGCTGATAACAATGGCGATGACTTTATTATTGGTCATGGAGGTCAATCTCCCTCATTAAACGCCACCATACGCCTTAACCCGAGTAACGGTGATGGCATTATTATGCTAACAACGGGGAATAGAGCATTAGCCGCAGATACCGCGACACAATGGACATTATGGGAAACGGGTAACCCTGACATGTATATGTTGAAAAACATGATCCCTGAGATGTTGAAACGGGTTGCGATAGGTTGTTTAGTAATTTTAATTATTTTTTTAATCCTTTTTTTTAAGAAAAAGTCTCAAAAACAAAAAGATAAAATGAAACTTAAAAAGCACCAATAGCGGTTGTTAGATAATACATCCCCTACTAACCAAACTTAGCACTAATTAAAAATACGACCTGATAACAAGATCAATTTAGAACAACAAAGAGGCGACATATAAATGAAAAATTACAAATCGTTCATTACACTCCTATTCATAACAATGTTATCGGGGTGTGTTGTGCCGATAATAACGAAAGAGGTTGTTCATGAAATTGTAACAGAAGTTCAAGAGGGTAAAAAACGAGAGAAACTGAAACAAATAAATAAGATGGATTGGTGTCATTGCCAAGGTAATCTGTCGGACTAATTACCGAGCGACTTTGTCGTCAATAGCATAAATCATAGACAACTACAGAACTAGTTGTAATTAACACAACCTTTCTATATGGATTTTTTTATCTCTCAATGCAGTGGGGTATTAACTACACAGCGCGCTGTGTTGTGGAATAAGAAATCAAGTCACAAATATAGAGTATTACGTTAACTCGTAATAGATAAATGGCTTTGAGTAAATCGCGAGTTCGGTCTAGGTAACCAATAGTTTTTCAACTATTTATGTTAACAATTTGCATACTCGATGCATTGCTACTAACAAACGTATATTTAAAGTACATTCAAAACAACCACTTGTACATCTGTAGGACAAATACATTTCATAACCTATCGCGCTTTTTGCCCCGAAGCGCTTTAGAATATATACTCTAAGTCGCAATCGATCCGATATAGAAACATTAAATTTTAATACATAAGAAATCACGTAAATAGGTATTAATATAATGTCCGCTTTAGGTATTTCAAATCAAATTTTAGTATTTATTTTTCAAGTTTCAAGATGAAAATTTAGAACACTTCATTATCTAATGTAGGGTAGCTTTTGTCGAGTCAGTTACCATTAGATAAGCCAAGCGTAACGTCCGCTTGTATCAGAGAAGACCGCTTGGTGATGATTTAGGGTGTTAGGAAAGGTCTTTTATGTGGTAATTGCACCTATTCTATATTTACAAAAAAATAATCTATAAGGCGAACAAAGACGATTTATATTACTCAAATTCCTATTATTTCTTAGTATGCTCAAACGATAATAATTAGGAATAATAATGAACAAAAGTGAATTAGTAGAGGAAATTGCCGAAGGCGCAGGCATTTCAAAAGCTTCTGCTGCTCGTGCATTAGATAGCTTCATTGGAACAGTCACTGAAGAGTTGGCGAGTGGTGGTGAAGTGGCATTAGTTGGTTTGGGTACTTATTAACAGACATTGATCAGACCCCTAGGCAACTTTTTTGATTTTATATAATTTCAATGCATGACCACCAATGAGTTTAATTATTTTCTCCCTTAACTCATTAAAACCATCTAGGTGAATTTCATCATCA
>JBLHNB010000109.1:0-17898 GCA_047621305.1 Alteromonadaceae bacterium | reverse complement strand
CATTGGGCGCAATATGATACGCCGCACCGTTAGCACTATCGACGACAATTTTAAGGCCTGCTAAGGTTAAATCTTTAGCAAATACGCCTTTGCAAAACTCAATGTAACGACCAGCAGCATCAGTAATCCGGCGGACTTTACCTAACAACTCAGATGAAACACACTCCATCGCATTATGATTTAACGCCTGGTCGAGTAACGCTTCAATTTCAAGCTCTTGCTCGTCATTAAGCTTAGTGCCAGAGTTTGAGAAAAATTTAATGCCATTATCATAAAACGGATTATGTGATGCACTAATAACAACACCAGCATCGGCACGGAATGTAGAGGCTAAATACGCCACTGCAGGCGTTGGCATAGGGCCAATTAATGCTACGTTAACACCAGCAGCAGATAGACCAGCCTCAATCGCCGACTCCAACATATAACCACTGCTACGAGTATCTTTACCAATCAACACTTCTTGTGTACCGGTTGACGCTAAAACCTTACCCGCAGCCCAACCTAACTTCATAGCAAAATCAGGCGTAATAGGAAACGTCCCCACCTTTCCACGTACACCGTCGGTGCCAAAATACTTACGAGACATAAAAACTCCAAAATTAAAAATTAAGTACCTAGGACGTGACTTCGTCACTGCTAAGTTCTAGGACGGACTTCGTCCTGCTAGGGACAGCTCCGCTGCTAAGATTTTATAGCATCTAGCCGCGTAGCGTCCTAGCAGCGCAGCTGATCTAGGCAAAATACAAAAAGCAAAAAGCAAAAAGCAAAAAACCAACTAAATATAAGTTGGTTTTCAAATTATCAGTAAAAATTACTGTTCGAGCAGAATTTTTTCAACACTTTTTCTGAAATCTGCGCCTAACTTAGCATCACGTAGGCCATATTCAACAAAAGCATTCATGTAGCCAAGCTTATCGCCACAATCGTGTGACTTACCTGTCATGTTAAAAGCTTCAACGGTATCTTGTTCAATCAGCATATCAATAGCGTCAGTTAACTGAATTTCATCACCGGCACCCGCTGGTGTTTTAGCCAATAAAGCCCAAATTTTTTCAGATAACACATAACGACCTACTACCGCTAGATTAGACGGTGCTTCACCAATAGCAGGCTTTTCAACCATTCTTTTAATCGTAGCTGAATCACCTGGTGCTATCTCAACACCATTACAATCAGCTATGCCGTATTTATTAACGTCACATTCAGGTACTGGAGCTACCATAATCTGGCTAGCAAAAGAGGCCTTATAACGTGCAATCATCGCGGCCAAGTTTTCAGTTTTTTGATTCGCAGTATATTCATCTAAAATAACATCTGGTAACACTACTGCAAACGGGCTATTACCAATGCAAGGGTAAGCACATAATACCGCATGGCCTAAACCTTTGGCTTCACCTTGACGCACATGCATAATCGTCACGTCTTTAGGGCAAATAGCTTGTACTTCATGTAGTAATTGACGTTTTACTCGCTTTTCAAGCGTTGACTCGAGCTCGTATGATTTATCAAAGTGGTTTTCAATCGCATTTTTACTGGCGTGAGTCACTAAGACAATCTCTTTGATGCCTGCTGCAACACACTCATTAACAATATATTGAATTAACGGTTTATCAACTAATGGCAACATCTCTTTGGGAATAGCTTTGGTCGCGGGTAACATGCGAGTACCTAAACCAGCCACTGGAATAACAACTTTCATAATAAATCCTTGTCAAATAGACCTAAACTGACTGTAGACTTCACGAGTAATAAGCATAAATTAACAACTAGCCGAAACTAACAACTAACTGAAACTCGATAAATCATCAGTTATAAAGAATAAAATGTAAAACACTAAGAAACAAAGTTAACAACTTTGTTTACTGATGCGATATTTTTGGCTTTTTGTTGATACACTAAATCACAAATGCCATCGGTTGGTGCAAAACCTGTTGGCGTGCCAAGTAAAATGTCCCGAATCAATTCATGATCAAAGTCATGACAAGCGGCATCTAGACGATCCAAGATTAACGAATACTCTTTCCAGGTCAGATATAACTCGTTAGCTGTCATAATCCGTTCGTGTTCAGTGCCGGTAACATCATCACCAATCAGCAGTTCTTCGTATAATTTTTCACCAGGGCGTAAGCCACTAAACTCGATAGCGATATCACCATCAGGATTGATATCACTACGTACTTCATAGCCACTTAAACGAATCATCTTTTGAGCTAAATCAACAATCTTGACCGAGTTCCCCATATCTAACACAAAAACATCACCGCCCTTGCCCATAGCACCAGCTTGTATCACTAATTGCGATGCTTCTGGTATGGTCATAAAAAAGCGAGTGATATCAGGGTGCGTGACAGTAACAGGGCCGCCGTTAGCAATTTGGGTTCTAAACAACGGCACAACCGAGCCCGATGACCCAAGCACATTACCAAACCGCACCATACAAAACCGAGTTTGATGATTTTCGCGAGACAGTGCTTGCAGCACTAATTCGGCCATACGCTTAGTGGTGCCCATCACATTAGTTGGCCGCACGGCTTTATCAGTAGACACTAATACAAAGGTTTCAACCTTAGCCGCAATAGCCGCTCTAGCAGTATAAAGAGTACCAAATACATTATTGCGTACACCTTCTACTACATTATGTTCAACTAAAGGTACATGCTTGTAGGCTGCAGCATGGTAAACAGTTTGTACTCCAAAAGACTCCATTACCGCTTGCACACGATTCTCACGTTGCACAGAACCCAGCAAAGGCAAAATTCTAACGTTTAAGCCGAGTTCTTTAGCCGTAGAATTTAACTCACGTTCAATGGCATACAAGGCAAACTCAGACAGTTCAAAAAGGATTAACTTTTTAGGCAACTGTTTTAAAATCTGCCGACATAACTCAGAGCCAATAGAACCACCCGCTCCAGTCACCATTACCACTTTATCTTTAATATTGGCAGTCAACAGATCTTGTCTAGGCGCAACGGTATCACGGCCTAATAAATCATCAATTTCGACTTCTTTAATATCAGTGTAAAGCTTAGAGCCATTAACCAAATCAGACATAGCAGGAATAGTTAATACCTGTACCGCTAGAGGTTCAAGCCGGGTCAATATCGTTTGGCGCATTGATCGGCTAGCACTGGGCATTGCCAGTAACACTTTGGTGGCCGTTTTCTGTTTAATCAATTTACGGATAATAGAGGGGGAATGAACATGTACTCCTTGAATCACAGAACCATGCAAGGATTCATCATCATCAACAAAAGCAAACGGATAATATTCGTGGCTTTGTACTAATGATGTCAATAACTGCCGACCGCTGACACCAGCGCCATAAATAATCACTGGTTCTCCGACACGTTTCATCCCGGTGCCCACTAACGAACGCACTAAAGCACGCGCCCCACCCACAAGCACAAGGGCAAAAGCAATATAAATTAATGGCACTGTTCTTGGTATACTCACATTGGCATAAAATGACACTAATATCAGTGAGAACGTTGAAAAAACAACGCCCCCCAAAATGGCAATAAGGGCTTGTAATCCCATATATCTTAACACTGCGCGATAAAGCCCTAGCCGAGTAAATACAAATAAACTAAAAGGCACAACCGTCAATATAACAGCCCAATTGGCACTATTGCTTAATACATTAATGTCATCAAGTCGGACTAATAAGGCACCAAAAAAAGCTACCATTAAAAATAAAGAATCGACAATAAGGCTCACTAAGCGTTTTTTAGCTCGTGATAAAGAAAAAATAACTTGCAAAAAATCCATCTTTTGCTCCTTCGCTAAGATTATATTCATTTACTACAACTTAAGGCACATGAAATTAATTTAAAATATTTCATATAAAAATTAATAAAATATTATATCTAAATAAATCATTATTTAATTCTATCACCACTACCACTACCAGTTACAGTCATTAGTATATACTTAAAGTAATTAGCAATCGTGAGAGTATCGATCATTTCTCGATCCGTTTTAGCAAGCAAATCTGGAGTAGACATGTCTATTTCGCTTACTTGGGCAAGACCGGTGATTCCAGGGCGTACAGCAAAAACATTTTTAGCATCACGAGCTTGGGTTAACTCTTGCTGGTTAAACAAACCAGGGCGGGGACCCACTAAACTCATTTCGCCTTTTAGCACGTTCCAAAGTTGCGGCAGTTCATCTAATTTTGTTTTTCGTAAAAAACCACCAAAAGGAGTAATCGAAGCTGTACTTGCTAGATGACTAGCAACCGATGCGGTATCAACGGTCATTGTTCTAAACTTGACTAATGTGAATGGTTTTTTGTTACGACCAACTCGTTCTTGGGTAAATATAGGTGAGCCAGTATCAAACAAACCCATAATGTATAGAATAAATAAAAATGGCAAAAAGCAGATCAAGCCCAAAAGTGAAAACAAAAAGTCAAGTAAACGTATCATTTATAAGTCCATTAATTATTTTATTGAGTGCTTTTTAGCGGCAAGTTTAAAACCATGTTCAACTGAATATGGCGGTTTCCAATTAAGAGTATTTTTTGTATGAGTAATATCTAACTGCAAAGAACCTGTCAATCTATCAATCACATCGCGCTTATTAAGTAATTTACCGGCCAACTTGAAGCACCAAACCGGCAATGGTAGGGCTAAGTTATTCTTATTCTGCATTTTAGCCATTAAAGCAACCATTTCAGCTGTTGATAAATCATTATCGTCAGAGACTAAAAAGATTTGATTGGCGGCTTTAGGATGCTCAATACATACCTTGATTAAATCGACCAAATTATAAACTGATACTAAACTACGTCTATTCGTTTTTATAGATCTAAAAGGTAAGGGAAAACCTTTTCCAACAACACGCATTAACGATGCAAAATTTGCTTTAACACCTTGACCGTAAACCAGTGGAGGTCTAATTATGACTATCTCCATGCCTGTTTGTTTACCAAGTTCAAGCAACTGCTGCTCAGCCTCAGCTTTAGATTTACCATAAGGGTCTTCAGCAGCAGGTTTATCACTTGCAGTATAAGGAGCTTTACCGCTAGTACTTTCACCATTCACTTTAATTGAACTTAAAAATATAAACCGCTTAACTCCAGCTTGTGCAGCTTGCTTTGCTAAATTGAATGTCCCCAGAGTATTAACCGCTCTAAACTCAGTAATAGGATCAATAGCAACATCATCCATGATATGAACCCTTGCAGCGCAATGTACCACGACATCAACACTTTCAAGTGACTCACTATAACGTGTACTAGAATTCAAATTATGAGTAAAAACAGCTCCTAACTTAGATGGCTTTCTTCCTAGTAAGTTTAATTGATAATCCTCTTGTAAATGAATAGTTAAATTATGACCAACAAAACCTGAATAACCGGTTATAAGTAGCTGCTTCACTTTTCATCACCATAACTAATTATAGATTTAGACATTTCGGACATAATATTTACACGCGCATATTTACCTATAAAGGTAGATCTATTAGTTTGAATCAAATTTAGCTTATGCAAAGCTGTTAAGGCTTGTTTGTGATTACAAGGATAAAATACTTTAGCATTATCGACTTCTAAATTTAAAAAATCAGCAGCATAACCGTTCACACCAGCTAAAATTGGTTTACCCATTGCTGCATACTCAAATATCTTTGAAGGTAATACTTTTTCAAACGCAGGGTAATCATTTAAATGTAGAAATAATATATCGGCACTTAAATACTCTTTAATAAGCTGGTCACGATTTACTGGCGTATGAAAGCTAATGTTAGGTATTCCTTCACTTGATTCAACTAGAGATTTGATCCTCCCACCATCACCAATTATCTTAAAATGGTATTTAGAACCTGCTAGTTTGGCTAACGCTGGCACAATAATGTCTAAGCCCTGACCTTCACCAATGTTACCTGCGTATAATACGGTTAACGCTTGGAGGTCATTTTCATCTTTATCAAGGTGAGGTGCAACCGACAGGAACTCACTATCAATTCCATTAGTAAACCATGAATAGTTTACTTTTTTAAATCGATTAACAAAGTAACTTTCAAACCCTTTTGAAACTAGATTAATATGTTTAGCCGTTGAAAATGTGTAATTTTCAACTAACGTTAAAACAGGCTTGAGTAAAAAAGTTATTTTGGGGTTTAATACATCTTTTAGCGTATCAACAAAAATATCACGAATATCTAAATAAAGTGGTGTGTTTATGTTTTTTGCAATTCTTGCTCCCAAAAATGCTGTAAATAAGCGGGAGCTTGTTGCGAAAACTAAATCATACTTTTTCCCATTGACAACTTTGTTAACCTGTTTATAAAAATAAGCGAAAGACTTTATTTGATCAAGCATGCCACTTTTATGTAAAGGTAAGGCTATACGTCTAACGGTTACCTTGTCTTTTTGTTCAAACTCTAACGCTTCTGCTTCAAAAGTTGCATATCTATTAGGCATAGTGGTAATAACTTCAATCTCAAGATCAGCGTTATTTTTTAGCTGCTCTATTAAAGCTGTAGTTCTAAATGAGCCAGCACATAAATCGGGAGCGTAATAAAATGAGAGCACCAATACTTTCAAAACTATTCCTTTTGAATATTTATTTTTGTAATCAAATTACCATTAACAAATGGTATAACTATTTTTTTATTGGGCATTGTTTTACCAAATTCAGGATGCCAAGTACTTTCTTCAACAAAGCAGGCATGAGAACTTACTAAAATAAGCTTATTTCTACATGCAAACCTTAACTCTAAACTTGTTTCATCTACTTGCTTTATCTCTACATCTGGATGAACATGCAAATTAAACTCTGCAGCTGATTTAGTAGATAAATCATCGGTAATAATAAAAGAATCGGTTAACGCATTTATTGTTCTAGTGTGAGTTACTTTTGGCTTTAATCGCTTATAACCATTGTGACTTGCTGATAATGTAATATTACCAGCGTTTTCTTCAGCCTTGAGAAGTTGACAGTAAGCTCTACGTGCAACACGAAAACCAGACCAAACCTCTGAAGAGCTTTGCCCATTAACAACTACAGTATTGTGAGCTGAAGTCTCTCGCTGTCTTAAGCGCTCTTTACTAACTCCATACATTGAAGTACCTGAATTAACAAAAACACGTTGGGAGCCAACTGACATTTCAAAACTTAGAGTATCTGCATGTGCGTGACCTGGTAAGTAATCAGGACCAACATTGGCATGATCAAATAAAAGAGTGTAATTATCATTTTGCACCCTACTATAACCACTAGCATAATTAGTAGTAAGCAAATTTAATCGCGCTTTGTGCTCAATACCTAGCTTATTTGCATAGTTAAAAATTTCAGCAGGACTTGCAGCTATACCAATAGCCGCATCGTTAAAAAAACCTACTTCACCATCAGGGTGAATCATTGACCTTAGCCATTGAAGTGCTTTTTTAGCCACTAATTCCCAGTTATTTAAACGCTCTAATAGTTTTGCATTTCGACTATTTTTAGCTAAATCAATCAGCTCAAGCAAATCCCAAAGTAAAATTTCATGGTACATTGGAGACAATTCAAAATGAGCTCCATCAGCTAAAAATTGCTCTTCAATTTCACTATCTAATATTTTTAAACCTAGCTTTAAAAAACTCTCAGCATCATCTCCTTGTAAATAGGCTCCTACAAAGGTCAAAGCTTTAGCGTTAGCAAATAAGTGATTACCTAAAATATGATATTCGAGCTGCTGAGATAGTGCACTAGCCTGTTGCACAATACTATTTAGGTACTTTTGTTCAACACTATCTTTTTTACTAAACCACTTAACCCAGTTTACTAATCTAAGCGATAGAGGATATGGTTCCCAACCATTACCAAAACAAGGAGGATTGTCTTCCATCCATTTTTTTATGAAAGTGTAATGCAGCTCTTCCCTTTCTTGATAGGTAATGGAGCTTAAATCATCAAAGTAATGCAAGTTGTATAGCCATAATTTTGCATGTTTGGATGAATTCCAATCAATTTTTTTCTCAACAATACCAACTTCATTTAAAAACGAAACTTTATTATTTTGAAAAAGTGATTGCTGAAAGAGACTTGGGCCATTCCAGTGCCATCCATTATGGCTATCAACTATAAAACTAGTGACATTTGGTTTTTTAAACCTATAAAGTACTCTATAAAAAAACTGTTCTATTCTAAGATATTTCAAAGTATGAAATATCTTAGATGATTCAATTAGTACTGATTTCATTGTTTACGTAACTGCTCAGCTATATCAATTGAAATAGAGGCAACTTCGAATATTTCATTAACATTAATAGGCGCAGCTGTACCATTTTTTATTGAATCTAAAAACAACTTAGAACAACTGTTCTGTCCTTTATTTTGTTTCCATAAATTAAGCTTTTTAAAACCTTTCCAACCAAAGCCCTTTAGTTTAATAAAATTATCTAGTTGCAAGACTTTACCAGCAACAAATACTTCAACTCTCTCTTTTGGAAAGCTAGCAGAACCATTGGCTAAATAATGAATTGTACCAAACGAACCATCAGCAAAACCTAGAATGATAGCCGCTTTATCTTCTGTCACTTCGACTGAATCCGTATCCCCCATTCTACGCGCTTGAACACTCACGATTTGGGAATCAGCAAGATAACGCATCAAATCAACAAAATGACAAGCCTCTCCGATAATACGGCCACCACCTACGCTATTATCTTGTGTCCAATGATCAGCTGGAATACTGCCGGCATTCATTGTCATAATAAATGATTTCGGCTCTTTAATAGGTTCTAATAGAGCTTTCATTTTTTGTACTTGAGGTGCAAAACGGCGATTAAAACCAACCATTAACTTTGGAGCATTATCAGCTTTAATAGCTTCATAATAAGCAGCTTGCACATCAGCAAGCTCTTCATGAGTAATTGCTAAGGGTTTTTCTACAAATACATTTTTACCCGCTTTAAGCGCTTGTTGAACAAAATAAGCATGGCTATTGTGCTGAGTAACAATAGCAACTGTATTAATGCTCGTATTTTCAATCATATTTAGCGTATCAGTGGTTGCTTCGCAAAACCCAGACTTTTCACCATGAATTATACCATTTATACCACCAGAAGTGGAAATACTATGAAGTTGAGCTCCAGCTCCTTTAAATGCAGGTATCAAAACGCGAGATGCATAATTACCAGCTCCGATAAAGCCGACTACAGGCTCATTAGTCTGATAAGTAGGTATTGTTTTGAGTTTTATCATTTTTTCATGGCGACTTGCTACTTCAGACTCAAACTGTAATAAAATACCTAAAGCACTTTTGTCTGTTGTTAATAAATCATAGGCATCACTAGCACATTCAAACTTAAATCGATGTGTAATTAATGACTTAACATCGATTTGGCCTCCCGACATCATATCAAGGATTGCCACAAAGTTGCGCTGTTCAGTCCAGCGAACAAATGCTAATGGATAATCATTACCTTGCTCTTCATAACTAGGATCGTAACGGCCAGGCCCATAAGAACATGAAACTTGAAAAGATAGCTCTTTTTCATAAAAGTCAGCACGGCTTAATTCAAGGCCAATTACACCGACTAAAATAATACGCCCACGTTTACGGCTCATACGTGCAGCTTGTGTTACTGGTTCATTTGACTTAGTTGAAGCAGTTATAATTACTCCATCAACTCCTTGTCCTCGACTAAAAATAATCCCCGCAGCTACAGGGTCTTCACCAATTCCAGGGTTACAAATTTCTGCACCAAATTGCTTTGCTAAATCGAGTTTAGATTGGTCAAAGTCAATTGCTAAAACACGACAACCTTGTGCTCTCAGCATTTGCACTGTAAGCAAACCTATTAAACCTACGCCAGTAACAACAAAGCATTCCCCTATAGTTGGTTTTGCTAAACGTATTCCTTGCAAACCAATACTAGCAACAACAGTAAAAGATGCTTCTTCATCAGTGACATTATCGGGAATTTTAGCAACTAAATTTTTAGGTACTCGAACAACGTCAGCATGTGGTCCATTTGATACCACACGATCACCGACCTTGAAGCCAATAGAACCATTACCGACACTTTCTACAACACCAACATTACAATAACCAAGCGATAATGGTTGAGCTAACTTTGACTTAACTGCATCAATGGTCGTCATAATTCCATCGGTTTGCATTTTTTCAAGTACCATTTTAACTTTATCAGGCTGAGCACGTGCTTTGTTAATAAAGTTAGCTTTCCCAAAGTCGACCAACATTCTCTCTGTGCCTGCTGATATTAGTGTAGTAGTCGTATTAATCACTACATTGTTTGTTGTTGCTGAAGGCGTTGGGGCTTCAACGATGGCCGAGCCTCCTTTAGCCATATCTTGAAGTATTTGTTTCATAATAACTTTCCCAACGTTAATACTAGTGAATCCATATTACCATACTCATATAAACAACATCCCTCAGGCCTTTTGATTGAGTCTGATGCTAAAACGGGTGCTCCAAAGTACAATGCTTCTCTAACTGTAACACTATCACCATCTGTAGGAGTTAACCTTAAACATATAGGCTTGAACCTTAGTAACGGCCATATTTCATATTGACCAATTAATAAAAAAAGTCTATTCCCTTCTGTATACTTTCTTATCAAAGCAAGCTCATTTTGATCAAAAGTAGCTTCATCATATGAACCAATTACAATAAGGAGCTTTATATTATTAAATTGCTCTAACAATGAAATACTAGTTTTAATCCCATACAAGTCAGAGCTCTCATAAGGGACTAACTTCCAGGCACTGTTTATTACTACATTACCAGTAGAAATAAAATCAATTAGATTATCAGGGTAACCTTCTATCAGACGTCTCTCATCATTTAATGGTGGAGGAATAAAAGGAGTAACAACATTTAGTTTAATGTCAGAAGAATAAAAACTAAGCAGATGTTCATTTACAACATTAACACCGCGGCAACCTTTTAACATATACAATAATAATTTCTTTTTAAACCCTGAGTAATGCCTTGATGCATTATGATCAACAAACTCTGTTCTTTTTATTCTTCCAGAAATAAAAAATAAAACTACTACGAGAAAATTCAAGGTATTAACTTCAAAATAACCTTTATATTTTGAAATAAATTTTAATAAAAAAAATTTATCTCCAAAATCAATAAACGACACAATGTTACCGGTGTCTTTCAAGTATCTGTATCGTCTACTGCAGTAAACACTCACGCCTCCAAAAGGAGGGGGTAATCTTCCAATGATAATCGTTTCCTCACTCAAAACACTACTCCTAACCAGGTTTTATATTCATAAAGATATTGTTTATTGAACATCGAGTTTTGCAATAAAACTCCATAAACGAAAAACAGAAATAATACTGCCAACAAAAAAGAAACTCTGAGATTAATTTCTTTCCTATCAACTAAATAGTTAATTAATAAAATTGAAAAAATAAAATCCGAGAATATAAACAATCTATTAGCTAACATTGGAAAACTTAAAAAAACAAAACAAACTAGAACACTACCATAAAAGGCGGAGTAGAGTGTTTTCTCGAAAAAACTCATAGTGTCAGTAGGGGATAATTGTTTTACTCTATAAGAATAGATAAAGGATACAAGTATAAAACTAAAAAAATACCTAAGGCTAACATGCCAACTAATAGCCTCTTCGACATTGTTTAAATATGACTGTAACTTGACAATAAAATAACCACCATAGCTTAATAATGGGGAGCTTTTTATAAAATCAGTCATATCAAGAATGAACGAAGTGCAAAAAGCGCAAAAAACCAAAAATGACAAACCATTAATAAAATTAAATCGAATAGAAAGAACTGTAATAATAAATATTGGAAATAACATTATCGAAGTGACGTGTATAAAGCTAGCTAAAATCAACAAGACCAGGGAGCGAAAGTAACATTTGGAAGCTAAATAATACAATGCGAAATATAAAATAGCTAATGCTAAGGCCCACCTTATTTGTATAAACTCTGAATTATAAAAAACCAGAGAAAAATAAATAAAAAGACTAGCTAAAGAAAGTTTTGAAAACTTACTAAAAATATAAGACTTCAACCCAATACTTATAAACGCTAAAATAAAGAGGAACAGGTAATTTTCTAAACCGGCTGTTTTAAACAAGGAGTTTATGAAAACAAAACCCAATTCAACAGGAACTTCTTGAAACTTTGTTAATCCGGCACCTATAAAAGGTGTAATACTATACAACCAAGTATATGAGTCATAATCATTTGCACTATAATATCTTAAACCAGAAATCAAAGATAAAGAAAGCGTAGATATAAAGAAAAGAGTTTTTCTTTGAGGTTTGTTAACAAAGACAGAAATAACTGTAGCTGATAAAAAAACAAACCAAAAAATCAAGTACAAGATCATAAATAATCATTCCAGGACTCTGCGACTTGCTCTATTGTAGTGCCTTTTGAAGCTATATATGCTCTATTGCTCATGTATTTATAAATATCTAAATTGGAAAAGATATAATTAATTTTTTCTACAAAACCCTTAAAATCATCATCATTAATCAGGAAACCACTTAAACCATCCTGAATCATTTCTTTCGGACCTGTCGGACAATTGTATGCAATAACCGGTAGGCTATATGCATTAGCTTCACCAATTACCATTGGTAATCCTTCATAAATAGAGGTCATAAGAAGAATATCGTGTGAACGATAAAAATAATCTATATTTTTTTGAATGCCGGCAAAAAAAACTCTGTCACTTATATCAAGCTCATTAGATAATTTTTTTAACTTACTTTCATCTTCTCCATTACCAACAATAGTAAGAGTATAAGTATCATCAAGAAGTTCAAATATTTTCAATAACCGATCAAAGCTTTTCTGCTTAGTTAAACGACCAACTGCCAACAGTTTTTTTGATGGTTGTCTATCGATGAACTCAGGTTGAGGTATACCTAACGGATTTGGCATTACAACTAATTTACTATGTAAAAAACCACGCGTTAAATATGCCTTCCTATCAAGCTCTGTTAAAAGGAATAAGTAATTAGCTCTACGAAAAAAAACAATTCTTGCTAACCTTTTAAAAGTAGAGTTAATAGCATAGTAATTATTATGCTCGCAAATAATTACCTTCTTTCTCGAAAAGAAAAGGTTAAGCATAAACCGAATAGAAATATCAGTGGCAGATAATACTATTGTATTATAATCGTCTCTTTTTAAAGCATATTGGATTTTAAAAAAACGCTCAAACTGCTCAAAAATTTTATCTAACATATTATTATTATTATAGTTAAACTCTAATGATTTTCGATTAACTCTTTGATCAACTTTATAAAAATCGCTGTCAACAGATGAACCAGTAAGCAAAGTCACTTCATTCTGCAGTTCAGCCCAGTGAGAACATAGTCTAGAAGCTACGCGTTCTGCACCGCCAGATTGCATACTACCGATTACAAAAAGTATTTTTTGCATTTAATTCCTCTCAATTAATATTTTTTTGATATATTCGTTTTCTTAATACCTTTATCAACAATTAAAGATTGTATTAAATTTGATAAAATTGAGAGATACGAGGTAAATCTAAAACCACTATAAATATCTGCACTAACGTTCATTTGATTAAATGTTTTCATAAAAGCCGTTACCGAAAAGTCATTACTTCGCTGGTAATTCTTATACCTTATTTTATTAAATGTTTCACTATTCATTGCAATTAAGTCAAGTATGCACTCTTTAAAAGTGGGAAGGGGATAATCTAAACCCAATTCATGGTAATTACATCCTTTAGTATTACTAAGATAGCCATAGGTATTTGACAAACTATTTGACTCTATACCAATAATGGATACGCACGATCTCCCCGCAGCGAGTGTTAATGATGTTCCACTGCCAATAAATACATCAGCACTATCGATATAAGCATCTAGTTCTGAGTAATCTACATGCTTAATAAGTGTTACCTGTGAAGCTAACTTTTTATCATCTATATATTTATATATTTTAGTATAATCGGGGCCGTCGCCAATGATTGTGTAATGAAGAATACACCCTTCTTCTTTTAAATTATTTACTAACTCTAAAATATGTAAGTTATAAGTTTTAAAAGGGATCAAACGACCAATTGAAAGAACACTGAGAACTTCATTTTTATCTTTGTTTTTGAATGTGGCCTCTCTGGGCACTCCTAGTGTAGCCTCAATTATATTTTTACTTTTTTTAGCATCATCAAATATAAAAGAAATATTCTTCGTTGTTTGTGTACTAGTTGATATGATTGAGCTGGGCGATAAAAACTTTATTTTATTTAAAATACTTTTATAAAAAGCAACATCATTAGAAAGAGCTACGGCTTCATTTGCATGATAAAAACCTAATGTCACTTTTAAAGGTTCTATGGTTTTTTTTAACAATAAAGAAGAAATAAAATAGAATGTAAATAAGTTAGTTACATGGCAAGCATCAATGTTATGCAATAATGAACTAACAGCTTCTTTGTTATATCTACACATTGGTGAAAACAAATTACTAAGTTTGAGTAGATTTTTGTTTAAAGTAGTATCTAAAAGTAAGTCTTGTAAAAACCAAACATCGGAAAATTTTCTTAACTCAGAAAGTAATTTAAGATCATATTCCTCAGTAAGAATTAAAACTTTCCCTCTATTTTTTTCTCCGTTATTGTGTTTGCACATTTCTAAAATCTGAGTTTGTATGCCACCAATTTTAAAGTCTGTATAAACAAATAAAATATTGTTTGACCTATTCCTTCCCATGAAACACCCTATAAAAAATAAAAGAATTAAATAGCAACTTAATCAACATTATGATAGGAAATATCCAAACAATGCTTTCACCATCTATTAACAGTGATAAAAGAAGAAAGCATCCCAAGTAGAACACTTCAAATAGTGACATTAAAAACTTGTTTATTTTTGCCACTAAAGCAAACCCGATTGCATAAACAAGTGCCCCTATGACCATATTTACAGTTAAGGGAATAAAAAACCGAACGGCTAACAATTGCTTTTCACTAAACAAAATTAAAATTATTTCTTTTGAATAAAAGTTCAATAGAAAAGCAATAAAAGAAAAAATTAAAAGACTATAAAAACAAGATGTTAATACTGATTTATTGATTAAAGCTTTAGAATCGATACTAGAAATTTTTTTAAAGTAAAAGCTAGAATAATAAGTAAGTGAAAAACCTAATAATAGCTCGAACACTCTCTGAGCGGTATAAAAATAACCAACAGTTTCTATGTCGTAATTTTCAGAAATTATAAACCTAACGACAACAGTGTAAAGAAAAAAAGATGCCGTTGATATAATTCCATAAAATAAAAAACCAATTACAAGCTTAGTTTCATTATTACTTTTGAATATTTTAAAGAAATTAATAATGTCTATTTCTCTTATATATTCTGATAAAGCAAGAACACCTAAAAAACCTGGTCTAATTAGTAGAAAAGCGACTGTAAAATAAAATAAATCAAAATAAAGAGTAACGACAAGTATGCAGCAAATTACAAATGAATTCCCAGTATTAAAATAAATATATTGTTTTTTTACTTTTTTGTTTACTACTGAAGCTTGCTTATAAACAAATAACTGATACAACAATGGTATAAAAAATAAATAGACTATTGGAAAATATTGATTAATATCAACTAATAAGTATTGTTTAACCAAACCGACTTTCACACAAATAAAAAGTGATACTGAAACAACTAATGCAAGAAGTGCATACACCCTTAAGCTTGATTGTGTATTTATATTATCTGATACAACACAATTTTGCAGACCTGATGTGCAAAATGCACTAATTAAAGAAGACAAAAGTACAATTTGTCCATAAATTGCATAATCATTAATTGATAATGTAACTGCTGCAATTTTATTTGTAATTAAAGTAAGTATGAGCACAAAAAATTGTGCTGCAACTGTAGTTATTACGTATGTCATTGAACAATATCGATTCCACTTTTAAAAAAACTATGTATTTTATTGCAAATTTCCTTTATTGTTTTTTCTTCGAGTGAAAAAAACAAAGGCAACCTTAATAGCTTTTCACTTTCACATGTCGTGAAATCATCTTTCCCATTGAATCGACTTTTTTCTATTCCAGCAGGGGATGAATGAAGAGGTATATAGTGAAAGACTGATAATACATTATTTTTCTTTAAAAAAGATATCAATAAACATCTTTGTTCTTTATTTTTCAACTTAATATAAAACATATGTCCATTATGACTACATTCTTCTGGCACTTTCGGCAATGAAATAAGTTTTTGATTTTCTAAGACGATTAAATTTTCAAAATAACAATGCCAACCTGCTAACCTCACATCATTAATTAATTCTTTCTCTTCCAACTGGGCATATAAATATGCAGCTTGTAATTCAGATGGCAAAAAACTTGAACCTAAGTCTACCCAAGTATACTTATCAACTTGCCCTTGAATAAACAAGCTTCTATTTGTCCCTTTCTCTCTAATGATTTCAGCTCTAGTAATAAATTGTTTGTCATTTATTAGAAGGGCACCACCTTCACCGCCTGCTGTATAGTTTTTGGTTTCATGAAAAGAATAGCAACCTATATGTCCAATTGACCCCAATGCCTTTCCTTTATAAGTAGACATTACACCTTGCGCAGCATCTTCAATGACAAACAAGTTATATTGCTTAGCTAATGCCATTATGATATCCATTTCACAACCCACTCCCGCATAATGCACAGGAACTATCGCGCGCGTTTTATCAGTAATCGCAGCTTCTATAAGTTTTTCATCTATATTCATTGTATCTGGCCGAATATCAACAAATACTATTTTGGCCCCACGTAGCACAAATGCGTTAGCCGTACTCACAAATGTATAACTAGGCATTATAACTTCATCGCCAGCTTGTACATTAATTAATATGGCAGCCATTTCTAATGCAGCGGTACAAGAAGGTGTTAACAAAACTAATGGGCAATTAAAGCTGTTTTGTAATTTTTGTTGACACTGTTTTGAAAAAAATCCATCGCCACTCAATTTTCCTGACTGAATTGCTTGCTCTATATAACCAAGCTCTTGGCCTGTTTTAGGTGGAACATTAAATGGGATCATTTTAAACCTTTTTATAAAACCAATAATAAGTATCAGACAAATTATAATTATTTTTACTGTACAATTGAGCCGCAGAGACATTGCTCATTTGAGTCGCTACTCGAATGGATTTAGCTCCATTTACGGTGCAATATTTTTCACCAAGTTGAAGTATTCTTTTTCCAAAACCTTGTCCTTGATATTTAGGTTTAACTCCTACTAACCCAATTGAAGCCTCAGCCCCTCTAACTCTAATAGTAATAAATGCAGCAATTTCATTATTGCTTTGTAACACTAAACAACAATCATCAAACTTAAACAAAATAGTATTTTCTATCCAAGTTTGATAAAACAAGCTCCTTTCATCAGCACTGAACCATGGTTGCCTAAATCTACTTTTTTCATATAAATACTTTACCATTACCTTAAGTTCTTCGAGCGAATTATTATCGGCAATATAGTCATGGTAATCATTTTCATATATTAAATCGTCTGTACTCTCAAGGCTCTTTTTAAACAGTAATTCACCTTCACAAAAATTAAAACCTAGATTATTGACATAGTCTAGATCAGAATAAATTTTCGAGTCTATTTTTGCTGTTAAAAGACTACCTATAGGTAGTCTTTCAATTTCATTATTATAGTTAGCACTATACTCAAATATAGGTTTTTTGAAAAACTCACTATCCCATTTCTTATAATAAAAATTTTTAAACATTATTTCAACTTATACTCATAAAATATTTATCATTCACTCATATCTAAAGCTCTAAAGCTCTAAAGCTCTAAAGCTCTAAAGCTCTAAAGCTCTAAAGCTCTAAAGCTCTAAAGCTCTAAAGCTCTAAAGCTCTAAAGCTCTAAAGCTCTAAAGCTCTAAAGCTCTAAAG
>JBLHNB010000108.1:0-18028 GCA_047621305.1 Alteromonadaceae bacterium | reverse complement strand
TCAGCTCTGCGTTAGACAATAGAATTATTCAAAATTTCATCAGGAATCTATAAAGTCAAAAATTCTAATTTGATTAGAAAATACCAAAGCGGACATTAAATTAATATGATTTTAGGTATTAAATTCTATCTCGCTTTGGGGCACAAAGTGAGGCAGGTTAATGACCTACCCATTTGTAATCATCTATCTATAGGGCTTAGAGTTCCGGACGAATGCTGACCAATAACATGTGTATATATTTGAGTAGTCTTCAGGTAAATAATAGTATGTTTTATGATTGGTATATATCAAGTGACTCTTGTACCGTTCTAATATCGGCTCCATTTAATAATAACTGAGTCGCGAAAGTATGACGTAGGGTATGCATCGATACCTTTTTATTAATGCCAGCGTTCTTGGCCGTTGTTGTACAAATTCTAGCAAGCTGACGACTCGTCATATGATTAATCGGATTAAGCTCAGGAAACAACCAACCTTCACGGTGCAATTGCCCATGTTTATTAGCAAACAACCACCATTGTCGTAAATGCTCGAGTAGCGCAGGAGATAACATAGCGTATCTGTCTCGGCTTCATTTACCTTGTTCAACGCGAAGCCCCGCACCATAAGCAACAGAAAATGCAGCATGGTATTTAGGATGAGCTGCCGCCGCAAGGAACAGCTTTATCTCTTCTAGACTCAAAATAATGGGTAACCTACGTGCAACCGAAACAGTGATTAATTTGGTGAGTAACTGCGGTTTACCTAACGTAACATTATATAAATACCTCAAACCAGAAAGGATGCAATTAATCGTTGTGCCTGTTGCGCCATCTTCAACTAAAAACAATTGGAACTCGCGCAAATTGTCACGGGTAACGTCTTCAGGTGAGCGATTCAAATATTCACATAAACGATTTAGTGCTCGGACATAACCTATCTGTGTTTTAGCCGTAAGCTTACGGATAACCATGTCTTCAGTGAAACGTCGGCTCAGTTCAGGATCAAAATAAGTAGAAAAAATCATGTTAAAACTCCTCGTTAATTGAGACGAAATGCCTCAATACTAAGAGTAGAAAAGAATATGAAAGGTTAAAGGGCTTAAAGGATTAGCTAAAAACTCCAATACCGTGGAGCGGTTTAGTTCGTTGGCTAGTTGAGGAAGTCACTAATGATCAATACCTTAATGTTAACAAATATACGATATAGTTCCCCACAGATATAAATACGCATTGTTTGACTATAAATATTACCAATTAATCGAATAACCTGACTGGCATAAATGCCACCACTGCCTTCAATCGATGGTATTAATGGTGTGTACTCCTGTATTATCTCTAAAACTTTCGCCACATTTTTTCTAATGAATACACTGATAAATCGTGATTTAGAGCAATATGGGGACATTCATAAATTCAAACTAGTTGTGTTATGTTTGTTTGCGTTCAACCTTCCAAAATAAAGATAAATAAATTAGTATACAAATAGTTATGCATGATGAAGCGCATAATATTTCTGCTTTCTCAGTTATTTGGGTAAACGATAGCCAATATAGATACATACTAAATACATGGACTTTAATATGCCTTTAAAAATAAAAAACTACAAAGGTTTAGCACTAGAAACGATAACTATTATTTTTGCTGTTTTAGTCGCCCTTGCCGTTGATTCTTGGAAAGAAGATATGGATAGACGACACGAAGTGAACGTAGCGATGGCAAGCATAAGGAAAGAAATTTTATCTAATTTAAAACAAAGCATCGAGGTCCTCTCTGAAAATACTCGGCTCGTTGACGAGTTAAAACAGCGCATAACTCTTTATGAACAAGGGGGCTCTAAAACGATAAGATTAAGAATTGTTATAGGAGAATTAATAGATGTTGCCTGGTTAACAACGAATAATAATCAAGTGGTTGCTTGGTTTGATCAGGCTGCCTTATTTAACATTGGCGGTGTTTATCATGAGCAAGAATTATACGATGTTCAAATTAAACATTTTCGTAACTTTCGCTTGAGCTACAATCCTGCAATGCCTATAATTTCACAAGCAAAATACCAACTTCGTTATCTGAATTCGATGAATGCAAGAGTGCGAGAGCTAATTGAAAAATATAGAGAATATTTAAGAAATAATACTGAGTAATTGTCTGGTCTTAGTCAATGGGGTCAGAGCGTTTGAAATAGACGGTTTGACCTTATTTGTCGCTAGAGATTTTAGTCAGACTAAAATTCCACAGGCAGTAATGAGCTTGAACTTACCCCACAAACGAGCAGAAATTTCGATTAGTGTTACCCTGAATATGCTCCTGAATATGCAAAGGTTTAATGTCCGCAATTGTTTAGGTTTGTTAGATACCAGGCGCGACAAAACACCATAGGATCAACAAGCTTCACTCCTCAGGCTGGTGTCTAACAAACTCCAGAGAACGAAACCGCGTGAACCAAGTGCTTACTATGGGGAATGCTATATCGTGGTTGGGTGTTTGACTGGGTAATTTTGAATTAGCGCTTGTTGCTGTTTGACTTTAGTTGGCATAAACGACTTCGCTAACGCGAAGCCCCGCACCATAAGCAATAGAAAATGCAGCATGGTATTTAGGATGATCAGCTGTTGCAAGAAACAGCTTTATCTCTTCTAGACTCAAAATAATCGGTAACTTACGTGCGATTGAGACAGTATTAATTTGGTGAGTAACTGCGGTTTAACGCTTCTTGCTAAAGAATGTGAGGTTGAATCCTGGCGTGAAAAAATGTTTAGCGGAGAGCGAATTAATAGAACCGAAGACCGTGCGGTATTGCATACCGCGTTGAGAAATAGATCTAAAAATGCTGTATTTGTGGACGGTAAAAACATATCGAAAGATGTTGAAAAAACACTTGGTCAAATAGAAAAATTTAGCACGTTGATACGTCAAGGTTTGTGGAAAGGATATTCTGGGAAACGCATTACAGACATTGTAAATATCGGGGTTGGTGGTTCTAATTTAGGGCCACAAATGGTGACAGAAGCATTGAAGCGATACAGTGATGATTGTGTCAATGTGCATTATGTTTCGAATGTAGACGGTACTCAAATAGCAGAAGTACTTCGACCATTAAAACCAGAAAACGTACTATTTATTGTTTCTAGTAAAACATTTACTACCACAGAAACTATGCTAAACGCCAAAACCGCTATGAAATGGCTAACCACTGCTTCTTTTGATGAGTCAGCTATCGCTAAACACTTTATTGCAGTTTCATCCAATAAAGTCAACGCAATGAAACTAGGCATATTAGAAGAAAATATTTTTGATATGTGGGATTGGGTTGGAGGACGATTTTCATTATGGTCTGCGATAGGCTTACCTATAGCGATTAATCTAGGCTTCGATCATTTTATTGAACTCCTTAAAGGTGCCTATGAAAAGGACTGTCATTTTTGTGAAACGCCTTTAGAGCAAAATATACCCGTTATATTGGTTTTATTAAGCGTATGGAATTGCACATTTTTAGGTGCTCAATCACAAGCGATCTTACCTTACGATCAATCGCTACATATGTTGTCAGCCTATTTACAACAGGCTGAAATGGAAAGCAACGGAAAATCAGTTAATTGGTTTGGTGAAACGATTAATTATCCAACCGTGCCCTCTATATTGGGTGAGCTCGGTATAAATGGTCAGCATGCTTTTTATCAGTACTTACATCAGAGTAATAATATTGTTCCTGCAGACTTTATAGGTTCTGTCTAGAGTAATACTCCAATTGAGGGGCATCATGAAACTCTGATGGCTAATTTTTTCGCGCAGACTCAAGCGTTAATGCAAGGCGTTGACGAACAACAAGTTAGGGATGACTTAAAAGCAAAAGGGCGTTTACCAGAATACATAGATAAGGTTGCACCGCACAAGGTTCATAAGGGAAATCGGCCAACAAACACGCTATTGATCAATCAAATATCCCCATCAACACTCGGTAATTTAATTGCTATATATGAGCATAAAATTTTTTTCCAAGGTATCATCTTACAAGTATGTTCTTTTGACCAATGGGGGGTTGAACTTGGTAAAGGGCTAGCAAGTAAAATTGAAAGTGAGCTTCAGAATAACTCTATTGCGCTTACACACGATAGCTCTACGTATAATCTTATGATGCATTTTGAAGAAGTAAAAAATCGCACCAAATAGAAAATGGAGCACGAATTATTTTAACAAAACGTAACGAAAGTCTCGGGGCTTGCCCCGTGCTGAGTACCTTTGTTATTGTTTTAATTGCTTCTCAAACGATTGGAACCGATGTTGGTCAACGCTGATCGCATTAGCATTTTGAGGAGTATGACCGGATAATTCATCCAAGTATTGCCTTTTCCAGCGGATAATAGCTGAGGCGCAAGGACTAGATATCTCGTGGATATTTTTTGTTGGTATAATTTTATTGTACCTTTAGTTTGGCATACTCTAGTTTTTGACGAGGAGTGTAGCTAATTTTTGTTTTCTGGTTATTTGAATACCTTTAAATTTTTATTTATTTTAAGCTATTAATCCTTCCAGTTATATTAAACCATTACAGTGTTGCCAAATTATCGAATACAGATAATAAAATAATTTTTTTTAACTGCTTACGCTAAATTTTGAACCCAACTCACCCTATTACATACAGCAGAAGAGCAATCACGATACTTTAAATGTCATATGACCATTCAAAGACAAACAAACTGTTACTTGTAATCCCCCCTTTGGATGATTATTTAGCGTAATTTGTCCATGATGGGCATCGACAACTTCTCGACAAAGACTTAGGCCGATACCACTGCCATCTACTTTCGTAGAATAATAAGGTAAGAATGCTTTTTTCATTACTTCTTGAGACATACCATTGCCGTAGTCTCGAATTACAATATTTAGCATATCATCATGAATATTCAACGTGACTTCAGTGGACTGGTTAGGTGAAAACTCTCTCGCATTTTTAAGTAAGTTTATCAATAACTGTTCAATCTGACTTTCGTCTGCATTTAATAGGACAACTTTTTCTGAGCAAATAAACTCTAGTTGATAAAGGCTTTTTAGTTGATCTATTGTATTGATAATATTGAAAGGTGTTTTCTGAGGAATTGAGAGTCTCGCTAATTGGCTATAGCTTTTTATAAATTCAGACAGTTTATTGATCCGTCCAGAGATAGTATTAAACACTCGGTCTAATTTCGGTTCATTAAGCCTTTCCGCTAAAATCAATCCACTATGGCACATAGAGCTGATTGGCGCGATCGAGTTATTGAGTTCATGATTAATCACTTTAATCACTTTTTTCCACGTTTGTAACTCTTGCTGGTGCAGCTCTTTAGTTAATGGTTTAAGTAAGATTAATTGGTGATTTGAATTATGTAATTTCAAAAGGTGGCGAGCTAAATGCCAGCTTTCTTCTGTTTTGTCCTCATCGCCTAAAGTCGGATCATGGCTAACTCCACTCATTCTATCTTTGATCATTAATTGAATAATGGCATTATTTTTATCATGGTGTTGTAACAATTCTGGCATTTGTGTAGCAAGCAACTCTGCCCATTGTTGACCCATAAGATTGGTTGAATGGAAAAAGTGTTGAGCGGCTCGGTTAGCAAATATAATAGTATTTCTATGATTAACTAGCACTGTTACAACATCTGATGCATTAACCACTTTGTCTAACAAAAGCTCTCGCTGGTAAAGAGATTGTTTTTCTAAACGTAATTTATCGGTAACTTGATTAAATAACGTGATAAGTTGATGTTGTTCAGCATTTTTCTTCTGCTGTATGTTCTCGCTTAAGCTGATAGAAAAATCACCGTCTTGCAAATTTTGTAAACCATTAAAAATGGCTTGAAGTGTTTTCTGTTGCTGTTTACTTTCTTTATGTAATAACATTACAGTAAGAAAAATAGCACCACATGTCGTAAATACAAATAACCACGGAGATTGTGGTAATAATAAAAAGAAGCTTGCGATAAATAATAAATTTATCAGTATTATTTTTATAATCAACATAACGTATCAAGGTCAATATTATATTTTTCAATACGACGATATAGTGCTTGTCGGCTGAAACCTAACTCTTGAGCAGCATGTTTTATTACTCCAACATGTTTGACTAACATATCCTCAATATGTTGTTTTTCGTTTTTTGTTATATTACTGAGCTTCAAACTACTAAAATCTTGTGTTGTAATTTTTTTATCATTTGCAAATACAACTGCACGCTTACAGGCATTCTCTAACTCTCTTACATTACCCTGCCATGTCTGCGACAAAAGATATTTTTTTGCGTCATCACTCAAAGAGTATTCGTGCCCTATAAAGTGATTCGCCAAGGGAATAATATCGGCTTTGCGTGCATTTAACGGCGGTAAGTTAAGTTCAATAACATTGAGTCGATAATATAAGTCTTCTCGAAAACTTCCGTCTTTCACTGCCTGAACTAAGTTAGTATTGGTTGCGCTTAAAACCCGAACATCGACTTTAATGGTTTGATTTGAACCTAAGCGTTCAAATTCTCCGGTTTGTAGAACACGCAGCAGTTTCATTTGTCCCGCCAGTGAAAAATTTCCGATCTCATCAAGAAATAACGTACCGCCATCAGCAGCTTCAAAACGACCTTGCCTTGATTGGTTTGCTCCGGTAAAAGCGCCTTTTTCAGCACCAAATAATTCCGCTTCTATTAAGTCTTGTGGTATTGCCCCCATATTCACTTTAACAAAAGGGCTGGCGAATCTCGGCGACTGCTGATGAAGGTGGTCCGCTAATTTTTCTTTACCCGAGCCATTAGCACCGGTAATTAGTACATTAACATCGGCTAATGCGACTTTATTAGCGTCAGCCATTAAGGCATGAATTTCAGCGCTTTGATAAATCATCCCATGGTCTGTCGGTAACTTACTCTTCGGTTGTTGTAATTTATTACTACTGCGTTGGGTGTGCTCTGCAACTAATGCAAGTAACTTATTGTCATCCCAAGGCTTCTGTAAATAGTCGGTCGCTCCTGCTTTTACCAGTGCTACAGCCGTTTCTAGTTGTGTCCATGCCGTGATCAAAATTATGGGTAAACCCGGTTTTAGTAATTTTAACTCTTTGAAAAGTAATTGGCCTTCATCACCTGATGTAATACCTTGATCAAAATTCATATCCTGAATAACTAAATCGATGCTGTGACGAGTTACCGCCAAAAAAGCCTTTTTTCTATTATCTGCAGTTTGCACTTTATAACCATGCAAACTAAGCAACAAATCAAGCGCTTCTAATATATCAGGGTTATCGTCAACCACTAAAACTTGGATCATATATTTCCTTGTTAAACTTTTACACTGTTCTAGTTGCCACAACGGGCGGAATATCACTGGTGCGTTTTGCGGGTAACCATGTCGCTAGTGTACCTGAAATAAAAATAACACAAGTGACTAAACAAAATAACATTATATCGGGTTTACTTAAGATAATGTGCTGACTTAACAAAATATTGAAACCAAAAGCAACAAATACTCCGAGCAAACACCCCATACCATAAACTAACCAGTTCTCTGTTAGTACGTATAATAAAACATCTTTTTTACGAGCGCCTAATGCTCTTCGAATACCAATATATTTTTGTTGTCTTGAAATATGGAACTGCGAATAAGCATAACTACTAATTGCGGTAACAAATAACATCAAACTACATAGTAGAAGAAATAGATCAGCTAAGCCTTGATCATCTCTATAAAAAGCCAGTAAATGTTCTTGCATGGTAAATATGTTAAATATATCGCGCTCGGCTTGTACACCCAGAATAGTATCTCTAACTTTACTACGCACATTTGCCATTTGACCCGGTTCTACATTGAGCACGTAATAACGGGCAATATAAATGCGTTTCATCACGGCATTGGTGAAATAGCCATATTGTTTGTCTAAGGGTAAAGTCGGGTCAAGGATAACGTCTTTAATGACACCAACAATAAAACCATTATTAGTCTCTTGCCCCAGCGCAGACTCATCTCCATAAAGTCCTCTCTTAAGTGATGCTGTTATGACTATATTGGGTTTTTCTTCACTATCAAAATCGAGCTGATCACTGCGATTAAGAAATCGGCCTTCCAATATAGTAAACCCCATCGTTTTTGCTAAGTTTTCTTCGGCTAAAATATATTTTACGTCTTGTAAATACAGGTCATTTTTGTCTTGCTCTGGATTATCTAAATCAAAAACATTTCTTCGCATACCACCGGTACGAATAGGTAATTGATTAGTCACTGAAACACTATTCACGCCAGGTAATTGGCTAAGTTTCACCATGTCTTCTGTGGCAATTGAACGAAAATAATCTAAGTCTCGATAATTGCCTGATGTTGGGTGAGTTGAAACAATCAGAATGTTTTCATTATCTAACCCCGTTGGTAGGGAAATTTTCGCTTGGGTGTCTAACGCTAGAATACCGCTATTTACCAATAAACCTAGCGTAATGGC
Organism: Alteromonadaceae bacterium; assembly: GCA_047621305.1. Classification (GTDB taxonomy): domain Bacteria; phylum Pseudomonadota; class Gammaproteobacteria; order Enterobacterales; family Alteromonadaceae; genus Colwellia_A. Next base: position 9,596 of record JBLHNB010000108.1, on the reverse strand, counting down.
CAATTGTAAGATTAACAGTCCGGTTGTGAATTTACGCAACAATAAGGACTTAAGTAGTGCTTTGAAGTTCATGATTTTTCCTTATCTTTTTAATTATTTAAGTTCAGCTGAAATCGCATAACGATTGGCTCGATACAAGGGATAAAGGGCACTCGAGATAGCCGTACCTAAAGCTAATAGCATACCTAGAATCAAAAGCTTTGGTTCTAATATTGCCAGATTGGCCAAGTCAGGTAAGAATTGAATTGACAGTTTTAAAAACAACCAACTCAATAACATTGATGTGATCCCAGCAATAATACCTAACAACGCGCTTTCAGTGAGACCTTGCATCAACATATGCTTATTACTTGCGCCGATTGCTCGTCGTAACCCCACCTCAAATTTAGCCGAATGGAAACGTGCTAATAGCAAGCTACTCGCATTAAAAACACAAACACATAAGAACAGTACTGAAGCGAGCGTGAATGCTAATATTTTTTGATCTACGATATTTTGTTCAAGTAACCATTCATTGACATCACGTAGCTCGTTCATAATATCTCCAGGGTGTTCACCTGCATCTTTTAAGGATTGGCTATAATTATCCAAATAGTTTTGAAAAAGTGGTAAATCAGTTTTATTTTCCAGTTCAACCCATGCTTGTAAATAAAAAACATTAAGATCTCGCGAAAATTGAACGCCTTTGTTACTGTCTGTTGAAGAACTCCTTGCATGGATCGACCAACCTAAATCTATCGCTGTTTCTATTGGCGCATATATATCATCAGTTAAATTAAACGCGCGCCCTTCGGTGGCATGATAAAACAATGGCCTTAAAGACCAGGGTTTTAATACTCCAACTATAGTTAAAAGTTCACCATCAAGTTCAAGGGTTTCACCGACACTATTCTTACCTGCAAATATTTTTTTATTAAGCTCGTCACCTATAACAACTTCCATACCTGAGCTTTTAGTAAATGCACTACCATATGCCAATGGTGCATTGGTTAAAGCAAAAAAACCTGGGCTTGTTGCTCTTACACTTGAATCAAAACGCTGTAGACTGCTTGATTTTGAATCTCTTGCGTAAACACCTGAAGCATAAAATACGGCACTATGCTTTGGAATGTCTGATTCAGAAATCACCTTCGCATCGCGGTACCTTAAAATATGTAAGGGTCCTTCTGATGGCTGCTCATTAGGCCAAGTATTCATACTCACATGAAATAGTTGGTCACTCTTTTCAGGGATAGGATCACCAGCCATAGCATTGACTAAGGCTAAGTTAGCAGACAACAGCCCCACACCAACAGATAATGTTAACAACACTAAAAAGTACAGTGATGGCGCACGCTTAAAGCTTTGAATCGCTAATTTCAAATTATATTTTAACATCAACAGCCTCCTGCTCTTTACGATTTTTTGATGACGCATCATTCGATTGGACTGACTCAATTTCTAACGACTGTAAAGGTGCATAAATGCTGAAATCAGAAATTTCTCCATCAACAACTTGTATATTACGACTTACTTCCCTTGCTTGGTCAGGATCATGGGTCACCATAATAATGGTCGTGCCTTCTTGATTTAATTTATGAAGCAATTCCATTACTTGACGAGCCATTAATGAATCTAAGTTACCAGTTGGTTCATCAGCTAATAATATTTTTGGCTCTCCAGCTAAAGCCCTCGCAATAGCAACACGTTGTTGTTGCCCACCTGATAATTGGCTTGGAAAATAGTTTGCGCGAGAGGCTAACCCTACTTTTTCTAATGCTTGCTCTACACGTCGTTTTCGCTCAGCTGAAGAAAAACCTCGGTATCGAAGTGGCATATCAACATTGTCAAAAATACTGTAGTCAGGGATTAAGTTATAACTTTGAAAAATAAATCCTATTTTTTCATTTCTTAACTTGGATAACTCATCATCTTTTAGGCCATGAACACTGATCCCATCAAGCTTATATTCTCCTTGATCAAAGTTATCTAATAATCCAGCTACATTAAGAAAAGTTGATTTACCTGATCCAGAAGGGCCTGTAACGGCAACAAACTCACCAGATTTAACCTCTAGTGAAAAATCACGTAACGCATGGGTTTGAATGGTGTCATTACGGTAGATACGTGAAACATTGTTCATTTTAAGCATAAGTATTTCCTTTTAACCTTTGAGCCAATATTTTATTTATGGCGAATAGTTTTGATTTTAGTTACAGAGCATTAATCGCTAATATTGATTTGCTCTGCATAATTAAATTGTTGGTAGTCTGAAATTATAATTTGATCACCTTCTACAACGCCTGATATCAGCTCAATATAATCAACACTGTTAATTCCTGTAGAAATTGCAATTTTTTCAGCGGTATTATTATCAAGAGTTTTAAAGGCAAATTTACCAGCAAACGAGCCCATAAAACCGCCTCGTTTTAGCATTAATACGTCACTTTTCTTTTCAAATTCTATACGTGCATTAATACGCTGATTTTGTCTTAATTGAATGCTACTTTTTGAAACAAGTTTGGCTCGCACTTTTACTTGATTGCCTTTTATTTCAGGTGATATAGCGATAATTTCACCGATAACATCTGTTCCTGAAATTTGCATAGCAACGGTAAGCCCAAGACCTAAATCATCGGCGTAGAATTCAGGTACACTAAGTTCTGCTTCGTATTCTGATAAATCGACAATGGTCATAATGGCAGTGTTAGCGGCAATTGAATTTTTTTGAGCAACTAACCAATTGCCGACAACACCGGTAAGAGGGGTTTTTATTTCTAATGCTTGATGACGACGTTTTAGCTCGTCTAAAATTAACTGTTGCTCTTGCACTAAAAACTGACGATATTGTTTCTCAAAAGTCATTCTCTCATCAGCTAATATAACGCGTTTTTTTGCATGTTTATAAAATCGCTCTGCATCGGCTAATACGTCTTGACTTTTCAACCAGTCAACTTCGCTAATAATTTGTTTTTTATGTGCTATTTCAGCACGTTGTCCCTCTCGTTTCGCAACATTTAGACTTGATTGCGCAGCATTCATGTTACTTTCCAAATCAAGTTTAGCCTCTTTATCTTCTAAATCACCTCGATTAGCGTTAATGCTCAGTTGATCTAGAGTAGATTCCTGTTGTTTGATTAAAGCGTTAAGCTCAGGGCTTTCGAGTATGGCAACTAATTGGTTTTTGGTTACAGCTTCCCCTGGTTTTACTAACAATGTAATTTTTCCAACTTCAGTGTTGTATAACTGCGGTGCTTTGGCTGCAACTGCTTTACCCGAGACGGCGACATCTCGAATGAGATCTCCACGGATTACAGGTGCAATCGTTAAAGTGTTTATTTCAACGTTAGGGATAGATGAATACCATTGACTAATAGAAGACTGCATAAAGTAAGCTGTTAAAAGAATAGTAGTTAATGCAAAAATAAGTTTTAGTGGTAATGGCTTTTTGACGATACTAATTTTTTCGTCTTGGCTGTCGGTATCTGCAATCATAAATATCACCTGTATATTAAATTAATAATATATATAGCAGAAACGGTGCCAAGTTTAATTTGCCAGCAAGCCATTGAATTGATTTGTTTTTATAAAATATAAAAAGTTATGAGTGTCCGTTCGGACAGTATGGCTGTCCGGTACTGTCCATTTGTCCGAAGACAAAAAACGGACTTCACCTAGTTTACTAGACAGCCAATAAATTACTTTCTAGCTTCAATTAGAGATGTTTATAAGTAAAGACAAACGTTATACCCAAGAATTTAAAATTGAAGCAGTTAAACAAACGAATGAAAGTGGTTATTCAGTTTCTATAGAATCGGACCATTTAGGTATTTGCACTAAAACGTTTTATCACTTGCGAGGTCAATTATCGGGTAAACTTAAATCGGTTAAAGCACAAGATGATCACTTTCTTGTTAAGACAATATTACTACTAATGTCTATTCACATATAAGTATTATTTACTTACTGTGTTTAGCAATGAAAGTTCATGTTTTATCAAATCTCATCAGTTTTTAAATCGCTTTTAATTTGTTTGCTAGTAGCGGTTGGAAATTCAACCGCTCTAATATATTGATTGATGTAATTTTATTTCTTATAGGCATCCTCTGCCTGCTGTAACATTTCATCTAATTGTTTTCTCTCGTACCATTTTCCTTTTAGCATTACGCCTGCAATTTCTCGCGTATTTTTAATATCATCTAATGGATTTTTATCAAGAATAACAAATTGTGCATTCTTTCCTTCGTTAATTGTTCCTGCGCTAGCTGTACGTTTTAAGAAACGAGCGGGCATAACCGTTGCAGCTCTTAGTACATGATATGGAGGAACCCCGACACTTTGTAATTGCTCCATATCTTCGTGAACTGAAAATCCAGTTACTTGAATGCCGAAGCTGTCTGAGCCAATCAGCAGAGGTACGCCAGCTTTGTGTAAGGCAGTCGTTAGCATACGTGTTCCTTTAATCACTTTATCTATGTACTCTAGTCCATGTTCACTTTTGAAAAATGGTTGAAAGTAGTCACTTTCGGGACTTAACCACCATGCTAGAGCATCTTTTGGCAAGTACTTATTGATCGGTCGAACTTTAAGTACCTCAAAACGTTCCGGGTCTGTCCAATCCTGAATCATAGCAACCGTACTTATTGTCGGAGCGACATAGATACCGCTGTCTTTAACTTGAGTGGCAATATCTTTTGCGAGCTTTTCGTCCATATCAACAACAGATAGGTTTGATTCATCAGAGAATGCCATAACAATGTCTTCGGCATGAACAATATTTGCCATGCGTAAAGCAAGTTCGAAAGGTTTGTCACGTTGTGTATGGCCTAAAGTTGGAATCCCAGCTTTTTCTGCTTCATTGAGTAATGTGAGGTAAGCCTCTTTAGCTATGTTTCCATGAATTTTAATAAAATCATATCCGCGGTCTTGGTGAAATCGCACCATTTTTATTGCATCTTCTGGGGTTTTTATATTGTTGTCATCTAACTGAGGGCCAACAGTTGCGAAAAAGGGCGCCAATGTAGACTTTTTATTGGCTCGGTACCTTGTTGCAATAGCATCTTGTCCTCCCCATTCACCCATACTTAATATGCTAGTAACACCATTCGCAATAAGCAGTTTATATTGTAAGTCATCTTTGTCAGTGCTCCATCCATTTTGATGGTAATGTGTATCAGAAAGTCCTGGGATCATATATTGACCAGTACTATCTATGGTACGGTCAGCCTTAGCTGTTAACTTGGCAGACGAGGGCTCTATACGGGTAATTTTATCATCGACAACAATTACCCTATGGTCGTATAAAATGTGTTCTTTATCCATAGGGATGATATTGACATGTTCAAAGACTAGGGTTTCGCTTTGAGCTTGCATGCTAGCAGTTGCAATTAATAATATACTGACTTTTTTAAATAAAAATTTCATATGTTCTCCAATTAATAAAATAGTGATATGCAGGTAACTCTGCTTCAAATCCGATATTAGTGTCTATGCTTTATATATCGATCGCATCTGCGTCCCAGCTGACAATTTTCTCGCCATAAAGGGCTATAGCAATTTCACGTAATTGTTCATATAACTTAGGCGTATTATGTCGTGCTCTCACATGTGAAGCTAAAATGCCTAAACTGTTACCTCGTATAGAGAGTAATGATGGATTTTTTTTATGCAATTCCTGATACGAATCCTTAGCAAGAGAATATTGACCTGAAATCAACAATTCTAGCGGTTTTAAGTCTTGTTCTTTGAGTTTTTTAAGCGTTTTTATTTCATTGCCATCTTGCAATAAAACTAATTTTCCGTTAAATAACTTTTTCAACTTTACACCGCTAATATCCGTTAGCATTACGGTATTTGAAATAGGGTAAAGATCAGTGAAAATCCACTCAGTAATTTCCATCTTTAACTGTTTTCCTCGTTTAAAAATTTTTAATGCTTTGTCTGGGCTAAAGTCATAACGACCGACCCAATTGTGTTGTTGATCACGACTGAGTTTACTGACTTTAATTTCAGGTGCTTTATATTCCAATGCAGCAGCAAGCAAAGGATCTTGTCCTGTAATAAAATCAATATAACTTAGGGAAATAGGAATATCGAGCCCAACAGCGTCTCGCTGATCATAATCAAATGTGGCGTTCCATTCTGAAAACGATAAATTCGCAACGATAGAAGAATTAGGTAACTTGAAGCTAGCTTGTGGGCCTGACTCTCCAGGGAATGAACTGCTATCTCCTACTTTTTCACCAATAAATATCGCTTTAGTTCTCATCTCCATATTACCGGCAAAATTAATGGCTGCTGAAAAAGTGTTACGTCCAGTGAGGACAAAAAGTTTACCGTGCTGGTTTATTTTTTTGTGTTTACTGATCACATTGATTAAGGCCGCATTAAAATGAGAATCTCCGCCCGGATTATGACGTATATCAATAATAAGTTTATCAGCTTGATGATCGTCTATGGCTTTAACAAGCTCTTGACTTAATTGACGAATATCTCCTTTTTCCTTTTCTAGCACTATTCCATAATGCAAATAAAGACTATTGCTGTCAGGTAAATATTTAATCCACTGTCTTTTATCCGTTTTTTGACGATGTAAAGGGATATTAATCCCTTTATTTTCTTGTAATTGAGTCCATTTTATTTCTTTATCTGAATTCTTATAAAATGTTTGATTTACTTGCTCTCCATTAGTCAATTGTAATGTTAATTCAACTTGTTTAGCCGATTTACTAATGCCAGCAGCAAATAACAAACCGGGATGTCTGTACAGGTAAATAGATTCTCTTTTTATGCTGCTACTATTAACGGAAGGGGAAAAGGGTTGAATCAGCTTTTTAGCTTCAACGACATTGGTGTTATCAAAAGCTATAACTTTTGCACCTAATAGATGTTCATTGTTTTCATCAACACTAATAATATGCATATCCTCATCGAAATAATCCAGAAAGAATCGGTATTCATCATACCGAGCGGTTCTACCAACAACATAAGAATGTCCGTCTCCCGTATAAGCCACAAGCTTTTCAATATAACCATTGATAATATTACTGTCTGGATTTTTGGTTTGATTTATATAATCATAAGCTTGATAAAAAAGCTGTAAGTATCCTTTTTCACTGTTGTGATAATACGGATTGATATGGTTATTTCGAATATAATGATCGAGTGCGTTTAAATCTTGTAACCACTGAACTTTGGTTAGATTTAGGTTTATGTGATTATCTTTTTTATCTTCACTATCTTGGCGATATTGTATTTTTAAGCGATCAGAAACAAAGGTTAAGCTCTCATTAAGAACATCTAAAGATATTCCTTCATCGTCAAAGTAATCGAACCATCTTGCGCCAATGGTAGGTTCAATATATTTTGTTATTAAGGTATTTTTAATGTCAGGTAGCATGTTACGCATATTGAAGATTTGAACCATATCGAGTTTGTTGTCATTGAAAATAAGTTTCAATGTTCTATCTTTACCTAAATAGGTAAAATCGACACAGGTTAGTTGAACTTGTGATTCTTTCGCTACAGTAAATGTCTTTGCGATAGTAGATATTTCAATGTTATGACAATTGGCGGATAATGCATTTTTAGATACCATAAGGTTAGTACCCAAAGGTGCTAACTTGACAGGGTATAATGCAGCGTTACAAGTGCCACTGAAAAAGATAATGGTTAATATTGATTTTTGAATACACTTCCATATTGATGCTTTATCAGTATCAATATGGAAGTGTTGATTACCTGTATTTGTCATGATGTTTAGCTCATACTGTTGTAAGTGGCTAAAATGTACAAGTTAGGTAGTAGGGAGTCGTCCAGTATGTTAATTCTGGACGTCCAGAATTAACATATCACACGTTATTAATTGTATCTATTTGATAATGTTATGTATTTATTTTAATGAATTGGCTAGGCGTTACGCCTAAAGACTGCTTGAAAACGGCATTAAAGGTAGATTTAGAATTAAACCCTGCCTCAAAGGCGATATCTAAAATGCTTTTTTTCTGCGATTTATCGAGTAAAGATAATTTAACTTCTTCTATACGCAATGAATTTATGTAGTCAGAAAAACTGAGTTCTCCGCCTTGATTGATAGACCAAGAGACCATTTGCTCTGTTAAACCAAGCTCTTCGGACAACTGTCGTAGCGAATATTTTGCTTGACGATAGCCATGGGTTTTCTGCAAATGCTTATCTAGACTGGAAAATATACTACGTGCCTGTTCCAGTTCAATACTAGACTCATTGCTTAATTTATTATTTTGTTGAATGACAGTCTCTTCAAACTCTCTAAATCCTGAAAAAAGGTGTGAGTGACGAAGAGCCTTTAACGCGAGATATACCGTGATGAACAACGAAAGTATTTCAATAACAAAATACTGATAATAAAACACTTCATAACTTACTTCTAATTGCACGTTCAACCGAACAGCATCAACGATTTTTATAACCCCAATCACAATAAATGTTCGAGTTAACCATTTTAGTGCGTAGCTTGCATCATCAGAGGTTATTTCAGCAAGCACCCTATGGTAGTGCTGTAATAATCGAAAAGTTAAAAAGAAATATATCAAGAATATAACAAAAGCTACTTGCATTAATTGGGGCCACCAAGCGGTAAACCCCAGAGCAATAAACGCAGGTAAAAAATGAAACATGTGTTTTTTTAATTGAATGTCACCATAAATTAGATTTTTGGCAAACAAATAATACAATGGCCCAACGGCTAACTGAATAGCAGGTGTTATTAAAGGAAGTTGACTAAAAATCTTCAACTCTTCTATTAAATTAAATATCTCTTCGAGAGCGTGCCAACTTAGCAATAAAAGCAAAGCTTTGAAGCGACTTTGACCAAAAACTAATAACACGCCAAAAACAGCAATGGCTAAATAGATGATATGTAAAATATCAAGTGGTTTGAGTGAAATTTCTGTCACAAATATGAATCTATAGTAAGAAAATAATAAATCAACGAATATATCTTTTTATCTTAGAAGTAGGTCTGTATTGATTATGCGTGAATTCGATATTATTTGCCACAGCAGTTAATTTTATAATGAGAGATAATATTTTGGTGTAAATTATATAACACCCAATCAGAAATTAAATGAGTTGAAAAAAGTGCCTTAAATACTCTAGAGATTTAGTTGACCATTATACAAAAGGTAATTCTTAGCAATAATAATACTAACATTTAAGTGGATACGGATTTTATGTCCCTGTTGGAAAATGAAAGTGACATATAGCGAAGAAAAATATTTAAAAGCCTTGAAAGATAGGAATTCACCCTTACTTTTTAAAAAAATGCTTGTTAACGACAGATGAACCGACAATGAAGACCCTGGCGTGATGGGCACTTAATAATACAAAACTACGAATCAATAAAACCCAACACTTTTTCAACCTGATCTGTTCTTCGTTTAATGAATATTTGCTTTATTTGCTTTCGCAACCACATTAACCCTTTATCGGCACTTTGTCGCTTATGCCATAACATGGAAATGGAAGAATGAGGAATATCTACTGGCGGGTGGGCAATTGCAAGCTCACCGCAATCTAAATAATTATGAATAAGACCAGTAGGTAGAATTGCAATAAGATCACTCTCTTTAATAATA
>JBLHNB010000107.1:0-18047 GCA_047621305.1 Alteromonadaceae bacterium | reverse complement strand
GGCGTAGTAATATTACTACTCAAGGTATGCTACTTTGGCTTTTATTTAAGCACAGAGACCATTTATTTATGCTGCAAGTATCGCCAGCCAATGGCTCATATGTTCCGCTAATACAGCTTGAAACCCCAATATCTTTATCATCTTCGTTTGCCATATAAATTTCTCCTTTTAATTTGGCTGGCTGTTATTATCAACTAGCCAGTATTTTTTCGCAGGCTGCAACCATGGCACTATTGCCAAGAGATTGTGAAGCATATTGATGTTGAGTATTATTTAACATGCTCAACGAAAGTGCGTTAACTAACCCGCCCATAGAGAGAGTTCTTAACGTTTCAACACTTTGTGCTTGAACTTCATCATTTATCGCTTTTGAGGTAGCGATGACACCTTCGGATGATTCACTCAATTTATAATGCTCCATGTCATTACTATGATTATTGTCTTTAGATAAATAAATTGGGCTTAATGAACGCTAGCCCAATTCACTCCCCTACTTATTAGCTGAATATAACTTAGTAATTCCAAGCGTAGTCGCTGCTTGATAAGTAACATTCGCTTGTTGTTGTGCATAAACAGCATTAGCTGCTGCCATTGCTACCGAGTTGCCAATCGTTTGATATAAACTACCCATCGCCATCGCAGGTGCTTCTGCCAATACTTGAGTATTTGCTATAGAAACAGAATCTACAATTGCACCATTTACACTGCTAGGTTGTGCCATAATATTCTCCTTAGTTAAACAAGATTAATAAAAAAATTATTGTTAAAATAAGCGCCAATAGCTTATGTTAATAGCCGTTAATAAAAAATTTAGCTACATGACTATTGACGCATTTAAAGGTCAATAACTTACTTGTTTTGTGAAAATAACTTAGTGATGCCTAAGGTATTTGCTGCCTGACAAGTAACATTAGCTTGTTGCTGTGCATACACTGCGTTAGCGGCAGCCATAGCGACAGAGTTACCAATAGTTTGATATAAACTACCCATTGCCATTGCGGGGGCTTCTGCTAAAACTTTGGTGTTAGTTGCTGTTACTGCGTCGACGATTGCGCCATTTACTTCTGCTGGTTGTGCCATGTGTATTCTCCAATTTAGATGTTATTGTTGCGCATGAAATAACTACGCAACCGATTAAAAACAAGTATTTACTTACGAGCCCTAGTTATCTGCAAATAACTTGGTAAGACCTAACGTATTTGCTGCCTGACAAGTAACATTCGCTTGTTGTTGAGCATATACGGCGTTAGCGGCGGCCATAGCAACAGAGTTACCAATAGTTTGGTATAAGCTGCCCATTGCCATTGCGGGTGCTTCTGCTAAGACCTTGGTGTTAGTTGCCGTTACTGCATCAATAATTGCACCATTTACTACTGCTGGTTGTGCCGATACTGGTTGTGTCGGTGTTGGTTCTGCCATTTGTATTCTCCTTAATTGTGGTTAAAATGGTATTGCTACCGAGTATATCTGCTCAAACTAACCTTTGTTTTGAGCAAACATTTTTGTTACGCCTAACGTACAAGCCGCTTGTGAACCCACATTTGCTTGCTGTTGAGCATAAACTGCATTGGCTGCTGCCAAAGCAACAGAGTTGCCAATGGTTTGATATAAACTGCCCATCGCCATTGCTGGTGCTTCTGCCAATACTGCTGCATTTACACCGACGACTGAATCAATTATTGCACCATTAACTTCTCCTGGTTGTGCCATACTTCCTCTCCTCTTGTTGATGAAATTCATTAACACGTTTAGGTTGCTTCCTTACGTCATCGCTTTAATAAATGATAAAAGTAAACAACACTGTAATAACATATATCAGCATTTGTGCCATAAATTTACAAAACACAAATAAAACATTTAACACATTGTTAAATAAAGACTTATAATAATAAAAATAGAATAAACATGAATTAAACCCACGTTTATACGGTAATGACCATCGAACTAATTGGTCTAGTTCAACCAGCACTAAGTCGCACAATGGTGGAGAAAGTCCATCGTGGGTATTGACTAAATAAAAGTAATAAATGAATAAAAAATTAGATAACTTATCGGGATTTAAAAATTTATAACGAAAATGTCAGAAAAGCACTTTTTATGATATCGCTTGGACTATCGTCTGCAGTTATGACGAAACCAAGGTTAATGAATATTTTTATAAATATTGGGTTGTAAAGTTTAGTGGTTATTTGTTGACAGTTTTTAGCCTTAGCTAACTTAATCAAATGATCAATTATGTCAAAAAGTATTGCCTCTACTTCAACTGTTTTTATGACATCTGGCGGGGCTAATAATGAATTATTGTTCTCTTTTGAGAATATTTTACTTGGCAACAGCTGTAGAAAGACCAAATTAAGTTGTTCATTAGTATGTAAAGTGAGTATTTCAGAGACAACTTGTTGCTTACTAGTATGTAGAATTTCCCGATATATCAACTTTTCGGGAATACGTTGAACTACCGAATTAACAGAAGTTTTTGCTAAACTACTACTCTGGCATATTGTGTATTGAGGCTGTTTTAGCCATAGATTAAAAAGCTGATAGTATGCTGTAGGGTTAACATCTGCCAAACAAGTATTAGGTATATTGTGACAAAGTATTAATTTTTCCCCTATGACGTGTGCTAATTTATGCTGTGGCAGTATATTGTAATTATATTTACTCAAAGGCTTATTTTCTCATTACTGATCAACCGGAGTTGAGTAATTCATTAATAGCGTCAAGCCCAGCATCACGATCAACTGGCAGCTCTGCAGTACTCTCAATCGGCTTTTCAAGCTGTTGCTCTAGTTGCAGGTTATCTTGCTGGTTTTCTGGCATCTGATTTAGAGCATTTTGCTCATGTTCAGTGATCACTGGATCCAAATTTAAAGACTCCACTAAACTGCTAGCAAGTTCTTGTTGCTCTATATCTTCAATAGAGAACAACGGTGCCTGTTGTTCAAATAACTGCTTAGCTAATGAAAAAAAATCTGTCTCTTCTTTTGACGAATTTGTCATCAGACCTTGTTGATCAAATATTTGCGGTACTGTTGATTCTACCGTTTGAAAACCGTCCAACTGACATTCTTCAATAGCATTATTAAGTAGTGATAACGATTGTGCATAAAGAAGATCAGCCTCAGAGGTTGGTGGTATTGCCTGGTTTTGGTTCAAGCTCACATTTTCATTAATTAGTAACTCTTTTTTATCCATTTTATTTCCTCTTTATTAATTTAAAAATAATTGAAGCACAAACTACTCACATGTTATTTAACCTGAACTCTGGATAATGAGTACTTGATGTTTAAGTAAAATCAATCACTTATATAGTTAAACAAAAACGACAATACGCTTGAAGTAACGATATGCTCTCTCAATGTTTCATTTTATGCCATTATCAAAGCAAAACGTTTATGAATAGCGAGCTATTTATCGACGTTTTAACGCTGAGAATGGGATAAAAGGGAATGTCGAGCAAGTGCTGCTTATCCAGAGATCAGGTTACTTAGGTTTTAAATCACCAAGTACGCTAGCCCCTGCGCTACCAACCTCAACAAGGTTTTTTACTGCAAAAGTAATATTTTCCTTGGCGTTATCAATAATTTCTTTGTACGCAACGTTAGCTGGCTCAGCTAACCATTTAGCAGAAGCGACACCTATAACGGTTGTCTCAATAGTGCTAATATTCTTGAGTAAGTCCGTAGCATCTTGCACAGCTTCAGCAATCGACTGATTAATATTAGCCTGGATTAATGTAGTCGCTTCTTTTCCAGAAGAGTCATCACTCATTAAAGACCTCGCTATAAATCGTTAAAGAGCCAAGGGTTATTTTTTAATATTTTGTACATAAGTAAATTTCTCCATTTTATCTAGCATTGATTGACGCATTTGGCTAAATTGTTGCCGCATATTATTAATGTAATCATCATTTCCTTGAGTAAAATTACTTTGATAACTCTGAGCAAAAGCATCATCAGCCCCACTAAAAATATGGTCTTGTGCAGTAAAGCCTGCGTGGAAAGAACTAGACGGCTGAGCTGATGAACTCTTCTCCGAGTTACTTTTTTCAGCAGCTTCAACTTCCCGATACGAATGACAGACATATTGACCATTAGCATCACGACTTGTTTCAAATTCATAAACTCTCTGTTTAGTCATTATCTTTTTCTACTTTAGTCGCTGCTGGTTCTTTCAACATTACCGCTTCAATATCCGCAATGAGTTTATTCATTTGTAACTGGTGGCTTGTTTTAATTTTTTCTAATCCAGCTAACGGTGATAGCAGGCTCTTCCCTATAAGCAAGGAGTTCAACGAGTTAGCTACCTCAGACTCAGAGAGGAACGCATTGCTTTCACCTTCAGTATTGCTTGATGGCGCTGTTTTAACTGATTTTGACACAGTTTGTTCAGGTAAATCTGCAGACAGTTTTTTTGGCTTCATTGCAGTTTTCATGTTCTCTTGCTGTTTGTTATTAATTTCTGCCAATGCATTTTCAGCTGCTTTTCTTTTATTTTTCGCTTCAAGTCTAGCCTTTGTCCCTTCTTCTTTAAATTTATCGATACTGTCTTGTTGTTCACTATTTTGCTCAGGAGACACTTCCTCCCCCGAAACGTCAGCTGCTTTAGTTGTATTATGATCACTTGTCTGAACATTTTTTTTATCCAAAGTTTTGGCTTGTCGCTTATCATCATTGTGATCAAGATTCGCTATCTCTTTCGAAATATCTGTCGCTTTGGTTGTATTCAAAGCATTTGGCTGAACATCTTGTGTTTCTAAAGTGCTAATTTGCCGCTTATCGTCATTGTGATCCATAAATACCTGGCTTAAGTTGGGTTATTACCTTTCAATTATTCAATGCTTATTACACTTTTTATGTCAGAATCATTAACTTCTTATTTGACATAAACGTCTTTCAACTACCTTTCTATGCACACCTAAAAGCTTTGCTGCTTCTGTTTTGTTTCCTTGGCTAAGAGTCACGGCTTGTTGAACAAGTGCATCACATATATCTTTAATTTTATTACCTTTTGGCATACCTATAATGTCTCTCGCCAACTTTCCCATCAAATCTTGTTCTTGCTCACATACCGCTAATGCTCGTATACAATCGGCCGACAAATAGTCACTCTCGGCTAGTACTGATATTTTATCAATAGTGTTTTTTAACTGCCTGATGTTGCCAGGCCATTGAGAATACTTAAAAAAATCCAGTGCACATTGACTAAAAATAATTACAGGCTCTTGTTGAGCGAATTTATTCACCAGTAATGGAATATCATCCTTACGTTCCTCTAGTGACGGTATCGTAAGTTCAAATAGGTTAAATCGATAAAACAAGTCTTCACGAAAAAGCTTATCTTTAACTCGTTGCTTCATATTTACATGTGTTGCAGAGACAATTCGACCAGTAAAAACTATTTGCTCATCACTACCAATACGCGTAAATTTTTTACTTTCTAAAACTCGTAGTAATTTGGCTTGATGGATTAGCGGTAACTCCGCCACTTCATCAAAAAAAAGAGTACCGCCATTGGCTTGAGCAAAGAAGCCATGATGACGTTTATCTGCTCCCGTAAATGCTCCTTTTTCATGACCAAACAGTAATGACTCAAATAAGCTTTCAGGAATAGCGCTACAGTTTACTGGCACTAATGCTCCTGTAGAGTTACTTAACACATGTATGGCATTAGCAAATAACTCTTTACCGGTACCTGTATCTCCATTCAATAATACAGGCCGGTCACTTGGCGCTATTTTTCTTACTTGTGCTGCCAAACGATGCATTGCCGGATCATTGCTAATGATCCCTGGGAGCATCTGAGTATTTTTTTGTTGTCCTTTATCATAAGCGCTCAACATAACGTCCTTTTATCCCTGTAGGTTTAGCCAATAATTCCTTGGTGCTCACTGCCTAACTGATAACTTAAACGCAATAACATTAAGCCAGTGAACTGTTCAACTTTATATAAACATCTATTTTTTATTGATAACTCATATTAAAAGGCATTAACTTAATCAAGCCTTTGAATTTGTCACCAATACTTTTGATTTCATCACTTTATTTACTTTTGATTTTTTTTCGCTATGGTTATTTTTCTATAATATGATGGCGATAGTTTATAATGTCGTTTGAAAGCAGTAGCAAAATTAGCAGGATCTTCGTAGCCTACTTCATAAGAAACTTGTTGAATGGTTAAGTAACCATGGCTAAGCAAACACTTGGCCTTAGCCATGCGTTCTGCACGCAACCACGTCATAGCGCCTACCCCCGTATTTTCTTTAAATACTCGGGTTAATACATTACGATTTGTCGCCATCGTAGCAGCAAGCTTATTTAGAGAATGCGGATGATTAAGATGATTAATTAAGTAATGGCATGTTTTACTTATTAGTTTTTCTGTACTCACTTGCTGATCAGCGTTAGCTTGCACTAGCAGGTTTGTAGATTGGGTAACGGAATGAAGTAAACAAGTGGATTTAGTTCTGATCGAGAGTTCATCAACTAATATAGGGTAACTAAGATAATCACTAACCCCCTGAGAATATATAAACACTTTATTCAGATGGGTATTATTGATAACCGCAAGTATCGGAATAGATAAAGGTAAGCACTTTTTTAACTGAGTTAATGCATAAAAATCACATAGGCAATCAACGATAACTAACGTTACATTTTTTTAAAAACCTCGTCACTTAGCTCATCCACAGTAATATACTTAACATTTTTGTAGCTAAGTTGTCTTAAGTATTGTTGTAGAACCTGATATGTTTCTGTGTTGTCACTAATAAGCAAAATGTTTATTGATAAAATATTCATAGTAATTTCCTTTAATAAAGTATTAATTAAAAAAATTTATACACATATAGATTAAAGGATTAGCTAAATACTCAATAGATTGGTTATGTTGCATATTAAAAACTTGGTCAATCATTTGGCTAAACAATTGCTGTTAACCAATCTGACCGACAGACTTCCTTATCTCTTACACGATAAATCCTTCCTTAAACTATAATATAGAAGACCACTTATAAAAATCAATAAGATGATCCTCAGGCATAACTTAGTGGGATATTATAACGTTATAGCTGAAGTATTATATTACAAGCTATTACACGACCACGACAAACTCGCTTAGCATGTAAAATTCCATTGGATGCATTTTCAATATGCTCGGTGACAAGCATGTGTTCCTTTCGCGTCAATATAAGTATTACCGGTCATTTAAATCTAGCTGGGTAGGAATAAACTTAGTGCTATCAATTATTGCTATCAAATATATCTATTTATTTTTAAAAATTAACCGGTAGTTATTTTGGTCAAGACTTTAATGGGCCCAAAACTTATGCATGAACAAGTAGTTGACCATTACAAATAAAGAGGGTCAAATAAATAGCGGAAAATTAAAGAGAAATATAATCTTCAGTAAACTGATTTACTCGATTTAAACGATTTAATGATTAAGTGCTGACAATACGCTTCGTCACTGTTCACCATTAAGTATTTCAAACGCAAAAAAGCTCTCTAATAAATAGAGAGCTTTTGAAGGTAAGTTATAACGTTTTATACCGCTTAAGTTAAGCGTATTATTAAAGCATTGTTCACCTATTTATTACGGTTTTTTATTGATAGTTATCGTTGGTGTTGTCGGATCAGGCCCTGCAACGGTAACGATATAAACGCCATCATCTACAATGGTCACGCTCAAGTTATCTTGCGAGTCTTGTACTAATAACAACGGTGAGTCTAGGGTAACGACGTTAGTATCAGCCGGTGCACCTAAATTGAATGTTGACCAATCAGCCGAAGCCACTTTAAAACCATAATCACCTGCGGTTAGGTTAATTTCGACTGAATAACGACTTAAGCCATCATAGCTAAGTACATCAACTTCGCCCCAACTATTCATGTCGCCACGAATAAATACCTGTGTGGTACCAAACATTTCAGCTGAATAAATGCTTAATGTCGCTTTAGCTAAATTAGAAGCGTCAAAAACAAAGGTGTAATCACCGTCAACCGCAAAGTTCATACTGAAGTTATCATTACTGCCTGATAACAATAGCTGATTTTCACCTTCAGTTATTTCCATATCATCAGCTGGTGCGCCCATATTTACCGTAGACCAATCAGCAGAAGCTATTTTAAAGTTCGGTGTTGAATTACTCATGCTAATGGTAGCTTGATACTTACCGTCACCTACATAAATTAATTGATTATCTTCACTCCAACTATTCATATCGCCACGAATAAACACAGGTATGCCAACAAATGGCTCTTCATTTTCTACCAACAAGGTAGGTGCGTTAGTATTAGAGGCATCAAGAGTAAAGAAGTAAGTTCCGTCAACGGCAATGGTAATACTTAAGTTGTCATTACTACCTGGTAGTAAACTAAAACTTTGATTTTCTACTACTTCACCACCAGCGCCTGGTGCGCCTAAGTTAATGGTTGACCAATCACCTGATGCAATTTTAAAACCGTAAGTGCCCGCAGCAAGCGTGATCTTAGTTTGGTATATACCATCCGCTTGATAGACTAAACCGTCAACATCACCCCAACCATTCATATCACCACGAATAAGTGGAACAGTATCTGCGTAAGGAACAACATCAGGTGCACCTGCCGTTGCATAAGCTGATAAGCCTGTTGCTTGACTTTCACCTTGTACTTTCACAAAAACAGCGGTAGTTAGCGCAGGAACAGTAAAACTGCCTTCGTTTGTACCTTGCTCAAAGCTAGCACTAGCAACCGTGCTGTCAACTGAGGCCGTTAATCGAGGATGTAAGATAAAATCACTGGCTGAAGCAATAGTATGTGACTGCTCAGTATTACTGCCATTGACCACAACCACTACAGCATCGTAATTTGGATCAATATCAGGCAGGTTTGTGCCATCATCAATACTCATCACAATCAAACCTTGGGTTTGATTTTTACCAATATTATGAAAACCAACACGGTTTATAATATCGGCTGCTGTGGTTAATCTAAATAATGGGCTGTTTGAACGAATCGATAAAAATTCATTGAATACATTTGAGGCAAATAATATATCCGTCATTGACACAGTGCTTGATGAACTAGCGGCTAAATTAACTAATTCAGTATCCGTTCGACCACCTTTATCTACTGGTAAACCTTTGTTCCAGTTATTTAATTCAAAAGTGAAATCAACGAGGTTATACCAATCACCAGCGTCATAGGTATTTCGGTCTAGCGACTTAGAGCGAAGGAAGTCACCACCCATTTGTAAAAATGGAATACCTTGCGACAATAATACGATTGCTTGAGAAATATTTTGTGCACGAATACGTTCGTTGTTATTCATTTCAGGGCTTAACTTAAACTGTAAGTTATCCCACAAGGTTTCATCATCATGTTTTGAAACATAATTAATAACATCGGCAGGGTCTTTTGCATACATACCGAAAGCGCTACCTGCTGCGTCTATACCCTTAAAGTTTTTCAATACATAGTCTGTTAACGTGCCTGCCATGCCCAACTTAACAATATCTTGCTGCTCAAATGGGTAGTCTGAATCACTTTTGTTGTTAAATAGGGCCGCATTTCGAATACCATCACGAAGACGATCGTTAAATGTGGCTATTTCTGTACCTGCCATATTCTCTTGATCGGCGCGTTCAAAACCTCTCGAATCTTTGAACCAGCCTTCACCATAAAAATGATTGTCTGGGTCTATCGCTTGAACAGCGTCACGAGCCGCTAACATCTGTGCTTTAGAGGCTTGACTCATAATATCGAAACGAAATCCGTCGAATTGGTATTGCTGTGTCCACTGCTTTAATGAGTCAACCATCAACTTGTCCATCATGCGATGTTCAAGTGCGGTGTCACTACAACATGTGCTATTTTGAACGGCGCCAGTGGTGACATCGCGGCTGTGATAGTAACCAGGTACAAATTTATCAAGTACCGAGTTATCCCATAAACCAGAGGAATTAGTATGATTATAAACAACATCTAAAACTACGCGTAAGCCAATATCATGCAAGGATTTAATCATCGCACGCATTTCTTTGATTCGACTTACACCGTCTGGATTTGAGGCGTAAATACCATCAGGCACATTAAAGTGTTTGGGATCGTAGCCCCAATTGAAGCTATCATGATCTTTCATCGCTTCTGTTAGTAATGCTGCATCGTTTGAAAAAGGCGAATAACTTTCAAAAACCGAACGCAATGTTTGTTCGTCAATATTTTGATAACAAGGTGGTGCTTTGAAGTTTATTTTACACAATGCTAAGACTGTACTATCTAAATCGATAATGTTGTCTGCATCTTCATCAATAGTCGCGATATCATTAGCCGGCAACATATGAAAATGCGTTAAACCGTTAGCAACTAACTTCTGTAAATGCTGCATAGGTGCAGAGTCAATTTCAGTAAACGCTAAAAACTTGCCTCTATTTTCAACCGAGGTACTTTCATCTTGTGCACTAAAGTCACGAATATGTCCTTCGTAGATTACTGCGTCTTCATAGTTTTCAATGGTAGAGACTAAGTGACCATCCCAACCTTCTGGTTGCAAGTCTTCATCAGATAAATTTACAAACTGAGAATACTCTCCATTGGTTGATAAACTTAGTGAGTAAGGGTCTGTACTTTCTATTTCTTCAATGGCTTTGTTTTGTGGATGATAAATCGTTAATGCTAAACGATAAAATTGACGGTCAAGATTCGTATCACCGGTATAACTCCAAATACCAGTCATTGAGTCTTCAATCATATCATGGCTTGTAACCATTTCTTTATTTGCATCATAAAGGTTTAGCTTAAGGTTTTGAGCTGTTGGAGACCACACCGAAACTTTAATGGTGTCGTTGTCATAAACAACACCTAAGGTTGCTTCATCAGCATCCATTTCACCTTGGGTATAAAGATCATCTAGTACTAAGTCGGCTTGAACATAAGTAGCAACAACTGCTACCCCTTCTGCGTTATACCCCACTAAAACCAATTGGTTTTTAGCGATGGCTTTTGCTTCTTCAACTGACCAACTGGCTGAAAAAGCAGGCCAGTCGGCAACTAAAGGCGCGCCAGATTTTTGTTTTTCGGTTAAATCAACTTCCGTTAATTCAACAACCGTTCCGGTGATAATATCTTGGTTCGCTTCATCTCCACCAATACCCGCAGTTGCTGAATGATGTAATTTTACTGATGTAACTTGTTCAAAATTCACTTTCCAAGTAAAGGTGTTGTTATCAATCCAATGCGCGGAAATACCACTTATTGCTAACGCTTGCTTGCCCAATGTTACAACGGGATATTCAAAAATAGAGGCAACACCCGAAAAGGTGAAATTCATGCGTTGGTATATTTCATCATCTTGAAACAGTGGCATTTTAAAGTCACCACCGCCAAATTCTTTTCCGGCATCATCAGTGCCTTTGTGAATTATCATATGACCACATTCATTGTGATCTTCTTTAAGGTTTAATAGCCAATACGCACCGTATACAGGGTCGACTCCTGTATGTGCTAAACCATTATCCCAAGAAGAAGCTAAAGAATCTTCCGCATAAGCGTCACATTCAGCACTGTTCCAATTATGCATTTTGTATTCACCGTATTCACCATCAGCACGGTTATAAAACAACAGCGCCTGATTTTCTCCGGCAAAAATAACGGGGGCCGGTGCATTTGGGTCGATACCAACAACACAACTTTCATTTGCTGCATCAGGCACTGTTGGCACAGGACATTGAATAGGCTCTGGCGCAACACAACTTGTGCCGGCAGCATCAGAAACCATAGGTACATCACAACTAAGTAGTACTTTACCTGGCTCAGTAGACTCTGAGCCACCACACGCGACAAGTACCATTGCTACAAATGCTAAGACAATAATTCTTAACACCGATTTTTGACTAAACATAACTTTTACTCCAAATAAATAACTGGCTTTACAACGCGTAGGTCATACCTAAAAAGAATTGACGACCAAAATACTGAATGGTGCCTGTTTGGCTTTCTACGCCAAAGTAACTTTTAGTTGGTTCATTGGTTAGGTTGTTCACCTGAAAAACCACGCCTAAGTTGTCATTAACTTGATAAGAAGCCTGATAATCGATCACCAACTCGCCATCGTAATTAACGGTTTGTGCTTCTACTGCTACTTGGTCTGAGACAAACTCATCTCGATAACGCGCACTAAGTCGTGTTTCAAAACCTTGATAAGCCCAGAAAAGCGTACTTTGTAAAACATTTTCAGACAGACCAGGCAGTGAAATAGGTAAATCTTGCTGTCCTAATTTTGAAATTTGCTGAATTTCACTTTTGGTATGTGAATAACTTGTACTAAGACCTAAGCCAGACCATAAATCAGGTAAGAATGAAAAAATTTGGGTGTAACTCACTTCAAGCCCTTTTATATAACCGCCTTTATCGTCGTTAAATGCCGTTTCAAAATTACCGTTGCGAATTTCTAATGGCACACCACTTAATGGATCAATATATTGGTCTGGCACGATTAAACCATTACCGGCGAAGTCAAATTCACTGATCGTTTGCGTAACAATGCCAGCCGATTTTATGTCTTTGTAGAAAAGCGCAAAAATAAAGTTACCATCAGATTCGGTAAAGTACCTTTCATAGGAAAGATCGTATTGATTGGCATAAAACGGCTTTAAATGTGGGCTGTTTTTAGCCTTACCACTGATTTCAGCATAAGTGCTGCTATCCGTTGTCACCTTGGCAATATTGACACTACTATTGGAAGCTAGTCGGTCAATATTAGGACGACTCATCACTTTAGCGGCAGCAAAACGTATTTGGTCGTCTGGGGTTATATGAAAATTTACATTCATTTGAGGTAGGTAATCAGTGTAAGTATTCTCAATAATACCCGGAGCATACTTTTGATTGATTAGACCTCCATCGTCAGTAATAAATTGTGCGCCTAAGTCGGCATTAGCCTGGACAATAACATTGCCATTTTCATCAACAGCATCTTGACCGTAAGCATCTTTTACCGCTGTTTCACCAACATCCTGTAATGAGGTAGACGCTTGTTTGGTTCTAACAATACGAACCCCAAAGTTACCTGTTACCGGAATATTACCGATTTCAATATCAATATTTGCCATGATATAGGCCGCGAAAATATCTTCAAAAACTTGACCACTTTCTTTCATGGTCCATGCGGTATCATTACCTAATGGATCACCATTGGTTACACCACTTGCTGAGCCGCCCCACGTCTTTACTGGCTGAGGTACACCGTCAGGAAACCAAGCATTGAGTACTTTGTCTTGGTCAAGTGCTAAATAACTTGGAAAAGAAGAAAAATCACCCTTCCAGTCAACCACTGTTGCCATATCGTCGGTAATTCTTAAGGGGGCTTCTTTAGAGTTAAAACTACTGTCGCTACCAAATTCAAATACTGAACGGTCGTTGCTGTATTCTCTTTCTGAATAACGTGCACCAAACTCCACCGACGAAATATAATCCGAATCAAGGGTGTATTTAAAATCAACACGCGCAGCAATGACTTCATCTGAATTAATATAAGGATAAATTCCGTATTTTGTTACCATGACACGGTCTAAATCGGTAAATGCATCAGCTTGATTTAAACTAACATCAGGTAAGTCTAAACCATTTAATAAGTAGTTAATTGACACGTTATTATCAAATTTTGGCTGCGCGGCATTGGCGTCATCAGCGACTAGTGCCCAAATCAAACCGTTTCTAAAATCACTTGTGGCTGATGAATAAGATAAATCTACCGCCATATTAAAATTGTCGGTGATTTGCCAATCTGCATTGATACCGAAACTTTTTACTTCATCGGTGTCACTATTGTCATCATTAACAATTTCAACACGCGTTGAACTATTAGAGGTTCGATTAAAGGTACCGCCTACTACTGAGTTATCTACAATAGTTGCATTACCTATTGCCGCTTGGCTACCATCAAATTTTACTCGATAACCACGGACAAATTCTTCCGAGTCAAACTTCGAATAAAAGCTATCAAATTTTAGGCTGAAATTATCTACTGGTTTCCACTCAAGGGTAGCAACAAAGCCATCACGGGTTTCTTCACCGCCTTTATGTTGCAATTCAAAACCTTCACTTACATATTCACTAGCAAGGTGAATACCGTCTTCTTTAGTAGGTCCATTGCTATCATCTGCTAACCCATCTACATCTCTTAGTTTATCGTAGCTAAGTCCAACAAACTGTGTGCTGGCACTGGGTTGAAATAAACGCGCATAACCAAGAGCAACGCCAAAGGTATCGTCAGCAAATTTACCTTGGTATGAAACACTAAAACGATGGCCTGTTGATGTGGCATCTGGTATTTCACTGGCTAAATCGTTATACATACCACGAGCATTCACATTAAAAGAATGCTGCTTTTCATTTTTCAAAGGGCTAGCCGTTTTTAATTCAACTGTCCCTGCCACACCACCTTCAATAAGTGATACTTTGGGTGATTTGAATACTGAGGCTTGTGAAATAAGTTCTGAGGGATATTGGTCAAATTCAACGCTGCGCTGACCGCTAGTTGATACTTGTTCGCGACCATTTAATGTTGTCGAGACAAAACCGCCTGACATACCGCGAATATTAATTTCAGCAGCTTGACCACCCGTTCTTACTGCAGAGATGCCCGGTAGACGCGTTAACGCATCAGCCATTGAAACATCAGGTAGAGAACCAAGATCATCAGCAGTTAATTGCTCGGATACGGTATCTGCAAAACGTTTTTGATTGATCGATTTAATAAGTGAACGTCTGAAGCCGGTAACTTCAATGACTTCAATTGTATCAGTCTCTTGTTCTGCTGTAGTTTTTTCGACAATTTTATTTGGCTCTGCTGTGGTTTGCACTGTTTCTTGAGCATATAGCCCGCCAAAAGACACCATAAAACCACAGGAAAGTAAGGCAATTGACAGCTTACTCGGTTTAAATGTACGCATAATTTCCCCCTCAGATTCATCCTTGAAATATTATTATTGTCAGTTTTCTAACTGACTTCGTTTTATATTTATTTTCATAATTATTTTCATAATTATTTTATAATATAAAGGGCTAATTTTTCTTTAGATATGCTTTGCATACGTATTCAACATTGGTGGTAAATCAGACAATCATTAAGTAAAGGTACAAATATCAGCAACTAATTGATTACTAATAAGCCGGTAGGCCATTAATATTGAAGTTTTTATGGATTCTGCATAAAGATAAATCACCATATAAAAGCCAGAAACCCGCCCCATTGATTACATCTGAATACGTATGCAAGATGAGTGTATAAAAACTAGTATGGGCGAACTCTGGAAGCAAAAAGCTTAAGTGAAAGTAATAAAAGTACGTACCTATGCACATGGTTCAGGGATGTCATCCCCGTGGCATTGCTATCAAATATTGCTATCAAATATTACTATCAAATATGACTATTTATTTTAAAAATTAACCGACTGTTATTTAGTCAACGTTTTAATCAGCCCAAAATTTATGTATGAACAAGCTGTTTACCAATACCTGCTAACAAATTATACGAATGTAATCTGGCGCTTTGATTAAAAATACCGGCATTCACGATCAATTCATCGGCTTGCGTTCTATTAATAAAGTCTTGAAGTTTCGCTTTTACAGTTGCCGAATCACCGACAAAAGCACAACTTAACATGCTGTCAACCTGTGCTTTTTCCATTAAATTCCAACAGTCTTCCATATTATCAATGGGTGGTAATAATTTACCACGTCGGTTTCTAATCATGCCTAAAAAGCGTTGCTGCATACTGGTGAATAAATATTCAGCCTCTTCATTGGTGTCTGCCACAATCACAGAAATACATGCCATCGCGTAAGGTTTTTTAATAGGCTCAAAATTAAACCCCATACTTTCCTTTTAAGTATTATGATTAAAGGCTTCAATTTTTGTTGTGATGATGTTCTTCAAATTCTTTATTGGCGGAAAAGTTGTAGAACAAAAATCTCATGTTGCATTGGACAAGTAAAATTGTGTTCTCTTCTTCATAATTCGCTTTACATTCCAAATAATTACATTAACGCCATCAAAGTTAATATAACAATACGGTAATTAAATATTATGCAGCTGCGTAGTTTATCAATATTCATTTTACTCTTTATTTTATCAGGTTGTGTCTCAACCAGTAAACCACAAGATCCTCAAGTGTTATCTAAAAATCATGGTTTTGCTTTTGTGCATTTTCCTAGAGTTCACCCCTCGATCTCACTTAAGTCACTCAGTACTAAGAAAAGCTATGATTTACGTTATAACGGCGAGAATGATACAGCGAGTTTATGGTTGCCTGCTGGTCAATATGAATTAGAGGAGGTTTCATATTCCGCAGATAGCCTCACTAGCAAAACGGTTAAGTTAACTGGCTACCCCAAAATTTTTATCAAAGAGGCTGAAATTATAAACTTAGGCTCTCTAATAAATTTCAACGTAGGTGAAGGTAAAGACGTTTGGTTGCCAATACCATCGAAGGAGTCTCAGCTCTTAGCTAATGCTGAGCTAAAAAAACACTCACTATTTTTAAGAAAAAACGCCGTTATACAATGGAAACCAATCAAGTTACCTGATATCAATAAAGGGAGAAGTTCCGGTTCAGGTTTAGGACTTATTGCCGATTTAGGTTTAGCTTATAGTAACCGTTTACAAGAAGGTCTACTTAAAAACAAGTTACTCGCTATTAATGATATTGACTCTTTCTATAAGGTAATTATAAAACTGCTGCCGCCAATAATAGATCAAGAGCCAAGTTACGACAAAACAGGTAATTTATACTTAGGTGCCGATTTAGGGCAAATAAAAAAACGTACTCCTAAAGGAATATGGACTTCGATAGATACAGGAACTCTTGATAGTATAAGTAAAGTCTACTGGTATCAAGGTAGCTTATTTGCTGTTGCTGATGATAACAAAATTTTAGTAAGTAAGAGTGAAGATACACCATGGCAGGAATATACACAGGTCGGTACAAATCAAGTCATTTATGATTTAGACGGTATAAATGACGACTTAATCATATTGTCAGCAACTAAAGAGCGCTCTGGTAACATATTTATACTTGGCCAAGACTTTACGTTATCGGTCAATCGAGCAAATTATAATAACGCAGCAAACATTCATCTTATTAAAAATATTGAGCAACAAGGCGACGTTTTTAAAAAACCAAAAGGCGTCATTAATAACGGCATTTATTATCTTGGTTTAATGCCAGATATTTTTACATCCGTTAACCTAAATACGATGCAATGGCGTGATATAAAACTACCACAACAATTTTCTAGCTTTCGTATAGCTGAAAACAATGTAATTACCTTATTGAATTCTCAAGGCGCATTTTCTGATTTGTTTATATCCGAAAATAGCGGCGATGATTGGCAAGAGCTCAATACACCTTCATATATAATTCAGGATGTTTTTTTCAGCGATAATACTAACGGCTTTGCTTACCGCATAAGCATGGGCGTTTTTTCGGTAGAGCATATTTTACAACAGTTTAACGCTACTAAAGAGACTTGGCATGATATAACGCAAGCACCACAAGCATGTAAGTATATCTTTGCTCATAAAATAGATAG
Organism: Alteromonadaceae bacterium; assembly: GCA_047621305.1. Classification (GTDB taxonomy): domain Bacteria; phylum Pseudomonadota; class Gammaproteobacteria; order Enterobacterales; family Alteromonadaceae; genus Colwellia_A. The sequence continues at coordinate 474 of JBLHNB010000107.1, read as the reverse complement.
GCCAATACTGTGTTTAACAACGTCGGATAGTATGCTTAGCTTCAAAGATAATAAATGGACTTTAGAAGTGAGTAATTAGCACAGCAATAGCTTGTGCGTAAATGGGATCAGAGCCGTCTTAAATTAAATCTGATCCTACTTATTTCTCTTTATACTTTAGGTGAGATAAAAAGTTTAAATACTCCCCAAAATTTATCCATGAACAAGCTGTTTACCAATATCTGCTAACAATTTATACGAATGTAATCTGGCGCTTTGATTAAAAATACCGGCATTCACGATCAATTCATCGGCTTGCGTTCTATTAATAAAGTCTTGAAGTTTCGCTTTCACCGTTGCTGAGTCACCGACAAAAGCACAACTTAATACCAATCTGCACAAAGATGTGATCTAATATGTTTTTATTTTGGAAGTAGACACCACGTTTTGGAACAACTCACCTCAGTAGATTTACTCAAATTATCAAGAAAGGAA
>JBLHNB010000106.1:0-18255 GCA_047621305.1 Alteromonadaceae bacterium | reverse complement strand
TCGCCCATTTGTTTCCTTTCTTGATAATTTGAGTAAATCTACTGAGGTGAGTTGTTCCAAAACGTGGTGTCTACTTCCAAAATAAAAACATATTAGATCACATCTTTGTGCAGATTGGTATTACTCTCATAAAAACCACGCAATAAATCCAAAATTATTTTTCTCATAGACTTATATTAAAAACAAAAATAACTTTCAAGAACTTTCCTTATGTATTTTAAATACAAAAACAAACAAAAAGTATAAAGCAAATAAAACAAAAGCTTAAAAAAAACATAAAACAATAAACCACAATGGATCGCAATAACATTTGAAAGCATACGAAAGCCAATGTATAGTATTCGAAAACAAATAAAGTAGATTACAAAAAATGATTGATATTAGAGCTGTACTAAAAGCCAATCGTAATGGGGAGAAAAAAGGGATATATGCGATTTGCTCTGCTCACCCTTTAGTCATTGAAGCAGCAATAGAACAAGCAAAACTGGATGGAACCCCTGTGCTTATTGAAGCAACAGCCAATCAAGTTAATCAATTTGGTGGCTATACTGGCATGCTGCCAATTGATTTTATTGAGTTTATTGGTCAAATAGCGGATAAAAAAGATTACCCCCGTAGCAAGATTATTGCAGGTGGTGACCACCTTGGCCCGGTATGTTGGGTAGATGAAACCGCTGAAAAAGCGATGATAAAAGCACGCGCGCTTATCTCATCATACGTCGCTGCAGGTTTTAAAAAAATTCATTTAGACACTAGCATGAACTGCATTGACGACCCTTTGTGTCTACCTGATGAAGTTGTTGCTACACGTGCCGCTGATTTGTGTGCAGTGGCAGAAAAAACAGCTTTCGATACCTTTGGAGAGTCTGATTTAGTCTTTATTATTGGTACTGAAGTCCCTCCGCCAGGGGGCGCTACAGAAGAAATTGAAGAACTGGAATTGACATCAACAACGCGAGTAAAACAAACGATTGAGCTTCATCGTTTAGCATTTGAAGCGCTTGATTTACAGAATGCTTGGAGACGTGTTATTGGTTTAGTTGTCCAGCCAGGGGTTGAATTTGACCACACCCGTATTATTGATTATAAATCTGAAAAAGCACAAGCACTTAAACAGTGCATAAAAACAATTCCAAATATAGTTTATGAAGCACATTCATCCGATTATCAAAATAATGACGCTTATATTGCATTGATACAAGACCATTTTGCAATTTTGAAAGTTGGTCCTCAACTTACACTTGCTATGCGTGAAGCACTATTTGCCCTTTCTTATATAGAAGAAGAATTAATTAAGGTTGAATTACGTTCAAACTTACGCACTATTTGTGAAGAGGAAATGTTAGAGGCTCCGAAGAATTGGCAGCGATTTTATCCAGTACCAGCAAGTAAAGGAACATTGTATCGACGTTATAGTTATAGTGATCGTATTCGCTATTATTGGCATACCCCACGAATTAAAGCCTCCGTTGCTCAATTATTCGAAAACCTTTCGAACGAAGAAATACCTTTGCCATTAATTAGCCAGTTTTTACCTGAGCAATACCGAGCAATTAGAAATAAAACATTAACAGCGGATCCCGAAGCGTTAGTTAAAGCAAAAATAAAACAGGTTACACAAGCGTATGCTCTGGCCTGTTGGAAGCAATAGGATTGTAATAGTAGATGTTAATCATCTATGATTTATCAAATAATAGGAAAATGTAATGTCAGCACTTCTAACTTACTCTCAAACATCTTTAGAATCACAAAATGGTTACTGGACTGCCAAAGAAATATGTCAACAACCTCAGGTTTGGCGTCAAGCTGCAGTTCTTATTGAGAAGAAAAGATCCGAATTAAACACCTGGTTAAAACCTGTTTTAGCGCAATCAAACTTACGTATTATATTAACGGGAGCCGGTACATCAGCCTATGTTGGTGATGCTGTTGCTCCACATTTAAGTAAAGAAACAGGTCGTCTTTTTGAAGCAATAAGTACAACTGACATTGTCAGTAACGCCCCACAGTATCTATTAAAAAATACTCCAACCTTGCTTATTTCATTTGCTCGTTCAGGCAATAGCCCTGAAAGCTTCGCAGCTGTGCATTTGGTCAACCAAATTATTGATGATTGTTATCACCTAATTATCACGTGTAATCCTGAAGGTGACTTAGCATTATGTGCCAATGGTGCAAGCAATATTTTTTCTTTGATTATGCCCGAAGGAACCTTAGATCAAAGTTTTGCTATGACCAGTAGTTTCACTGCTATGTTGGTGAGCACCTTAACTATATTTACGCCTAATGTAGAACAACTTGAGGCTGCAGCTCAATGGGTTGAGTGTTTCTTAGAGAATAATGTTAATGCACTGAAAAAACATGCAGTATTACCAACAAAACGTTTAGTGTTTTTAGGCTCTGGTGGTTTACAAGGTATTGCCCGAGAAGCCGCATTAAAAGTATTAGAGCTTACCGCCGGACAAGTATTAAGTTATTGTGAAAGCCCCCTAGGTTTTCGCCATGGGCCAAAGTCTTTAATGAATAAAGAAACTGAAGTGATACTTTTCTCTTCAAGCGACCCTTATACAAAACGATATGATAGCGATTTAATCAATGAATTAGAGCGTGATGACCAAGGCTTAGCCTTAACCATTTTAAGTAAAAAATCATTTGGCCAAACAAACGATATAGATGACGTATGGGCAAGTTTACCTTACATTTTTTATTGTCAAACATTCGCTTTTTTCAAATCAATGCAAGCAGGAATAACGCCAGACAATCCCTGCCCTACAGGTGAAGTAAACAGAGTCGTACAAGGCGTTACTTTATATCCTTTAAATGGTGCTGAGTCATTATGATAGTCCTTGTTGAAGGTAATCTTTCAAATAACAAGACTCAATTATTTTATGGTGTCGATATTGGCGGAACAAAAATTGAGATTGGTGTTTTTACTTCCGAACTAACACTTATAGACAGTTGGCGTATTCAAACACCCACGACAAACTACAAAGCGTTTATTAATGCTATTGTTACCTTGGTCAATGACGCTAACTCTCGCTATTCACAAAAAGGAAATGTCGGTATTGGTATGCCAGGCATTATTGATAAAAATGGTTTGGTAAAGTCTGCTAACGTTTCTTGTGCAACCGGAAAAAATATAATAGCAGACCTGACTTTAGCATTAAAAAGTGATATTTCGACCGGTAATGACTGTAGATTATTTGCGTTATCGGAAAGTATTGGTGGCGCTGGCGATAATTTTAAAAGCGTTTATGGCGCAATTATTGGAACCGGAGCCGCAGGTGGTTTTTGCCTTGATGGCCATATATATAATGGCCGAAGTGGTTTTGCTGGCGAGTATGGGCATATTCCTGTATCAGCCTATTTAATAGATAAATATAAGTTACCTCTATTAGCCTGTGGTTGTGGTTTAAAAGGATGTTATGAACCTTATGTTTCAGGGCCAGGTTTAGGCTGGTTATACGAGCACTTTGGTGCAAAAACAAAAAATACTCACCATTTTGTTCAGCAATTAAATGATAATGATCCCATCGCAACCACGACATTTGATTGTTATATGAATTTATTAGGAGCCTCATTTGTTTCTATCGTTTTATCATACGACCCTGACATTATTGTGCTCGGTGGTGGACTATCTAAAATAGATAAAGTTGTTGAGATGATCCCTCATTATGTCAAGAAACATTTGTTTTCCGGTATTGGTTGCCCGCCCATTGTAAGAGCCAAATACGGTGATTCAAGTGGTGTTCGAGGCGCAGCTATTTTAAGGAAACAATCACTTGAAGACTAAACCCTATTATTTACATGCTGCCAAAGTTTTTACTGAAGAACAAATTAAAGATGATTATTTTGTTTTGGTTAATAACGGAATGATTGCAGATATAACGCAAAAACCTTTCGATGGCATTCCTGTTATCGATTTAAGGGCGTTACATTTATTACCTGGCTTCTTAGATTTACACATTCATGGTCGTGAAGGTGCTGACATTATGGATGCTACGCCCGAAGCAATAGAAACCATATCAACCTCATTAGCAAAACATGGCGTGGTTGGTTTTTTAGGTACCACAGTAACGTCTACATGGAAAAATACCTTATCCGCTTTTTCCAATATCGGCGATGCTTTTCATCATCAGCCGAGTGGAGCTCAAGTGTTAGGAGCATACAATGAAGGTTTATTTTTTACCGAAGATCATAAAGGTGCACACGATGAAAAATATTTTTTACCGTTAAATAAAACCAATATTGATGCCATCATAAAAGCTTCGCAAGGCGCCTTAAAAGTTTTTGCCTTAGCTCCCGAATTAGAAAACTCCGCAGCGATTATTTCTTATCTATCCTCCCAAGGTATTATCCCTATGCTGGGACATACTAATGCTAACTATAAGCAAACGTGTGACGCATTACATGCTGGTGCTTGTGGTGGGGTTCATGTTTTCAATGGTATGAAAGGGATCCATCATCGAGATCCGGGGTGTGCCGGTGCTGTACTTATAGATAAAGAGGCTTATGTCGAAGTTATTGCCGATGGTGTACATCTACATCCTGGCATTCTTGAGTTGATCTATCGAATGAAAGGCCCTAATAAAATGGGCTTGATAAGTGATTGTATTGTCGCTGGTGGTATGAAAGATGGAACGTATAAACTAGGCATGCTAGATGTTAATGTAGAAAATGGTATTGCGCGAACAAACACCGGCTCATTAGCAGGAAGCACCCTAACGCTTGAAAAGGCTATAGCTAATTTAATTAAGCTGACAGATATCCCTCTCCTCGAAGCTGTTCACATGGCAAGCTTAATACCTGCTAGGTTTTTAGGTGTTGATTCACATTTAGGTAGTATTACCTGTAATAAAAGAGCTTGTATGACAATTGTTGATAGCGACTTAAATGTTAAAGGAACCATAGTCGACGGAAAACCGGTATTTTTATCTGATCTTATTTCAAAGGAGTTTGATCGTTTAAATACACTTGCTAATAATACCACTTTTATGAAATAAGTAGTCTCATGTTTATGTAGAAAAATGGATAAATATAAGGCCTAAATTTCAGTAACTAGTTATGAATTGTATAACGCTGTAATTGTTCGTTTAAATCAGTAAAAATGTTCAGTTAATTACCCCGTTTTATCTCCGTCAAGGAAATACTCAAATCTTAAAATAGCCTTTTACTGCTGCCGATGCTAGTTTACGATTATACGTAGCACCTGCCTGCAAGTTAAATGACCTCCGGCAGAGCCGGAGGCTTATTAGATGACAGCCTAAAAGGCTTAAAGTAAGTGCCCTAGGCGCATTAAACTCCCAACTTCAACTGATCCCGCTCTACATCCTGTTTTTCTTGATTACGGATATATTCCCTCACCATATTTTCATCAAGCCCAACCGTGGATACAAAATATCCTCTAGCCCAAAATGCTTCACCAGTAAAATTTCTTTGTTTTCCTTTAAATATTCTCGCTATTGAGATCGCACTTTTCCCCTTTATAAAGCCAACAACATTGGAAACAGCTAACTTCGGTGGAATACTCAAGCACATATGAACATGATCTGGCATTAAATGCCCCTCCTCAATAATCACGTCTTTTTGGCGAGCCAACTCATGGAACACTTCTCCTAAGTATTTTCTGATTGAACCAAATATCATTTTTCGTCTTTTTTAGGTATAAATACAATATGGTATTTACAATCCCATCGTGTATGAGACAAACTCTTATAATCTCGCATAGGTTTTCCTTATTTCTCTTGGTCGAGATTAAAGGATACCTATACCACGGTATAGGTAGAACCTATGTGAGTCTCCCCGGTAGAACCGGGGGTTTACCTGTATTAATTATTAACAAAGTAGCTTGTCCTCAGACGTATTCATTACCAAATTCACCAGTAGTAACACCTTCACCAAGCTGTTGTATTTTTTCTTCATCTGGCATTGAACTAGATTCCTCACAGTTCAATTATCCAGCACTATTACTTACAGAGCCCGTTCATAGTAAGGCCACTAAGGGCCTTACTATTTAGCTTAATAGCTTTATAAGTCATAACTGACAGTTAGACTATATGTACGTCCGTAACGATCAAGCCACCTTGCCTGATCAGGAACTCTAACATAGGTATAATCACGCGTATCAGTCAGATTTTTAGCACTAAAAGATACACTTATTGCTTCGTTAATATCATAATGAGCTGTTAAATCTAAAGTTCCTCTAGCATCTCGCCATGAAGCGCCACCCCATTCATTCGCATTAACAAGGTACTTGTTATTCCAGTTGTATGAAAATTGAGCTCTATAGTCTTCTTTTTCATAATAGACAGATGCGTTGTAAAGGTTCTTTGACATATTCCTAAACGGCAAACCTTCTAGTTTAGGATCATCATAAGAACTTTCAATATAGGTCGCATTGGCTCTAAAACCTAAAGCGTTAAAAGGCTCAGGTAATATGTCTTCAAAAGATTGTTCATAAATCAGCTCAAGTCCTTTGATTGAACCGCCGTATTTAGATGAAACAAATACTTTCTTTTTAAAAGTGTGGCCATCTATTGAGACTGAACCACTTTCATCTAATTCTGCACCTAGAGATTCCATGTCTTTATAGTAAAAGGATGCCGCCAATAGACCTGAATCAGAAAAATACCATTCTAGTCCAGTATCAAACTGTATGGCTCTTAAAGGTTTAAGCCCTGGGTCAACACCAACATATGCCGGTATAGGGTTTTCAATACTATTACCAAAACTAAGCGTTCCAGCAGGCCTTAATAAATCTATATCGTTTCTAGCGATCACTTTCGATGCATTAAGCCTATATTGTAATTCATCGGTTAACTTCAACTTAAAGTTCATAGTAGGTAGAACATCGGTATAAGAACTTTCGAACGATATCTCTTCTTTGTAGTCTGTAGAGCTAGTGCCATTGGCATAACCGAATACGGAGGTAACCTCACCGCTTTCGTCTTCGAGATCTTCAAAACCGACCTTAACTTTATCAGTATTTAGTGCATATCCGTGACTAGTTACTGTGGTTTCAATAGCGCGTAAACCAAGGTTTAAATTAAAATCCAAACCAAACATTTGACTTTCAATATTAGCCTCAGCATATGCAGCTAGGGTTTCTTCCGTGAGTTTATACGTGTCAGTTGGCCAAGCTACGGGTAAAATTTCATTTGTCGTCGCATTAGTCTCAATAGATTTGTAGAATTCTATTAACTTATCAAAATCGAACCCAGCCCAAGGCGCAGGGTGATTGCCTGGTTCGCCACTGAGGAAGTTATCAAAATCTGCAGGTAACAATGTATCTTGCGGTAATCTAAATAATGAATGCCCACCTATTTCTTCAACACTACTCAAATCAGGGTTATAGCCTGAGCCATCGAAGCGCTCTGATTCGAAACGTGCGCCACCCACTGAAAACATGGATGGGTATCTACTTCTCTTTCTTTCGTGATATTTACTCTGTTTTGAATAATGTACGCCAAATTTTACTTGTTTTATGTAGTCGTGATCTGGTTGCCAGTCACCACTTAGTCGAAATTCTTTTACATCAGCTTCAACTTCTACTCCTCTGGTATAACTATAGTGAGCTCCAAAGGGAGAATTTTCGGTTAAAGGGGTTGCCATAGTGATATCAGGTAACAGGTTCGGTCCAGAAACATCAATGGTGACATCATCAACAAAACCACGGGCGACAAAAAAACGATCGTCGCCATCTTTGGCGCCAAGTGCATTTGATTGTGACACATCCATGTCGAATGTTAGCTCATCAGAATAGTTCCACTTGCCGGTAAAACCAATCATATAGGCTTTGGTATCACGAGGTGTTGTCGTATTAAGTACTTCTGCCATGGCTGGGCCAGTAAGGGTCATTTTGTTTATAAGGCCCTCTTCATTAAAGCCTAAATCACTCACAGCAGGAATGCCTGGTGTCCATGATTCATCAAAAGTAACAAAAGATATCGAGCTTTGCTTACCTTCTGTTTTGTAAGCGCTATAGAAACTGTCGACACCAAACTCTAGATAATTAGTAGGCATCCACTGTAAAGCTAGGCTTGCACCAATGCGTTTTCTTTCATCTTGGAAATTCTGGTAACGAACATAAGCAGGAATAACGGTGCCATGAGTTTCATCGATGCTTTCATCATATTCGCCATTACCATCTATATCTATATGAATTGGTAACCCATCAGGATCTTCTGGGTCATAAAACCCCTGACCGTCGTAGCGGTCTGTTCTGATCGTTTTCTTTGAAACAACCGCTGTAAATAATGCACCAAAAGTATCATCCCAAGTATTACTCACTAAGAACGAGACTTGTGGTGTTGCTTTTTCTACTCGCGGATCATAATCTGCTTTCATCGATGAGCTAAACTTAAAACCATCAAAATCAAATGGTTTGCGAGTATCAACATTAACCACCGCCCCGATGCTGCCTTCGTGACCACTTGCTACAGGCGTCTTAAGTACTTGTACTCCGCCGACCAACTCTGATGCAATTAAATCATAATTAAAATTACGTTCAGCCGTTTCTGAAGCCATTTTTCGACCATTAATTGTCGTAAGGTTCCAACCACCGTGTAGTCCACGAATAGTGACTTTCTGCCCTTCACCGCCATTTCGGGTAATATTTACACCTGGAATACGGGCAAGTGCTTCAGCAACATTTTGATCTGGAAATTGTCCAATATCTTCTGCAACAATGGCATCAACAACTTGCGTTGAATTTCTTTTTAGATATAGCGCTTCTTTCAAACTACTACGAATGCCTTTTACTTCAATAACCTCTATCTCTTTTTTTTCGCCTTTTTGAGTATTACTTTGCTCTTCTGCCATTACATTGGTTGTTGTACTGACTATTGATGCAATGACTAAACTTAAATACTTCATTTTGTGAGTTTTCATTATATTCCCTCTTTTTAATTTATGTCTTACTGACAAGAGTGTTTTTTGTACTTATTATTAATTTATAACTAATGAAACCAATAAAGCAATTAAAAAAGAATACACAAGCTTTCATATTTTTACAAAATCAATAAAATTAACGTAAAAACACACACCAAAGCATTGTTAATAAACAAATATATACAAACGAAAGCCAAAATAAATTAAGTTTTAACTTGAAAGCTTGTGAAAGAGTAGTACTATATTTAAAGCTAATAATTTAAAAGTAACTAGGAGTAAGATGAATACCATTGAAAGGCGACACGAAATAGTGCAACTCACCTTAAAACAAGGAAAAGTCGCTGTTATCGATTTAGCAAATCATTATCAAGTATCTGAAGTAACAATACGTGCAGATTTAAATTATTTAGATAATAAAAACTTGCTCATCAGAACAAGGGGCGGAGCCATAGCCTGTAATGGTGTCCCTAAAGAATTGCCTATTAATGAAAAACATTGTGCTCAAATTGATATAAAAAAACGATTAGCATTGCTGGCAAAAAAACAAATACACGAAGGAGAAGCCATAATTCTCGACTCAGGCTCAACAATCGCTGAATTGGCTAATTGCTTACATTCTTTTGAACGACTAGTCGTGATGACTAATGGCTTAAATGTAGCGCAGAACCTTTTAAAGGCTAATGGTGTAGAGGTATTAATGACGGGTGGTGTATTACGAAAGTCATCGCTTTCTTTTTATGGTCGTCAGGCGGAAGACAGCTTAGAAAGGTATCATTTTGACAAAGCATTCTTGGGTGTAGACGGTATTGATTTTAATGCTGGTATCACAACACATTTTGAATACGAAGCGATGATGAATAGGCTAATGCGCCGTGTTGCAAAACAGGTGATTACAGTGACAGACTCATCTAAATTCAATCGTTCTGGCGTCCATAAAATTTGTGGCTTAGCTGAAATAGATATATTGATTACTGATTCTGGTATACCCGATACGTTTGCCCAAACATTAGAGCGAAACGGTGTCAAATTGATCATTGCAAATTAGCATTACTGGAATTTTTAAAGCTGGGGTTTGTTAAACGTTATTGATTTTACTACCGTTCATTCGCCTGAGATACAGTGGAAGATTTTCTTCATGCACTTTTTATAAAAATCAACACATTATTACGATCCTAAATGACTTACGTCATACGTAAATATCACGTAACACGAATAAAAATAGAAGTTCAACAGCGCCTAACCACCCCGAATTAACGGGGTAGTAGTATTTTTAAATTAAGTGACTATTCCTAATGGCTTACCTGTTTTCCAGGCTCCACGAGTAAAGTCTGGGATGTCTTTGCTATGACTTCTGTCGGCAACTGAAGCCATACTTTGTGGGAAAATTGATGACCATGCTGCCGCATCATATACATCCTGATCCAGTGGTTCACCATTGCGTAGACAATAAACAATACGATACATCATCAGAAAGTCCATTCCTCCATGGCCACCATTACGTTTGGCCTCTTCCCCCATTCGCGTATACAAAGGATGATCGTATTCTTCATACCATTTTTCCATATCATAATCCCAACCATGGAAACTTTGGTGATGAGGTTTTCTCCCCTCAGAACCTGCTGCTTTCCATGCTGCCATCTCTTGGTCAAATTGAGCATCATATTTAGTTTTAATTTTTGCTGGTGCATCCTCTACCGCTATTCGATTAGGGAAGCCTGCAAAGGTGCCATTTGTCCCTTGAATCAAATTATGGCGGCTATAAGGGCGAGGACTGGTCGTATCGTGCTGTACCATGATGCTACGTCCGTTAACCGTTTTTATAATACTAGTGTTCATATCACCGGCAGTAAAATTTAGTGAATTACGTTCATGATTTTCGGGAAATTCTTCTTTTGCGTACTCAGCTCGGCCAAGTGCGGGAGAACTAGTTGAAGTAACAAAATCAAAGCGGTCACCTCGGTTAATATTCATATACTGAGAAACAGGGCCTAATCCATGTGTAGGATAAAGATTACCGTTTCGTTTAGTATGCCAATAGGTTCGCCATGAACCTGTTTTATGTTCTATTTCTTTCATTTGCCAGCGTAAATCATGAATATAAGCCGCTTCACCATGAAGTACATTGCCAAATAATCCTTGACGAACCATATTCAATACCATTAACTCTTCACGGCCATAGTTAACGTTTTCCATCATCATACAGTTTTTCTGAGTACGCTCTGCAGTGTTTACTAACTGCCAGCACTCCTCAAGTGTTGTTGCTGCAGGTACTTCTACAAAGGCATGTTTACCACTCTCCATGGTTTCCACACTCATGGGCGTATGCCACCTCCATGGAGTAGAAATAATCACGATATCAATATCTGGTCGAGCCAACATTTCTCTATAAGCAAGCTCAGAGCCACTGTATCGTGAAGGTTTAACAAAGCCATTGTTAATAACGTAATCAATAGAAAGGTCTAAAACGGTTTCATCAGTATCACAAATAGCCTTAATCTCTACACCTTCAAGATGGCAATAATGCTTAACATGTCCTGTTCCTCGCTGACCGACACCTATAAATCCAACACGAACCACATCCATTTTAGGAAGGGTAAGTCCCATAACTGAAGCACCTTGTTGCTTCAACGATGAAAGATTAGTTTGATTGCTGGGGCTACTACAGGCAGAAACAACGCCTACAGCAGCAGCTGTTGCTACAGCTGACTTTAAAAACTTACGACGATCTAATTCCGACATGGAAATTCCTTATTTAACAATAATTTTTTTTAAGCTGTTATATATATCTAATACAATTTAACAATGCAACGATAACCTTCAATCATTTTCAAATTAAAAACTTAAATACAAATAAAATAAAAATTAAATACTTAAAATACAAGGAAATATAAAAACAACCACTAGACAAAGCAACTTAAGACTCAAAACCACCCCTACCTATGAAAGAATATGAAAGTAATTATTACTTTGTTATTATAAATTATATTTTTTGATTAAAGTGAAAAACATTCTATAAATAATTAAAAGTAATCGAAAAGGTTTAAAAAAAGCGAATATATGCTGTTTACTGTGTACAGCATTTTTCATTGAGGCAGTTATACGCCAAGCTGACAAAACAATTCTATATTATTAAGTAGCCATGTTAGGTGATATTAGATGATAATGACTGGTATTTGTGATGATATGGGTAGCGAAATGGGTGTGATTAACCTCCTAGATAAACCACGCCCTATAAGCTAAAAAACTAATTTAATCATCACGTATTTCAATGGATATATGAGAAAGTTGGGGTAAAAACGAGAGGAGAATTTTTTCATATTCGCCTATACCAAGTGGTGTTTTTGATGAAAGCGAGAGGATAGCCGATTGGTGTGAAGTCGCTATTTTCCATACATGTATATCATTAATAATGGTGTTTTTTTCATTCATCGCGCCAGCTATTTTGTTAAATGTTGAAACACTAACCGACTTATCTAACAGTACTTCGCTAGAATCTTTAATGAGCCCATAAGACCAACGTAAGATCACGAGAGCACCGACAATGCCCATTAATGGATCCATCCATAATAGACCAATATATTTTCCTACTAATAAAGCCACTATGGCTAATACAGAGGTTAGTGTATCAGCGAGTACGTGAAAATAGGCTGCCTTCATATTATGGTCGTGAGCATGGTGATGCTCTTCATGAACGTGATCGCCATGATGATCATGGTGGTGGTGATCATCATGGAGAATAAAAACAGAGACGACATTAACAACTAAACCTATAATTGCAACGACGATTGCCTCGTTAAAATGAATAGCATGAGGTTCAAATAGTCGTTGCATTGACTCTATTATCATCATCAAGGCAACGATCGCCAATGCAATCGCACTGGCAAAACCACCTAAATAATTTACCTTGCCAGTACCGAAGCTAAAATCCTTATTGTGGGCATGCTTTTTAGCATACGAATAAGCAAAAATAGCAATGAGAAACGCCGCAGAGTGAGTGCCCATATGCCAGCCATCGGCTAGAAGTGCCATAGACCCCGACCAAGTACCAGCACCAATTTCAAGTATCATAATGACGGTGGTTAACCAAAAAACACTTTTTACTTTGTTTTCATGGAGCTTACTGTCAATACCGAAATTATGAGTATGTTGCCACTGAATACCACTGTCATTTTTCATTGAATCCCCTAAATTCATTACTTTAGGCTAGGTAAAAATAGCCGCCATTTAAATCTTACAATATACTATACCCTAGTATACTATACTCCAGTACACTATAAACTAATATATTACTTTTCAAGTAAAGGAAAATCATGTCACATACCATTGTTGGTAAAAAAAAGCTGCTCAGTCGGGTCAGGCGAATAAAAGGTCAATCACTCGCTTTAGAAACGGCATTAGCAGGAGAACCAAATTGCATGGCTGTTTTACAACAGGTAGCAGCAATTAAAGGGGCGGTTAATGGGCTGATGAAGGAAGTATTAGAAGCTCATTTAAGAGAGCATTTAGGAGCAGAAGACATGACGAAAGAACAACGACTAACAGAAGTAGAAGACGTAATTTCTATTCTTAAAAGCTACTTAAAATAACAGTTAAAGTAGCCGTTTTATCTAATGCGTTAAGTCGTTGTATTAAGAAATTTTATTAGATAATAAAACAAAAACCGATTGCCTCTCGGTTTTTACTGTGGCACTATTATCGCACCTGTACGTGCTAAAAACATGCTGACAAAGTGGTGATACAAATTTATGTTACTCGGTGAATTAGAAAAACAAGTGCTAGAGTATTTATGGAAAAGCCAACCTGCTGATGCCAAGCAGGTCCATCGTCATTTTGAAAAAAATCGCGGCGGTTCTCTTAATACCATTCAAAGTACGTTAGAGCGTTTATTTAAAAAAGACCTGCTCAACCGAGTAAAAAACGGTCACGCTTATCAATATCATCCAAAAGTTGCCCGCCAAGAATTGATTGGTCAATTAATAAAAAATATTACGCATGATTTTGTCACGGAAGATGAAAATAGCATTGTCGCGGCTTTTTCTTCAATTTCATCTGACCTCGACGAAAAGCAGTTAGATAAATTGGAAGCTATGATCGAGCAACAACGCCAAAAGTTACAAACTAAGGTAAAAATATGATTTATGGCGAATGGGCATTAGCACTGAATCTCTTTACCATAGCGGTGTTATCCTTTAGTGTTGCCCATGTTTTTATTTCGTTATTGTTTAGTTCTGTAAAAAACAAAATCCACCGTTATACGATATCTACCCGTAAATCGTTATTATGGTTATCTGTACTTTCACCTTGGCTTATGGCTTTATTTGTTAGCATATTTTTTAGTCCCTTTTTTCAATCAACGGCAAGTTTTACATGGTTAACAGCATTAGCGCACTGGCATCACCCTGATATCTTTTACTTTGTAAGCTGGCATAGCATGAGCTTGATTATTTTTATCAGTTTCACTTGTTATATTGCAGTGAGAAAAATAATGCTGGCATACAAAAACAATCATCAAGTAAAGATTTTACGTACCTTAGGCACAAAGAATAATGCAGGCGTTTTTATTATAGACTCATCGATTCCGACAGCATTTACTGGTGGTTTAAGCCACCCCTCTTGTTTTGTTTCTACCGGATTAATCGAGCAATTAAGTACTGATGACATCGAGATAATTATTCAGCATGAACTCGCTCATGCACACTATAACGACCCACTAAAGAAATGGTTATTTTCATTTTTTGCTGCCTATTTCACCCCTAATGTGAAACAAATACAGGTAGCCATGATGGCAATTACTATGGAGCAAGCAGCAGACTCTTTCTTTGTAAAAAGCCAACGACAAGCCCACAAAGTTGCGAGTACCTTAGTGAAGTTTACAAAATTAGCCGCTAAATATTCTCTTGATGAAAAATATAAAAATGAACTGTTAGTTCACTTTTGTCGCCAATCCATTGAACAACGCGTGCTGCAATTATTAACGGATAATCAGCTCAAGCCCTTTCCTATTAAAATCGTTTTATTTGGGATCATACTCTTAGCTGTTATCTCAACAACATCGGTAGATAGTCTCCATCACGGCATTGAAACGTTATTCAATCATTAAACACTATAAAAAGTAATTTAACATGAAACTATTTGCTCAATCATGCACAAATAAAAAATCGACTGACAAACGTTTTTTTTCAAAACTTAACTGTAGCTATGCTGTGCTAATAATCACTTCAACCCTATCAGCTTATACAAACGCAGCAACTAGCCCCAATAAATCGATTGATTTACCTAGTGCCATTGCTCAAACAATTTATATGCATCCAGAATTGAAAAGCTTCGCTCATCAAGCTGATATATATAAAGGTTATACACAACAGGCTGGTATTTCGTCTCGACCAGAAATTGATTTCACCCTTCAAGATGCGTTGGGCACAGGTGAACACAGTGGTTTTAAAAGTGCACAATCGACGTTATCTATCGCTTGGATTTTAGATGACTCGCTCGTAAAAAGCAGAGTAAAAACAGCTAAAACCCAGGGTTCAGCCCTTGCATTAGAGCGAGAAATTAAAGCGTTAGATTTAGCCGCACAAACAGCACGATATTTTATCCAAGTATTAGTCTATGAAGAACAACTTAAATTGGCTAAGTTAAGCTTAACGCAAGCCGTTGATTCATTTAAGTCAGTAACTAAGCGGGTAAAAGCAGGGAAATCGTCTTTAGTTGATAAACTAAAATCGCAAGCCGAAGTGGCTAAACGCGAATTAGTACTTGAAGATTTAAGCCATGAAGTAGATGCCAGTAAATATCAATTATTGGCGCAGTGGCAAGGACAGGGTCAGGCCGGCCAGCATAAAGAAACTCACATCATAGGGTCTTTATTATCGTTACCACACATAGCTTTAAGCAATAGCCATGATGTGGATTCATTATTTACTCATTTAAAAAAACTGCCTTCAGTAAGCCTTTTTGCGACAAAGCAGCGCATTGCCCAGTCTGAAATTGAGCTTGCTCGTATTGAAACTAAACCACTATGGAAAATATCAACAGGGTTACGTCGTTATGAAACAACTGATGATTTTGGTTTAGTCGCTGGGGTTTCAATTCCTTTTGGTGATAGTAATCAAAATCAAGGTAAAATAAATGCATTACGCGCCTCGCAAAGCGAATTAGAAACAGCGTCAAAAGCCCTTATTCATCAATTGAATACACAGCTTTATGTGCTTATTGAGCAAATGAAACATAGCCAACATGTTATTCATGCCATGACTGAAAATGTTATCCCTGTACTTGAACAAGCTTTTGTCGAAGCAGAAAAATCTTACAAGGTTGGTCGTTATAGCTATACCGAGTGGACGAATACCCAAAAAGAATTATTAGCGGCGCAGTCAGACTTGATTGCTGCCTATCAAAATGCCCATTTAAACCATATTGAAATAGAACGTTTAACCGGAGCATCACTTTTACCTTTTATAAAGACCTTTGATAAAGTCATCAATAAAGCTTCAAACGCTCCCTTTAACGCTCTCTTTCACGAAAAGAGTAACGAGAAATAACCATGAGACAAATACTTAAAGCCTTAACCTTAATAAGCGCACTTTTAGTTGCCTACTTAACAATCAGTTTTTCAAGTTATGCATCTTCAGAACCCAAAGTTACCGAAGTAGAGCCTGAAAAAGGTGCACATCGTGGCCGCATGTTACGAAAAGATAATTTTGCCATTGAACTCGCCATTTTTGAAACAGGTGTTCCCCCTGAATTTCGTGTCTGGGCAACAGCGGATGGTAAAGCTATCGACCCAGCGAAAGTGGAACTTAATGTAAAGTTGACTCGATTAGGTGATGGTGTAGATGACATAAATTTTTTTCAAGAAGGTCCGTATCTTCGTGGTGATATGGTTATCTATGAGCCGCACTCGTTTACTGTTTCACTTACCGCTACGTACCAAGGAAAAACATATAGTTGGCAATATGACAACTTTGAAGGACGAACAAGTATTGACGAAAAAATTGCAGTGGCAATGGAAATTTCTACTGAATTTGTTGGTCCCTCAACATTTCATAAAACCATTGAAGTCTTTGGCAAGTTAACATTACCAGCCGATGCGAGCCATAATGTTTATGCACGATTTGATGGCTTAGTTAAAAAAGTTCACGTTAAATTAGGAGATGAAATTAAGAAAGGTCAATTATTACTTACCGTGGAAAGTAATGAAAGTTTGCAGTCGTATCCGATTTTATCAGCTCAAAAAGGTATTGTCATTGCAGTTAACACCACCTCAGGTGAACAATCTAGAGGCCGAATATTACTTGCGGTGACAAATGATGAAACCTTAGTGGCAGAGCTCGCTGTTTTTCCTTTGAATTTAGCTAAAGTAAGCCTTGGCGCAAAAACAACACTGAGCATTAATGGTATTGAAGAAAAATACATCAGTAAAATTGATAGCCGAGTATTGAACGTTAGGAATGATCAGGCGAAGCTATTTCGTGTCTTAGTCAACAACAGTGACTCCTTATTATCTGCAGGCTCTTTTGTGACGGCACAAATTGAAATTGGCTCATTTGACGTAGGAATGGCTGTAAAGCGTAAAGCATTACAAAGCTTTCGCGATTTCACTGTGGTTTATGCCAAGGTTGGCAATGAATATGAAGTAAGAATGCTTGAATTAGGCCGTATAGTAGCTGATGAAATTGAGGTCTTAGGCGGTATATCTGTAGGCACTGAATATGTCACTGAGAATAGTTATATCCTCAAAGCCGATGTTGAAAAGTCTGGCGCATCACACGATCACTAAGGGTTTCCCTTTTAATTCTAATGGTTAGTAAAAAGCCTTGCTGTTAAAGGTATTAATTCTAAGACTTACTTTTAAAGACTTATTTTTAAAGCTTTACTCCTTAAAGGAAAGATAATGCTCGAATATTTACTCAGATTTTCTATTCGTAGAAACTCAATTATTATGTTGGCGGTACTCGCCTTCGCAGGGCTTGGCCTTTGGAACTTTACCAAGTTGCCAATTGATGCCGTCCCTGACATCACCAATGTTCAGGTGATGATCAACACAGAGGCGGCCGGATATACACCGCTAGAAGTTGAGCAGCGCGTTACTTACCCATTAGAAACCGCATTGGCCGGGTTACCTAATTTAGTGAGTACACGTTCTGTTTCACGCTATGGTTTATCACAAGTTACTGCCATTTTTAGTGATGACACGGATATATATTTTGCCAGACAATTGGTGAATGAACGTTTAATATCAGCAAAATCAGATTTACCTTTTGGAGTAGAACCAGAGCTGGGACCCATAGCAACCGGCTTAGGTGAAATTTTCATGTTTACCGTCGATGCTCAGCCAGATGCATATAATGATGATGGCAAATTGAT
>JBLHNB010000105.1:0-18298 GCA_047621305.1 Alteromonadaceae bacterium | reverse complement strand
CTGCTTCAAGCTTAAATTCGGCTGAATATGTTGGTCTTTTTAATGTTGTCATTTTGTCACCTAAGTTTAATGTGGTGTATAATAACACCTCTAAGTAGGTGGCCAAATTAACTATGCCACTTCATAGCTCTGTTAAAGTAGTATTTATTCGAACACTTATACTTTTTTCATTAATATCTTTATACCCTGAAAATTCACAAATATCTTTAGCTAAGGATATATCAGTTTCATAAACATAAGGTCTGCCATAATTTTTTTCTTCCAAATATTGGTATAAAAAAAAGCTTACTGTTTCGAAAGAGAATTTACTTAATAATTTCTTATTATCAACTTTTTGATTAGATAGCTTTATCAAAACTACTATATGATTATTTATAAATTCAAATCTTTTCAGCATTTGTTCTTGTTGAGACATTGAATCGTCAAGGTCATCACCATCCGAAAGTTCATTTGTAAGTAATTTATCTAAGCGTTTATCTAAATGTGTAAAATTAAAACCTGCCAATATCAGTCACCCCATTAAGTAAAGCTATTGTACAGCCTAATTAATTATTTATTAATTACAATTATAAAATTCTATTAATGCTTTAAATTCATCTTTTTACATTAACAAGAAGATAATCTAATGCACAAAAATACTACTAGTAAAGAGAAGCAATTTGAAAACAATAATACTCTTAAATTTTATTGTTCGGCTATAGAAATCCCCCCTTTAAGTGATAATCAAAAGCATGAACAAGTTGAATCTACCAACTTACTTTTTTGGGCTGAAAATTTATCTCCAAATATATGCCCAACCCTACTTAGGTTTAAAGATAATGTTATTCCACTGATAACTCCTTTTGCTCTTAACGAAGAATACATCTCTGAATTTTTTACTATGCGCTTACTCCAAAACGCCTTTAGCATTAATAAAATTTTAACCTCTAATTGTCAACAACTTATTGCCGAGGTTTTCCTTAATAGTGCATTAAACATAAGAAATATGGCTGAAAAAGACGTTGATATTGTTAATAAAAGCTTCGACGGTACAGGTATGATTATTGGTTTATTGAAGTCGTTCTTTGATGAGTTGGGATACGTTGTTGATGCCCGCCCATTCGGAGAGATAAGAATATTTAACAGCTTCACCGAAGAGTTAGGGATACCTCTTTTTTATCCTGACTCATTGACTTGTTTTGAGTTTTGTATCGGTGAATGTACATACAAGTCATCAGAAACGCTAAATCGAACGTTAAATAATGACGGTATGTTAAAGCTACAAATACTTAACCAAATCTATGTCACAGCAAATAAAACCTTAAAAAATTACTCACCAAGCACCAGTGCTAACTGCATCAAGTATATTGCTGAACTTAAGAACATACGAGATTCATTTGAAGAATCTTTAAACCTTAATTTATAAAAACGGCTATTCGAAGGTGCAATTCCGTAAAAAGTATTGCTCCTTAAAATTATACTTTTTTGGATTTAAAATTATGACGATTACAAAAAAAACATTTACAAATATGAAACCTAAATCACGACACCCACAAAGCAGATTTAAAAGACCAGTAACGAACTCCAACTATAAACCAGTACGAAGCTTGAGATCGATAACACCCAAACCAGTCGATGCTGAAATAGAAGACAAAATCGAAAAATGTGAAAAACAATATGAGGAATATTTAACCACCTCCTCCCCAACAGTTATACCTAGCTTTGCTATGAAAACCTTTAACCTAAATGCAAGTTGTGAGGAGGCGCTACATGATTTACTTAATTTGGAAATAAATGGTGATTATTTATCCGAGCAACGACTGTCAAGTTGGAAATCAGTAATAGTCAATGCCAAATTATTCTACAGACTGCTAATTTATGTATCTATTAGCTTCAAACTTCCTAAAGTAAAAGGTATGACACAAGGGCAGTATTTTTCTGAATTTTTTGATCTTTCAAGCGACAGCGTTGTAAAAACGTTTAAAAATACTGAAATATTAGTTTTTTTATATTTAGGTGCATCGCACATCAACCAACTAAAAGATCCCAATTTATTAATGAGCATTGGTAATGAAAATGACCTTGTCTGCAACAAATTAATTGAAGTACAGAAACAATATGGTGACGCATTTCTTTTAAAAGTATTTCAAGAGTGTCAGGAAAAAGTTAAATCGATATCTGAAATCAAGAAAATCACAGGTACTCTAGTTAAAGCCGTTGCAGAATCACATGCCAAACAACTAGATCTTATTGAGGTAACCAATAAAGGTGCCATAGATGATTATACGACGGTCGAACTCAGTAGTTTAGAGCATATCACCCCTGAGAATCATACTGACTATTTAAACACAAAAAGCGAAATAGGTATTTCAGAATTAATTTCTAATATTCGAATACAAAAAAGTACTTTATCAAAGTTGACTACCAATAAAGATAAATACGATCCAAATGAAATTGGTGACTTACTTGATGCTATTGAAGAGCTTCAAAAGCTAGCTGATTCATTATCATAATCCTAAGTAATTTGAATAAGACATGGACGTCTATCACTTATTAACCCAGTCAGTTTAATCTTTATTGGAGTACCCGATGCTTAACAATAAGTCTGAAGACTATAACATCACAGTCATTGATCATACTAACCAGCTTAAGTCTGAACTAACACTTGATGATGCAATACTAAAATTTAATTGTGACCTTTCTAAATTTGATAGTGTCATGCTGAACCAAGCAACTTACGATACATTAACTAGTTACAAACAATACAAACCTGCTAAATCAATGCTTATCATCACTAATAACGATGCAATAGAAGCTAAGCCAATCAATTATTCTGATTACAGTAGCTTGAATTGCAAATTTGCAACGCCCGAATTTAGCAGTGACGTATTTCTTGATAATATTGAAATAACTATTTACTTAACAAAAAGAGAAGCTAAAAAACTAGCCCAAAAGTTAGACAAAGCTGTAAAAAAACATTCCAGAATCACGTTTAACAAACGTAACGATACTAGGGCTAAATTTATGTCCGTATTTAACATTAAAGATAAGAAAAATAAGAAAATCACTGTTCTTCTAGACCCTGTATTTAAAAAAATTAATGCTTTAAAGGTTTCACACAACCCAGAAAATGTTAACAACAAAGACTTATCTACGTTTTATAAGATACTAAAAAGTATAATAGGTGCTGATTATAGGCATAGAATATTGAATGCTAATATCACAAGATTTGATGTTACTTTTGATGGTGATGGATATACCGTTGAAGATCTCTTATTTAGTTTAAATAAAGGTACTTATTTTAAACAGTTTGTTAACCAACTTGGAGAAGTGGAATCTAAGATTATTGGTTCGAGCAAAGCCCTAAGGGTGATTATTTATAATAAAATTTTACAGGCTAATTTAAAGAATGAAACCTACGTAAAAACAAGATTTGAAATAACAGTCAGACCTTTTAATATTAAAAAGCTTGGTGGGCTGAAATTTAAGCATGTTAATGAGTTAACTAGTGTTTTTTCAAGCCTGATGATTTTCGATAAATCTAAGGTAGAAAGCATGTTTGGAAGTAAGTCTATCGATTGGAATATTATTAAAGATTTCGGTGTTTCCGCTTTAAGACGAACAAAAAATAATACTGACAGGGTGAAGCTAACCAATAAACTGAACAAATGTGAATTGAAAGTAGACGATGAAAACTTTAATACTTTGCTCATTAAGTTATTAAAAGATCAGCTCCAAGCATTATTGTATTTAAAGTAATGTTAATCATAATTGATAACTTGTGACTCTGATATCACCTGATGAGTCATAGGCTTATCAATTCGATGTGCAATTAAAGTCTGTGGTAGGTAGGGTCGTAGCAAAGGCTCAAATTGATCAACTTCATTAAATTGAGGATCTAACCACCTGTCTATTAGTGATGATTCTTGCGGTAATATTAACGGCATAGCTTTACTATGAATATGTTTTAATTTGTCATGTGCCTGTAACGTTATTACCGAACAACTTAGTTTAACTTCACCTGTTGCTTGGTGTTGCCATTCACGGCACAAACCACCCAATATTAAACCGCCTGATTCAGCTTCCATGTCGTAGTAATGAACAGGTTTTTTATTCACAAATTCCGTTTCACCAAAACCTTTAACTGCAATAATACATCGTGAGCTACGATATGCTTGATAGCCTGCACTTCTTGGGGTATTTAACTTATCGTATCGTGTATTGAAGGACGTAAATTTAGATGGTTTAAATCCATTTTCAGTTTGGTCTAACAATAACCACCAAACAGCATTTTCCACTCGACGTTGTTCCCCTATATTTCTAATAATGGAAACGGTATCAGCAGCTTTTACGAATCGACTATCAATGGGTTTATCGATAACCTTGTTAATTTTTAGGCTGGTATAGAGTTTCTTAACACCTCCATCAAATGTAGCGTTGAACCTTCCACACATAAATATTATTCTCCATCATTTACGATTTAGCTCAGCAACGAATTTTGGGTATATCTCGCCAGTTGCTTGTGTACTGAGGGCTTAAAAAATGACGCTTCATTTGCCATGATTCTGATTGTCCTTCAGCACCGATTTTTAACGTGCCTTGACCATAACGATTGTTAATTTGATCAAGGCAATTCATTAACACTGGATTTGAATTATCGGGCATGAATAAGTCAGGTTGTTGAAACGTTCTACTTTCCAATTCAATGGCACCAACACCACAACGATAGAAACGAACACCTTCAACAAAAATATCTGAAAGTACTAAAGCAATTGCTTTGGCAATATCACAGCTATTATCTGTTGCTACAGGAAACTTATAAATCATCGTTTGTTTATAGTAGTTATCATCATGGGGCGAGCTAGATGCAAAAATCATTAACTTTTTTACTAACGATGACTGTCTTCTCACTTTCTTAGTGACAATAGCTCCGTGTGTTGTTAACGCTGATTGTAATGTATGAATATCAACAATACGCTGTCCAAAGCTACGCGTTGAAAATATTTCTCGCTTAGGCTCTCTAATGTCATCCCACGACAAACAACTAATGCCGTTTAATTCATTAACGGTTCGCTCAGTTACCACGCTAAATTGTTTCCGCATTGCTTTAGGGCATTGAGTTGATAATTGATAAGCTGTTTTAATGTCCTGCTGTTTCAAACGCTGAGATATTTTCCTACCAATACCCCACACCTCATTTACGTCCATTCTTTCTAGTATTGCTTTACCGCTTTGAGCATTATCTATTACCGCCACACCATTATAGCCACTGAGTTTTTTAGCCGCATGGTTGGCTGCCTTTGCTAGTGTTGATGTAGTGCCAAAACCTACCCCGACTGGTAACTTTGTTTCCTTCCATATGGCTCGCCTTATTTCATGGCCGTATTTATGCCAATCAGTAATTAAATTCCCGTAGTTTTTGAAATGTAAGAATGATTCATCAATAGAGTAAACATAAGAGTTATCACAGTACCGAGCAATAACATTCATCATCCTTTCACTTAAGTCGGCATAAAGCTCGTAGTTAGATGAGCGAACAACGACACCATGCTTTTGTAGTAACCATTTCACTTTAAAATAAGGTTCAAACTTGGGTATGCCTAACCTTCTTGCTATGGGACAAACAGCACAAATACACCCATCATTATTTGTTAAAACAACCACGGGTTTGTTTCTTATGCTTGGGTCAAATACCTTTTCGGCACTGGCATAAAAAGAGACGGCATCAACTAGTGCATACATGCGGTTAATTCAGGTGCTGGATGATGAAGCCGAATAGATCGAGTAACCACACCTTCTAATTGAAAGTCATCTTCAGGCATTATCGTTACTGGGGCATGAACTTTTGAGGCGGATAACAACCTTGCATGTGGTTTATCAATTAGCTTACATACAAAGCAACCATTGTAATTAGCTACAA
Source organism: Alteromonadaceae bacterium (assembly GCA_047621305.1). Classification (GTDB taxonomy): domain Bacteria; phylum Pseudomonadota; class Gammaproteobacteria; order Enterobacterales; family Alteromonadaceae; genus Colwellia_A. The sequence goes on along the minus strand of JBLHNB010000105.1, from coordinate 12,399 downwards.
TTACATCACCATTTCTTGCGGTTAGCGATCGATCAACAATAAGTAAATCCCCATCAAATATGCCAATACCTTCCATTGATTGTCCTGAGGCTTGACCAATAAAGGTCGCATTAGGGTGGCGGATAAGCAGTTGGTCTAATGACAGACCAAGCTCTTTATATTCAGCGGCAGGTGATTCGAAGCCAGAGATCCCAGCTTCAATATAAATAGGTATAACTTTCATAATGCAAAATCAATTAACTGTATATTTAACCAGTATAGTTTTATAGGAGAAATTTAGCCATCAAAATTAAAATCACTACTACCTCTTGAGGTATTACCTAACCGTCTTGTAGCCATAAACAGCATTGATCTACATTCATCACGTTTCTGCTTTGAACTAAATTCAAACTGTTGCGATCCAAAATCACCTGACACATTAAGCAACCATGAAACATGATTTTTGCTTCTCGATTGTCCCTTTGAATTAGTTGATTTTGTCGTCCACCTCTTAGTTTCATTATTCAAAGCCCTGATTTGAGTTATTGGGAATGAATTTCTTTTAGCTAAATTTCTAAACTTCTTAAACGTAAGGATGTCTTTGACTGAGTTTTCAACATCACTTGCAGGAAAGCTAAATAAATCCGCATTTACATCAGTGATGACACCTAAGTAATAAGACTGCCATATAGACCAAGTAAACTTGGCAGATGCAATGTTTATTATAACGATCCATCCCAAATAGGGAATTAGAGTGCCATCTACTTTTTCATGGGGCGCAATAATGAAGTAAACCAATATACAGGCAATAGCAGAAATTAACCCAATAAAAGTTGCAGTAGTCTTTAGTGCCAACCATATATCCTTAGATTCTTGGTTCAACTCATTCTCATTGCTAACCTCTTCTGAAGAAGTTGGCTCTAAAGTTTCACTGTCAACAGGCTCTTGAGTCGTTATATCTTCAACAACTACCTCTTCTTTAACTAAGTGAGTTACAACCCCAATCTTTGAAAACTTTTGCTGCATGGAAATGGCTTTATCAACTTCTAATCCCTTCTTTAGTGCGTAGGCTTTACCATTAAAAAGGACAGAAGCTTTCTCTACAGGGATTTTGAAAAACTTTGCTAGGGCTGCTTCAATTTTAACCCTATTTCCATCACTGGTAACCTCTCCTTTGAATATTATTTTGTAAACAGCCACATCATCTCCCTGTTAATTTCGATCCAATTCTAAGAATTACTTAAGTTACTCATTCTAAGTATTCCTTAGTAAAAAAGGCAACAAAAAACTTAAGAATAACTTAGAAATTTGATTTACTTAGAGTTAAGCATGAGTTCAGAAGCACAGTCGCCTTTGGCAAAGCGTTTAAGAGAAGCGAGAAAAAACACTGGCTTTACCCAAGAACAGTTGGGTATTAAAGCAGGGCTTGATGAAGTGGTTGTTAGTGCACGAATGAGTCAATATGAAAATAGTGTCCATACACCTGATTTTAGTTTTATTAAAAAGGTGGCAACGGTACTAGGCTTACCGACCGCTTATTTTTATTGTGAAGAGGATGAGCTTGCAGAAGTGATCAAAACGTTCAATAAAGAATAATAGGATTAACTTATAGCCGAGCAACACAATTGATTTAGGTATTTTAATCTTACGAGGTGACCCTAAAAGTGTGTCATTGTGCGCATTCCTGACATTCGGCTAAGATTTTTTGCCATATATTTTCTAATGAATTGATAAACTTATTCCTGCTCTGATATAGTAATTTAGGGATGTCCCATTTTGTTAACAATTATTTAGCTCCTTATGCGGACGTTAACCAACAAGAATAAATCAGCTATGCGGTACTTATTACAAAAAACACTGATGTGGATTAAGTATCTACTATCACCATCTTTTATGGTCGCTCATCTAATCAAAAACATGATGGCGAAAAGGCAAGGCAGGCTAGGGAAATTTAAAGCTATCTTCTTTCTAAACCGTTGCTGGCTGATTATTTCGATAGTTATTTTTGTAGGTCTATCAATTTGGCCGAAAGAAATCGACAATACATTTAGCACCTCATGGCAGTTTTTCATTGGATATTTATTACTTTTCTCAAGAGTTAATGAAATATTTTTTGCGTTTGTCTCAGATGCCTTTGATAAACTATCGCATAGAAATCGCTATAGTTATTTCAAAATGAGACTGAATCTTGCTTTCTCTAGCTACATTGAATTAATCATCACCTTTGGATCTCTGTACTATGTTCTGGCCTCTAATGGCCTTCATACTGACGCCATACAAGGAATCAAAAACGCTATAGATGCTCTGTACTTTAGTGGTGTCACTATAACCACGCTAGGATATGGCGATTTTTTACCAAATCAATGGTATACAAAATTATTGTCAGTCTATGAAGTGTTGTGTGGATTTTCACTGCTTTTAGTGAGTTTTACTATCTATACAAGTCGGGCAATGAAATAAATGGCTAACAAAGCAAATCACGAAACAGTTAAAACCTTCGCACCGCACCGTTTTTTCCTCAGTTGTTTGAGTCATTAACCTGCTGCTGCATTTATGCTCTGCCAATTTAAAAGGGAATTATGAAACCAATAATTATTGATGCTGCAACGATTTTTGATCCGGCAAGATTGTTAGCTGTACTGGCTTCAGTTGATATAAGACATTCAGAAGTTTGGGTGTCGCAACGTTATGACCATTTTAAAGAGAAGGATTTCATCACAGGATTCGGTACTGACAGTAAATTTGCACTTCTACCAGATAGGAACGGTAGGTATAAAACAGAGCCTTTAGGCATTCCATCAATTAACGAAAAGTTAGATCCTAAGTCATGGGTCACTGGCCCCAAAATATTGCGATGGGCCCTACACAAAGGAATGGTAGTACCAAAAGATTTATACAAATACGAAGAACTTGCTATCGAACTAGAAAAAAACAATCAAATTGATAACTTGTCCGAGGCAATTATGCTCGGCCCTCCTTCCGAATACGATATTAGAGCAGGTAAAGAGAGGACTGAGGAATATCTTAAAAAGACAGGAAGAAAAAGTTTAGGTCCTGAATATTCTTGGAGACTCGAGCCATATGGTATCGGTCATGGGCTTGGCTTAATCTTAGCCGCTGCAAAAGAAGATAATGTAGAACCATTTATAAGTCACCCTAACTTTCGAGATAATGTATCAATTCATAATTACTCATACTATAAACGTGATGAATCGCTGAAATTAGCACTTGAACATAAGCCTCAACGTCCTGAAGTAAATATAGATATTGAAGAGGCCTTAAAAAATGCAACTAGGCTACTTAAAAGCCCTGAGCCAATAGTCCTTTCCGAAGTGGCTTTCTATCTTGGTCAAAAGGAACGGATAGACTCAATCACAGGAATTATTACTGCATCTAAATCTTTGGAGACAAGAAATAAAGATATCGGAATCATTACAGGTAAATATGCTGGCACTCTTCTTACTGATGGTATCGCTTTTGGGGGGGTGCCGGTAACAACCACTCTTGTATCTCTATATGATGTAGGTACTAGGTTTTTTAAATCAAAAAAATGACCTGCGAAGCGAGGCTACCTAGCAAGGATAAAAAATAGTTGGCTTTTGCTCTTTCCTCGCTTATTTTATTGCTGCTAGAAAGCGTTATAGATACAAAAACTAACCATAATTCAGCTTTAGCCCGTTAGTACTAATGTCTCGAATGTGGCAAAAGTGACGATTAGCACTATCAAAATATTATCGGCCAAATTGTCTTTCACAAGGTATTCCATCATGGTCACCATCCATTTTAGTATCAGGACAATGTTGAATGAAGTACTTGGCTTCTTCATAAGAAGTCATTTGACTACAATGCTGACGACCATCACATGTAAATTGTGTTTTATTAGTTTTAGGAAAGGTTTGTTTAACGATTGTAGGAGCAGTATCAACCTCCTGCTCTACTGGAATAGCTTTTTGATTATACTTAGACCATATGGCAATAATGACCACCACGATCAGTACCAACTTTTTCATTTACTTTCCTTGTTTAAAAGCCTCTAGATAATTGTTCTTTATTTTGCACGCTGGCATTCCAGAAAGCCATAAGTTGTTGAAGTTCGAACAACTCATCTTTTGTGGGATCACCGAAAATAGATTTTTCTGATAGGAATTCGAATCGCTTAAAATCGTCTTTGCTCATAACCACCCTCCTTGGCTTATTTATTAACAATAGCTTAATAAACAACAACCTTCAAAGTTAGAGTAAATTAAGTACGGCAAAGCTCTGGTTTTTGTTCTTCAAAATCAACAATAGCTTCGTGTTCTGTAGAGTACAGCAGCTTCAGATGTTGAGAATTAAAACTCTGCTCATCCGTTATTTGATGATACTTAATATCCAGAATAATACCTACTTGCCATTGGTTAAGTAAATTGTCCCGTATAAAGCCTTTTTCAATTATATCAAACTCACTACTTTCCCCATCAATTACCCCTACCAACTCAGTTGATTGGCCTTGTTCGGTTACCTGATAAATTGAAATATTTCTTATCTCCCAACATTGCTTACCTATGCTTTGAAATATTACGATGGACAATAAGGATTGATGGTCAATAAATCTATCAGGAAAGATTAAGAAGCATTCTCTGTAGTTATTTGGTTTGTTTACCTTATCTAACTCACTTACGAACCAATGCTTTGCTTCTGGTGCTAATTCAAAAGGTAACTCACTGGTTTTTAATGTCGTTGTTATTAGGTTCTGTACTTGTTCCATCGATAATTCCTCATTTTGTTTAACTACTAAAAAATTACAAATAACAACCCTGAGTTACCTTGTACTTAGCTAAACAATTTTGTCAGAAACAGCCAGACAATCCCGTTTTTAACCTGTTACCTTGGATACAAAGCAATTCAAGGTAACAATCATGGTTCAACACTTACTAATACACATTCACGTTCACGTTTATTTAGATAACAGGGGGCATTATGGCAAGACAATATGCTGAGCTTTTACCTGCAAACATGTATCAGCCATTAGCAACAACATTTGCTCATCGAGCTATGATTTCAGGCTATATCGACCCCAGTGATTTACTCAATATCAAAGGCAGCATGATTAAATCGATATGTGGTACGAATATGAAGTTAACCAACGAGTCACTTGAAGAATTTGAGCAATTAACTAACCACTTCTATAACAGGCTAAGCAAAGATATTAACACCGACCTGTCACATAACTGCCAAGTGTTAGCCTGTGGATTGGAGCTACCTTACAATGCGTGGAAGGTTTTACGATTGATGGTAACAATGACCACCAATGGCGGTTTAAACGAATTCATTCAACAGACATTACCTTCGGATATGTATATAAACGCCCTATTTGCTTCAATGATAGGCATTGATGAAACCGAGATAATTAATATTAATTTGGCCTTATCTGAAACAGGTGTTTTTCAAGATTGTAGCCTACACCCAATGGATTTAGTTGGGCTACCCAGAGGCATTATTGATGGTTTGATTGGTGATAAAATAGATAGTTACACAACATTAATTGCACCTTTGGTTCAACTTCAACCAAGCAGCGAATTAACCACCAAGGATATAACCCACCTTGATATCAATACCTTAATCGAATTTTTAACGCTGGCGGTAAACCATTCTCTAGTTGGTGTGAATATTCTTCTTTGGGGCGATGCGGGCACGGGGAAAACTCAGCTTAGTAGGTTACTTGCTGATATTGTGGGTTCGGCACTGATAGCCATTAAACCTTTAGGTAATGATATTAATCAAAACGAAACTAATTATGATAATAACATCAGTAGCTCTGGCTTAAGATTACAGTACCATCGTTTAATTCAAACCGTAGTAAGTCATGATGAAAAAAACATATTGGTGGTGGATGAAGCCGAAGACATCTTTACCCAAAGTATATCAAGCCGTGGTTTGGACAAAGAAACTCTACATAGCATTTTAGAAACAAATACCGTTCCAACCGTCTGGATCACAAATTTCGCTGATGCCCTTCCTGCTAGCTGTATTAGACGTTTTAGCTTTGTTAAACATATTCATGTACCTGATAACAGAGTGATGGAAAACCTCATTAGCAAAGTGAGTAAAGGCCTTAGATTATCTAAAACCTTTAAAACGATGCTGGCTGCTAAGCAACATGTAACTCCTGCCCACATCACTAACTCAGCATTTGTATGTAACACCCTTGAGCTAACGGGTAAACAAGCCGAAGCCACGATACTCGATATGATAGATGAAACGTTATCGGCCTGTGGTTTTGATGAACATAAGATGCAATACAAGCCACAACTACCTTTTTCCACTGAGTTTCTCAATATTAAAGGTGGTAATCAGGCTATAGAACAAATTACTAATACGGTTCTTGAAAATGGTGATCTCCGAGTATTATTAACTGGACCGCCCGGTACAGGTAAAACGGCGGTGGTTAATCACTTCGCCGAACAAGCTAACAAAGAGTTAATCACTGTGAGATGCAGTGACGTTTTGGACAAATATATTGGTTCCAGTGAAAAGAACATAGCAAGGCTATTTCGTGAGGCCGAGGAAAAAGAGGCCATCCTTTTCTTTGACGAAATTGACAGTTTGTTACGTTCGAGAGAGATGGCACAGAATAATTGGGAAGTGACGCAAGTTAATGAATTACTGACTCAAATTGAGTGTTTCAATCAACCGTTTTTTGCTGCGACAAACTTTTTCACGAGATTAGACAGAGCTGTTATGCGCCGCTTTGACTTTAAACTTCACTTTGAATATCTCACATCACCGCAGGTTTTAAAGCTCTACAATCGCCGCCTAGGTAAATTAGAACTTCCTGACAGAATACGTGAGCAATTATCTACTCTTAAACTTTTGACCCCTGGCGAGTTCGCAATTTTAAAACGTCGAGAAAAGATCTCTACTTCCAAACTTTCACACACTGAATGCTTGGAAATACTCACCATCGAAAATAATCGTAAGCAACAAAGCAAAGCTATTGGCTTTGTGAACTAACCCCAAAAGCATTTAGCTTTTAAACAACAAACCTAAAGGAAACTATTATGAGTATTTTAAAATCACTCACGTTAACCCCTGCCATGGACAAAAATGCAGGTAATCCAAAAAGACAAAAATTATTAAAACGATTAGATGTTCAGCTATTGATGGCTAAAGCCTATGTAAATAACGAGATATATACGCCAACCAAGGAAAAGTTTCAGATCGATAAAGAAACAGGCTTAAAGACCAAGATCTCGGTAGAAAAAAACATATCTAAATGGTGGAAAAAAATCGATAACATTTACTACCTTCAAATACGTTACTCAAATAAACCTTTGGAGCTAGCCCCAAAGTTATTCAATATAGAAATAAACGATAAAAATCAGTTAATTAAAGTTATAGAGCAGGTGATATCTGCTGTTGCTTTAGGTGAGTTTGACCCTATCTTGGAGAAGGTAACTAGTCACTTAAGTAGAAAGAAATAACCTCCAGAACTAAGCCTCTAGTTTAAGAATATCAGACGAGAGGCTTTACTCATTAACTTGAATCCCCAGCTAAAAAACCAAAGGGATAACACATGCCTATTCTACGAGAAATTGAAGTGCGTTATACTTTCAAAAAAATTGAATGTGATATTACAGGTAAGGCATTAGACAACCCGAAACGAATTTATGAGGTATTTAACTTCTTAAAGTTTGAGCCTAAGGAAAAGTTTATCGTGGTTAATCTAAGCAACCAAAATACCATCATGAGTTATGAAACTGTGGCATCAGGTACAGTCAATTCGATCAATTTACGACCTGCCGAAGTATTACGTACTGCTATTATCGTTAATGCGCCCACCATTGCCTTAGTTCACAACCATCCATCAGGTATATCAAAACCAAGTAAAGCCGATATTGCATTTACTAAAACCGTTATCGATGCTGCCAAGTTACTTGATATTTCGGTAATTGATCATGTAATTATCGGTGAAAGTGATTTTTATAGCCTGAAAGAACGAGGAGATATGTAACCCGTTAGAAAAATCCACCGTATTTACTTACCACCTAAAACATACCGCAGTTATTCGCCAGCAGACAAGCGAACCTGATTACAGCAAAACTTAGTTTAACAACAAAATCTGAATTAACCTTCTATAAACCAAAGGAATAAAACCATGACTATTCGAATTAAACACGAAGGATTAGCCGTGCCTATGAGTCCGATGTTTGCACTTTATATTGCCGATTTACTTGCACCATCTCAGAATGAAAAAGCCGTAACTATTAACTTTCGTGATCCTAATTACAGTGCTGATGATGGAGGTTATCACCCTGTGGAAATACGGTTAGAGAATGAAGGTGACGGATGGCGGTTTTGCTACATCACCGACTTTTGTTATGTCGGCAGTGGTTATAACGCCGAGCTAGCAAAAGATTTGGATTTTGATTGTGATGCAGGCGTACTACAAACCCTATACGGTAATTTTCCTATTGAAAAGGCAATAGAGGTGTTCCAAATTTGGGAAACGAACTTTGTGTATTACTCCATGGTTGCCAAGGTCTTCAATATTACCATTGTTGTGGATAGCTAAATTTGAACTAGTGGACAGAATAACTCTTATCCACTACCCTTTTACTAAATATTAAACATTCTTTTATATCTCTTTTGAAGAGCTAATTCCCCTCCTTCCATTATTTCACATACATTTTTTCTTACATCAATCTCTTGGAGAGATCCAGAAGCTGCCGCGCTGATTTGACCTCTGTCTTCTAAAGCTACTACATACTCTGAGTCACCATTTACTACAATGTTTGGGTTATGCGTAACAACTATAATCTGTCTATTCATTTTATTTTCATGTAGTTTTGAAACAATTAAATTTGTAATTAATCCATTATCAAGATCATCTTCTGGCTGATCTAAAATAAGAGGTTCTGTTCCATATGACAATAAGAAAGAAAGTATTGCCGATGCTTTTTGACCAGCAGAACCTTGAGAAACATCTTTAAAGCGGTTCCCATCATGATATTTAATTGTAAGCTTATCTTCTGGAAACCATAAATTAATTGAGTCAAAGACTTGCGGTGGTTGTTGAACCATAAAATCGATAAACCTCTTCCCTACTTTGTTACCTAGTACTTCTCCCGAATGATAATTAAACACTTCAGTCTTGAATTCATGAATTAATGAAAACCACGATTCAAGCTTATCGCTCTCAGCATCATTATCCAGTGTTTCTAAGTTACGATTTAAACTATAGAGAAATCCAGACTCTCTATCTGAGTCAAATAATTCTGAGGAAAATGCGTTATCAGGTCTTCCAAGTACATTCCGGAAACTTCTTTCTAACTCATCTCTATCGCATAATGGTGATATCTCAATTTTAATAGCATCGTTGTTACTTAAATATTGATTTAAAAAATTAATACGATTTGATGTAAGTAGTTTTCTCGCATCGATTACATTTTTATACGCAATATTAATTTGGTTATTAATTCCACCTACTTCAATTTCAATAACTTTAAGATCTTTCAAAGATTTATTAATAGCTTCTCTATCATTGATTAGTTTTGCATAGTCAGATGGATTTGATATTCCCTGAGCGGCAAGACCCTCTATAAGCTTATTGTATTGATCATTTACTGATATATGAGCAAGATTAAATTTACTATTCCCATACCAAGTTCTAAATTCAGTTAAGTCCCTCTCTATTAAACTTAAAGAATTATCGATAGATTCTTTAAAAGTTAACACCTGACCTGACAATTTTGTTAAGTGCTGTGTAACTAATAACTCTTCATCTTTTGTTAATTCATATTTTTCAGTTGATATTTCAGGTAAAGGTACTGAGTCAATAATTGCTTTAACTTTGTTTTTTAATTCTTCAATATCAGTTTCATATTGAAAAACATCACTTCTTTTAACCTGAAAGTTTTGATAAGAATTAAGTATCTCTTTATGTCCTGACTCTTCCAATGTCTTAATTTTTTGTTCGTTATCAGCTAGCTGACCTAATAGAGTACTTTTGTTTGACAACTTAGATTGCAGCTCTCTTTTTTGACTACACAAAGTTTCAAAGTGTGAACGTTTTTCTTCCCAGTCCATTTTCCACTGCTGGCTACTGACAGTTAAGGACTCATCAATTAATCTTAATAATGTATTCGGGTTTTTAGCTAAATTAAATATTTGTTTTTGACTGAAAATTTTAATAGGAAACCTTGAGTGCACATCCCCTTCTTCAATTATCCAATCATCTCCATCTTTTCTCATTATTGAAAAGGTATTAGTAACTTTTTCCCATTTAAGTGAATATACAATTCCGTCTCTTGTATAAATACAACTTATTTTAGTCTCGTCTAACATGACACCGTCGGCGTCTCTTGAAGTGGATACTTTTATAAAACTTTCAAATGAACGACGAATTTCATTGTCTGGTTTTAAATTAAGTAAATCCCTACTTCGATCCATTCCTATGCGAATAAACTCAAGTACAGAAGACTTACCACTTCCTCGCCCACCAATAATTGAGTTTAACCAAGGATTAAACTCAATTTCAAAAGCGTTGGCTCTACCAATATATTTAGATTTTTCTATTTTTATGGATCTTAATAATGTGCTCGATGCTTGATTTGGATTATCAATCCCGCCATCCGACCTAATAAGTGAAGATGAGCCATCGACTAAAGCAAGCTTTAAACCTTCAATTGAAGGTTCAGACATCTTAACCCATGTAAATGCTCGCCCAACTTGATTTGGAAGGTGCGAATCAGAGCCTATAACTGATGGTAAAGCGACATTTAAGTTATTGTATCTAGATAATGGAGCATCTGCTCTTTCCTGATCTGGGAATATAATCTCAACTGCGCTGGCATGCTCACAAACCTGCTTAACCGTCTGACTTGATGGCTGCTGACATAGACCAGCTTTCATATCAATATGTGCAGGAATCGCAACACCATTAGCCTTTAAAATTTCTTTTATAACATTTTCAGCACTTTCTTCTGCAACATTATCGCTATTGCCTATTTGACCTCTAAACTTAGAAGCTCCTACTACGGCATTAATATCAGCTGATGTACATTTAGGATCAAATATTCCCAAAACATGAATATTAGAATTAGAAGTTATTTCTACCCCTGGGAAGACGTAAATTGAGTGACCTTCTTCTCTAAGTAATTGGGAAGCATCCTTGAGCATATCGACCCATTCACCTGAATTATGATCTGTGATAGCGACACAATCTATCCCCTTTGCAATATAGCCAAGCAACCAGTTTCTAGGGGTCATTATGTTCTTTAGGTTAATATCACCCTTTCCATAATCAAAAGACGCTGGCGTGTGTGTATGGAAATCAAACTTCCACCATCTTGCTCCAACAAAATCCATAATATTTCCTTATCCACACTTAAATAAAAATAAATTTTAATTCACAGGTTTAACGTGAATAACTTCTTATTACATTAACTTATAAACCAATGTTTTCAAATCATTAAGCTACCATACATTTATCACACCGTATGGTTCTATAAAATTGACTAAAAAAACAATAAAAAAAAGTTCCTCTCAATTATGAGCAGGGTTTGATAAATGATGGTACAGCGGTCGGACTCGAACCGACACGTCTTACGACAGTGATTTTGAAAAGAACATTAATTCAAAAACATTTACAAATTAAGTCCGGTAAAGCACTTTAATTACGTGCCAACCAAATTTAGTTTTAACTAAGTGAGGCTCTAATATTTCGCCCTTAAATGCGACTTTATCAAACTGGGGTACCATTTGACCTCGTTTAAACTCGCCTAAATCACCGCCCTTTTTACCTGACGGACAGGAGGAATATTTTTTAGCTAACGTTTGAAACTTAGCCCCTTTACCTAATTGCTTAATAATGTCTTCTGCAATTTCTTTGTGCTTAACCAATATGTGAAGTGCGTGCGCTGTAGCTGCCATGTAAAAACCTTTTTAATACCACTTGATGACTAAGTTATTATAATCTTATTTTTCGGACATAAAAAAGCCCCAACTCTTTCGAATCAGGGCTTTCATATAATGGTACCGCAAGACGGACTTGAACCGTCACTTCTTTCGAAACCGGATTTTGAATCCGGCGTGTCTACCAATTCCACCACTGCGGCAAAGGACTGTAGCAATTATTGCAATTTGCAAAGAAGTCATTTTTCACTTTAAAAACTGATTTCTTTGTAAACTATTTCTTGTTCTAATTTATAGTAAATCCATACTATATTTTTTCAATTTTCTTTGCAAATCTTTGCAAGGGTAAAATTCGTCGCTAGACTATTAAAATTAAGCACCTACGTGTAGACGTCTTAAATTTTGAATCCGGCGTGTCTACCAATTCCACCACTGCGGCATAAACTTTTTTGTTAAAAGCTATTACGTGGTTATCACGTCAACTTTTAACTTAAATTTATTTTCTATAATAACTTTATGTAAAAA
>JBLHNB010000104.1:0-18332 GCA_047621305.1 Alteromonadaceae bacterium | reverse complement strand
AATAAAAATCGGTGAACCAGTATCAAAGTAACCAATAATAGTGACAATGATTAAAATTGGAGCTGTTACGATTAAGCCAAAGAAGGCCATTAGAAAGTCGAGGGTACGGATTAAAATTTTGTTCATAGTATCAACTTAAAAATATTTTTATGGAGTGATGTTAGTTTATAAAAATACAAGCTATTCTCGTATTTTTTTAAATGCCATGGATGTCTCTTCTGGTGGTATCCAACCAAGTACTTGAAATGATTTGGAAGAGTCAATTTGTAAGTCATCAAGTAATTGTGATGCCAATTGCTCTTTACCTAATATTTTGGCTACCCATTTGAGAGCATTTAAAGGCAAAGGGATTTGATATCGTTTTTCTCCTAATCCATTTGCAATTAGATTTGTAAGCTCTTTAATTGAAAGATCTTTACCATCAGAAATTAAAAAAAGTTCTCCAGCTGCTTTAGGGTTTATAGCACACTGGTATATAAAATCAGATAAATTATTCACAGATATAAAACTACGGGCATTTTTTGATAGTGCAAAAGGGAGCAGGGGAACTTTAGATACCATTTTGACTAGTTTCCCAAAATTTCCAGGTGCACTTGCACCGTAAACAAGAGGGGGCCTAATAATCACTAATTCGAAACCTAATTCGGTAGCAAGCTTTGTTAATCCTCGCTCAGCCTCATGTTTAGATCTAGCATAATCAGAACAAGGGGAAGGTACACTATCTTCGGTAAAAGGCTTATTTGTTTTACTACCATTTACTCCTATCGAACTAATAAAAATAAAACGTTGCATACCTTTTTTAAAAGCTTCTTTTGCTAGGTGCAACGTTCCATTTGTATTTATTTCTCTAAAGTGCTCCAAAGTATCCAAACCTTTTCCATGTGCGCTGCCGGCACAATGAATAACAATAGAGTAACCCGTAATCTCGGACCAATTTGTTTTTGAATTAATCTCATTTACTTGAATTTGCTCAATAGAAGAGTTTATTTGCAGGTGATTCCTTACAACCACGGATACTTTTTGTTTCTTATTTATAAGCATCTTCAACAATGAAGAACCTACAAAACCTGAAGCTCCAGTTAATAATACTTTCATTTTCTAGCCTATAAATGTGTTTTTTGATAATTTATTGCAACATGTATTAAAAAGCAGAGATTATGCAATTAATTTACAACAAATGATTAAAAAATGTATCTTATTTATCGAATACCGCTATATGAGAAAAATTTATCCTCTTGGATCAAATCTATGCAAAGTATTGCGCACAAAATTCTGTAACGGTGTCGGTAATAAAGTTCTCAAAAAAGGGTAAAAGCATAACATTGCTCGCAATTGTCCCAAACCGGAAGCTTTTGTTCCATTAAAACCAATAATTCCTTGTTCAAAAGCTAGTTTTAACGTCTGTTTCTTATGAGAGCTTTCATCAAAACGATAATAAATTAAAGGTAAAGGGATATTATAAAATTTAAGTTTAAATTTTGCAGCTCGAAACCAAAGGTCATAGTCCTGCCTCCTGCGTAATTTTTCATTATATTTATCTAACATTAATATAGTGCTTTTCTTGAACATTACGCTTGGGTGAATTAAAGGATTACACCATAACGTTTTATATATTTCATCATTAGTAATTGGAGAGGTTCTCAACTCTTGTAGACATCCAGAATTATCAACAACGGTGGCAAATGACCCTACAATATCGACTTCATTAGAAGAGAAATATGCTAACTGCAGCTCTAGACGATTAGGGTAACAATAATCATCTGTATCTAATCGAGCAATAAAAGCTCCACTACAATTTTCTATACCAATATTAAGCGCTTTTGCCAAGCCAACATTTTGTTCTAAATTAACAACAACTAGGTTCAATTTATGGGAATAACTAGACACAATGTCAGATAAAGCCTTAGGCTGAGGACCATCAAATACAATCACAATTTCATCAGCCATTACTGTTTGAACAACTAAACTGGCTAAGCATTTTTCAAAAAAAATAGGGTTTTCTTTTGCGTAAAGAGACATTAACACTGAAATGTTATTCATTTTATTAACCTAACATATAAAAAGATGACTTGTCAGAAGGACTCATACATTCATCATGTATAAATAACGCTTATTTTCATGAACGCTATCAATAAATACTTTTTTCCCATCCATGCTAAAGCGAGGATGCAAGTCACAACGGGTTTCGGCATAATATTCAAACGACTCATAAAATTTCCCGACTTCATTTAGCTCAGAGGTTGCCATATCAAAGATCAATAAATGCTTCATTCTAGATTTGTCAGGATAAGTGTCGAACAGCACTTTATTTTTATAAGTCGAGGGGTGACCATCTCCAAATTTATTTATAATGTTTTCACCTATCTGTTGCTTTTTAGATGTATCGATATTAACTAAAAAATATTTATCTCCGATATCTTTATCTCTTAGATAAGAAAATATATTTTCATTATCATTCCAACAGCAATGACTCACCATCCCATCATTTGCAACCACCTTAAGATTGCTCCCATCAATACTACAAACTAACAATGCATCATAACGACGGTTATCGGCAGTAAACCAACGATGCATAAACATAACTTTCCGCCCATCAGGTGAAATCATTATATGATTAAATTTATGTCGAGCGTTTCTCATCGTCGTCTGTTCATTAATTAAAATTGCATCTTGAATACTAACGAGTAATTTAGATGTATTTTTTTCTAGATCAATATAAAAAAGACCATCATTATCATTATCTAACCAATCAATCGCTTCATTTTTATTAGTGTATGCATAATCGCCTCTACCAATATTTAATCTTTCAAAGTTTAATGACAGGGCAAACTTTTCTTCAAAACAATCATAAACAGGGAAGTTAATGACTTTTATGACCTTTGTTTTAACATCATAAATAGTTGAAATATAAGCATTCTTATTTTCATCATAATTATTGTAAATAAAGCGATAGTCGTTTAGCCACATCAATTTACAGCCCTGCTGCCAGTTATACGAAAGCACTTTATCTATAACTGAATAATTGTCTAAACTTAGGTCATATAACACTAACTCAATTGGTATATTAGGATCCGGTAAAGTGCTTGTTTCAGTATTTACAGATTGAAAAATCACATATTCATTAGTTATGTTGATTGGTGATTTATCATAATATCCAAAAAAAGAAGATGCCCCCTCCTTAGCTATTTTTTGTAACTCGAAATTACATTGGTGCGTATATTTCTTTTTATATAATAAAGAGTTTATTCTCTGGTAAAATTTCTTTATCGTCAATTTTACGAGAGGAAACTTAGACAAAACAAATGCAATTTTTCTTTCTAAATAATTATAATTACTCACTTATTTTCTCCATGTAAACTTGTTGATATTTTTTAGACATTGATTCAGCACTAAAATTTCGATTTATCATCTCATTAGAACGTTTACGCCCTTCTATATCATCTAAATTCTTTAATTTTGAGGCAAGTTCAATATGACTTTTCGGAGCAAAAAAGAATTCCCCTTCACCTTCAAATAACTCTAAGTGGGATGGAATATTTGATAAAACAACCGGCAAATCACAAGCCATAGCTTCAAGTACAGTATTTGGTAAACCTTCAGCCAATGAAGCAGATACAAAAACATCACTACACTGTAGATATTTAACCACATTTGGTTGATTACCTACAAAATCAATATGTTGGTTTGCATTTAACTCCAGTGAACCTCTTTCAAAACCATCACCAACAATTATCAATAGTGATTCTTCATTCTTGTTGTAAATATTAAAAGCTTTAATTAACGTCTCAACATTCTTCCTTGGAATTAAAGAACCAACAGTTATAAATAATTTTTTATTTAATGGTAAATTCATTCTCTCTTTTAATATTACTTTATCTGTTATTGTTAACGCTGAATATATCGATAAATCGACACCATTTTGAATGAATGGAAGTCTTAACTTGTTATTTCTAAATTCATTACTGATAGATTTAGAACAGGCTATGCAGTTTTTTGCATTCTGCTTAATTGAGCGAAGATGAGAATAAGCCATTATTGTACCTTTGATTTTCCCGAATTTAGAAGGGTAATCATAAAATGGATAATTTCTCAATGTACTTACTTTAGGCCGCTTAATAGAAGCAATTAAACTATCAGCTCGTAACCCCTGAGAGTGCAGTACATCAATCGAATGTTCTTCTATAAATTGATTGATTTTATAATGAGCCAAAACGCTCCCGGTTAATCTAGATAAATGTAAAGAGTATATTGAAACCATTAATACATTTTCAAAATACTCCTTCATTGAATCTTCCGGTTCAGGTGATAGCGTCAGTATTATTGGACTAAATCTTGTCCTATCTAAATATTTAAGGATGTAAGACAGCTGGTTCGTTGGCCCCGTCTTTTTAAGAGTGCTAACGATGTACAGTATTTTTTTCATAGATTTCCTTAATACTTCTTCTAACTATTACTTTGCGTTGACTTATTACGACAAGATATTGGCTGGTGTGACAATATCGAAAACACAAGTAGTGTTAAAAATAATTTAATATTCATTGCAGAACCCGTTAAAAATGCCCCTTTATATTGGACAATAAAAAAATATAAACACAAAGCTATAACTAATATACCGCTAGACTTATATTTCTTAATTCCTTTGAAAATAAAATAAAAACCTTGCAAATAAAATAGATATAAAATGACTGAAGGTAATAATCCATAAAATAGTACCTGCCGCATATATCCAGCGTCAGTTCCCATATAATATGCACCAGACTGATCAGGGGCCTTATAGTAACCATCGCCAAATAATAAAGTAGGCTCTCCTAAAGGAAAGTACATGTTATTGAGGATATTAGTGGAGTTAGTAGCCATTTCTCCTTTATGGAATAGATTAATAAACATTTCAAACGCATATGGAATGATGCGATCAACTATCGTTGAATAAATAGAAGGAAACATTAGCTTACTCAAGCTTAAGATTACTATATTGGCCAAAATTATAACTATAATACCTTGTAGCATACTCTTGAGAGCTAATTTACTCCTAAAATTCCAAACAAGAATACAACATGAAAACACTATACCTATCCAAGCAGTTCTTCCAGTCATAATCGCGACAATAAAAATAACAAGGTAAATCGAAATATATAAAAACCTACTCACTCTCTGAGTGGACAATAGAAATGCAATAAACATAAGATTAATGGCCAAAAAAGCAGATAAATCATATGTAACACTACCAGCTAAACCAAACCCTCTAAAACCTCAGTACCGCTCCATCAATCCCTTTGTATCTAATTTTGAAAGTACATAGATAATCTCACGGAAAGATTCAGATATAAGCATTAATATAATAATAGCAGCTTGAATAAATGCAATAATTATAAATAGCTCTAGCACTTCATCTAAGCTAAGTTTTTGTAAAAAAGCACATAGAGAAAATACGCGCCTAAAAAGGCTTCAATAAGCATAATAAAGTATGCATAAGCAACGGAAAAATCATAACTCGAGTGTAGAATTGAATACAATGCAGCTAAAGACATCAACATAAAAATGATAAAAGAGTGATAGACAAGCACTTTATTAAAAAGTAACTTAGAAGTTCCTTGCTTGTTAAATAGCTCCAATACTATTGCCCAAGAAATTAATGCAAGTAAAACTACCTTAGAACTATTTATTGGTAAAAAACTAAAAGGGACACCAAATACAAATAGAAAAAGGATTATAATTAAAACACTTTTCTTAATCATTGAGTATGCCATCTATTGTTGAACTATGCATCGATTTTATAAAAGAGGAAAAGTCACTTTTATCTAACGCCTTATACCCTTGATTCAACAGAACATCGAGACACTCCTCAGCAGAATTGACTAAAAAACCAGTTTTTCCTGAATTAATTGTTTCACGGACTCCATACTTGTTGTAGCCAATAGCCGGGCATAAACAAGCTTGCGCCTCTAAATATACGAGTCCAAATGACTCTTTATATTCAGATAATAACCAAAAGACATCTGCAATAAAGTAATATTTGATTAATCGTTCACGGTCCATTTTATCTTTAAATTCAATCTTAGAGTCTAGATTTTCAAACTTAACCAAAGTTTCAAACTCTTGCTTAAACCCACCATCACCAATAATAATCCACTTATAAGACGAGTTTATAGATATTAGTTTTTTAAAAATCTTATACATTTGTAAAAAACCTTTTCCTTTCTCTATTCGGCTAACTGATAAAAGAATTTGTTCATTTCTTAGAGCTTTATTTACTCGAGGGTCACTCGGCATAGGATAAAAATCATGGCCTAATTTTGAATAGTGTATGCGTATCTTACCTGAATTATCAAAAGGTGTTTCTTTGAGGAATTTGTTTTTCATATAACTACTTACTGCTACAATTTTGCGGGCGCCCTGTATTGCTTTATTATAAAAATAAGTCAACCCTGTAAGGCGTTGAAATATATCTGGAGATAAGTAAACCATCTCAGGTTCACTACCGTGCAATACAGATATGGACTTCTTTAGTTCTTTTTCTGAAAAGCAAAATCCAGCAACATATACTGAGACCATATCGTTCAAAACGATATGGTCATAAATACTTAAGTCGATGCACCTTAACTTAAGGTAATACGGTAATAGATATATTTTGGGAATATATCGAACCCCAATCACTTTAATACTAGATAAAAAAATAGGGTATTTCGATTGTTTTTTTGTTAGCACTGTAACGTCGAAACCAGATTCAACTAACTCACTACAGTACTGCAGACCAACAACACCAGCCCCTCCACCTTGTGGAGGAAGTTCATGAGAAAAGACTAATACTCTTTGTTTAACGAACATCTTACTTGCCCTTTAAAAGGGAAGAAAAGTTTTTTTCTATCACTGACTGAATTTCTACCAAAGTATGTGTACCTTCAATCATCCTATTGAATTCAAACAGTTTTTCCGATATAGGATAACAAATAATATTGCGATGGTATGTAAACGCAAGAATCAACGCATGCATTCTTGCAGAAATCACTAATTGACTAGAATTTACTTCTGATATTAATAGCTCCAAGTTATTAGTTTCAATTAACTTTAAGCTAACGTTATATATTCGTTTTATATATTCTTGGAATTCGATTGATGCTGAACGATCTTCCTTTGTTGTATAGAAAAGTTCCACCTCATTTAAAGGAACACTTGACTTAGAAAGTAAAGTCACCCATGTATCATAAAACTCATCTTTAGATAGCTTATCTCCTTCAGCATATTTTCGATATACAGCATATGAGGTTACTCCAAGCAATGCCTTATTCTGTTCTTTTTCTTTAATATTATATAATATTTTATTATGCACAAAGGCTACATCATAAATGAACTTACTTTTCATGCCAAACTGCGCAAAAAGCACTTCCTGAGACCTATCGTCGCGAAGATAGATATCTCTAGCTGAGTTTAAAGAGTACTTAAACAGGATACGATCAATAAAAGTAAATTCACTGCCTAAGCCTACACCACAAATAACAACATTCTTATTTCCAAATATCTTTAAACAAGAGACCCAAGTAAACATAGCAATTGCAAAAGTTGCATTAGAAAGAACTAACTGACCTCCACCGATAATTATTAAATCATATTGACTCTTTGAAGCTATCAAAACACGCGGGAAATTTAATATCAGCCATCTAATTTTAACAGGTAGGAGTCTAATTGCTTTATTTAATAACGTTTGTTTTTTTATCTCTTCATTTTTTCCACATGGAATACGCAATGGTCCATTTAAATTTTTAGTGTAATCCTGAAATTTTGCATTCTGGATGTCATTCACTTTTAATAAGTATTGTAAGCTATCATTAATAGCCTGATCACCAAGATTATCCGAATAACCTTCATTTATAATTAGTACTGATTTAGGCTTCATATCAATTTTCCTAACACCATAATTTTCACGCTTATCAATAATAATTTTATTGACAGGCTTCATTAGATTCCAAGGGTTTAAAAACTTGGTATTTATAGATAAATAGTAATGCTATCAAGTGCAATGCACTCGCTATAGCGTATGAATAAGTAATGCCAACAATGCCAAATTCATCAATAAGACATACACTTATTCCCACCCAAGCTATAGCATGAAGTACTTCAATAACTACGGCATGTTTTACCATTGCTTTCGCGACTAATACATACCCAAATAACCAAGCACAAGCCTTAATTACATTACCAACCATTTGCCACAGAAAGAGCTCTCTCATTGGATAAAATTC
This sequence comes from Alteromonadaceae bacterium, assembly GCA_047621305.1. GTDB lineage: Bacteria > Pseudomonadota > Gammaproteobacteria > Enterobacterales > Alteromonadaceae > Colwellia_A. The sequence continues at coordinate 10,095 of JBLHNB010000104.1, read as the reverse complement.
ATCGGTATATAGAATTAAAATCACATAATCTCTTAAAAGAAATAAAGCTAGTGCGATTGAAGCTGCAACAGGTATAATTAACTTTATCCCTTTTTTAAGCTCGAGTGTCATTCTGCATTTTGTATCTATTTTTGATAAAGTAGGAAGAAAATAGGTCGTCAATGAAGTTACAATTAGTGACAGTGATACTTGCGATAAAGTCCAAATACCTTGCCAATAGCCAGCCTCAATAGATGACGAAGCATCTGTTAAATACCCCCTTAAGTACATTAAAGAAATATTCGAGACCACAATAGAAGTAAATGTAATTAAGCCAAAACCAAATAGACTTTTGCAATTTACTCGCGTCAATGGAAGCAAAAAATTATCAATTTTTAACCAAGGCTCTTTTCGCAAATACATAAATGTGAATATGCAAACTATTGATTGATTAATTGCATACGCAATTAGTGCACCTTTGAGCTGGTACCCGATGCTCAATACTACAACTATAATAAATGAAATGACGCTTAACATTATATTAAGAAATATATATTTCCTAATTTTCTCTAGACCATTCAAAATGGACAGTAAAATAGTATTAAATACAAAAAAAGGTAAGCTGATAGACAATACTTTCAATACATAACTGTATTCGGCACTTCGGAATAATAATTGAGAGATGTATTCTGATCCCAAAAATAAACCAGAACAAACAATTAAGTTTAGGAATAAAGAAATTTTAATACTAGAAGACCATAACTCATAGGTCTTCTGAGAGTCTGATTGATACTCAGCAGTGTACTTTGTGACCGCTGTTTTTAAAAAATTCCCCGCCCCCAGCATAATCAAGTTAACAAAATTCTGAAGTTGCCCTATCACAGCCAATCCGGAGGGGCCTACATAAACAGAGATAACCTTAGTAATTACAAATCCATTCACTATCCTAACAAGTGTCGCGACTGCCGATAGAATCGATGTTTTTAGTAAGTTCATTTTAAACTAACCCAAAAAGAGCTTTGTTTTACTTGGTAAGCAAACATTTCAAATACCTTAAATAATTCATAATGCTTACTTTTAAATATTTTACAGAGCCAAAGACTGTCATTTTACAATTAGCCTTGGCAAGTATTCTGCAGCGCTTCTTATATTCGTAATACGCCTTCAACTTATCCTTATTATGTAAACTTTTGGTTATATTCGTTTCATGAACACGGTAAAAAGCTGTTGAAGAGGTTGAATATTTTATTTTCCCAACACTCAGCAGGCGAGTATAATATAACCACTCACCATAAAGATCATACGTTGTATCCCAACCACCAATTTTTTTGAAGGATGAGGTACGATGCATCATACCGATAACGCTTAAAAAGTTATTTAATGATAACTCATACATTATATTAGCGTTTTTTTTCTGCTGGATCTGATCATCCCTAGTTAAGCCAATTTTATTACCGTTTGGTCCAATCGCCATGCTATTACAGTGAATAGCTGCCGTACCTGTATCAAATTCATTGAGTATTAATGCGACATGATCTTTAGGTAGTAGATCGTCGTGGCCTAGATATATAAAAAATTCACTATCAGAAGATAAAATGACTGAATTTATGTTTTTTGGTAAACCCTGATTTTGCTTATTAGCAATAATCCTAATTTCCTCTGAAAATTCATTTAAGATACTTAAAGTATTATCCATTGAATTATCATCAATGACAACAATCTCAATATTCGAATATGTTTGCTTAAGACACGAATCTACTGTCTCATATATATATTTCCCAGCATTATAAGTTGGAATTACGATTGTAACTTTACTTCCTTTCACTACCATTTCCTTTCAATAATGTATCGTCAATAATAGCTTGTTCTGACAAAGTGTGATTGATAGCTTGCTTAAGTTCGGTGAATTTCACTCCAGACTTTTTTTTGACTTTTGTATTTACCAATGCTGTATTCAATGGTCTTTGTGCCAAGCTAAAAAAGTCACGAGATAGACATTTAATTACCGAGGTATCTTGTGAATGGCTTATCTTCTGAATAACTTTTCCTAGCTTATATCTACTTACAGTTTCATCCCCGCCTATATTGAATGTACCATTTATATTTTTATAAATTGATGCGCTAATAACTCGTATTAAATCATCAAGAAATAATACATTGGAAAGCACATCATCGACTAAGCTCACACTTTGCTTCGCCTGCAGTTTATTTGCAATAAAAGTAACGGTGTTACTCCTTTGAAAGGGGTAAGTAACTCCAAAGACAGCAGTGGGTCTAAATAAAAGGTAACTATCAGCGACGCTTTCAATTAATTTATCCGCCTTCAACTTACACTTACCGTATATATTGAGAGGTTTTGCAAGGTCAGATTCTTGATATGGCGCATCATCTCCCCCATAAATAATTGCACTTGAAAAAAATATGACTTTTAACTTTAACTCATTTGATAGTGAAACTAACTTGCTGACAAGCTCATAGTTTAAATATTCACATAACGAAGGATCTTTTTCACACGCATCCACATCTGCTACGCTTAAGCAGTTTATGACTATATCTGGCTGAACATTATCGATAGTTTCTTTAATAGAATCAAATGTAATATCATTAAAAACAAAGATATTTTCTTTGTTATTTTCAGGCCATTTCCTACAAACACCAAACACCTCAAATTGAGTGTTTAATTTATAAAACCTATAACCAATATTGCTTGTAATACCTAAAATTAATACTTTCATATAACCTAAAAACATAATAAATACTACCTTTTCTACGGTAGAGAGAATACTAAACAAGAGAACATTATTATTCGTTAATAATTCGAAGTAAATATTGACCGTAACTATTTTTCAACATTGGTTGTGCTATATTTTTTAACTGTTTCGAATTTAACCAACCGTGATTAAAAGCAATTTCCTCTAAGCAGGCTATTTTTACCCCCTGACGACGCTCTATTGTTTCAACAAACATTGCTGAATCTAACAAAGATTCATGCGTTCCTGTATCTAACCACGCGAAACCACGACCTAACAGCTCAACATCAAGGAGCCCCTTTTCTAAATACGCTAGATTAATACTAGTTATTTCTAACTCCCCCCTAGATGATGGTTTGACACTTTTAGCAATTTCAACAACATTGTTATCGTAAAAGTAAAGGCCAGTGACAGCATAATTTGATTTTGGATCTTTTGGTTTCTCTTCAATTGATAAGGCTTTCATATTGCTATCGAAATCGACAACACCAAATCGCTCCGGATCTTTTACTTGATATCCAAAAATGGTAGCACCATCACTTTTAGATGCAGCTTTTTGCAACATAGGAGAAAAGCCTTGCCCCCAAAACAGGTTATCACCTAAAACAAGGCATACTGAATCACCAGCAATAAATTTTTCTCCAATTATAAATGCTTGAGCTAAGCCATCAGGGTTCTCTTGAATCTCATAGTTCAAGTTAACACCAAAATCACTACCGTCACCAAGCAAACGAATAAAACTATCTCTATCATCAGGTGTAGTGATAATTAATATATCTTTAATACCTGCCAGCATTAATACAGACAATGGATAATAAATCATCGGCTTATCATAAACAGGTAATAATTGCTTAGAAACACCTTTAGTGATCGGGTAAAGGCGCGTCCCTGAGCCACCGGCTAATACAATACCCTTCATTGTTCTGCCCCTAAATATTCACGCCGATAAGAACCATCTTGCACTCGTTTACACCACTCGCTATTGGCTAAATACCATTCAACGGTTTTTCTTAAACCTGTCTCAAACGTTTCAATTGGTGTCCAACCCAGTTCCCTTTCTATTTTACTTGCATCTATAGCATAGCGAATATCATGCCCAGGCCTATCAGCTACAAAGGTAATAAGATCCTTGTAATCAGCTTCTTGTGGAATTAATTCATTTAAAATCTGACAAAGTGTTTCAACAACTTCAATATTTTTCTTTTCATTATGGCCACCAATATTATAAGTCTCACCGATTTCACCTTTTGTCACAACTGCATAGAGTGCAGTTGCATGATCTTCAACATATAACCAATCACGAATTTGCATACCATTACCGTAGACAGGTAGCGCTTTCCCATCTAGTGCATTTAATATCATCAACGGAATCAGTTTTTCAGGAAAATGATATGGCCCGTAATTATTTGAACAGTTCGTTACAATTGTTGGGAAACCATAAGTTCGCAACCAGGCCCGCACTAGATGGTCACTAGATGCTTTGGAAGCTGAATATGGACTTGATGGTTCATAAGATGTCGTTTCAGTAAACAAATCTTCAGTTCCTTCGAGATCGCCATAAACCTCGTCAGTTGAAATATGATGGAAACGAAATGCTGATTTACGGTTGGGTTCTAACTGATTCCAATAATGACGAGTAGCTTCAAGCATGGTGTATGTACCAACAATATTTGTTTCAATAAATTCAGCAGGCCCATCAATGGAGCGATCTACATGGCTTTCAGCGGCTAAATGCATAACGAGATCCGGTTGATATTCAGTAAATATTTGGTCCAGAGCTATTCGATCACAGATATCAGCTTGGACAAAAGAATAACGCTCATTGCATTCGACAGGCTTAAGAGATTCTAAATTTCCTGCGTAGGTCAACTTATCTAAGTTAAGAACACTATCATTTGTATTTTCAATAATGTATCGAACAACTGCGGAGCCTATAAAGCCCGCACCACCAGTGATTAATATCTTCATATTATGTCTTTAATTCCTATTCTGTATACTGTACTTTAAAAATCATGAATTATTATTTAGCAATCACTTTGAAATCTATTCAATTTGGCCACGATATTAGTTATATTAATCATTCTCAACATATAGTTGGATTTACATTTAACGTATTCTTTGGTTATTTATTACTCTGAATATGACCTGATAATATTGAGTTCTCCTTAAAATTGTTAATAGATCACACCCACCCTTTGATTTAAGGCGGTGGTAACTTTTATATTAAAGCAATTCCAAGGCACGCGAGCGCCACTAAATTTACTAAAATCCAGATGAGGCAATAGTGAAATAAAACGCATAATGTAACTTAAAATTGATAAATTTACTATCATTACACTCAAAATTTAGTTTTCATCAATAGTAACAATCCCACCTGATAATTACTTAAGATAAAAATTTATTGATTATTACAATTTACACAAAAACGGCTAGAGAGAGCTTGATGTATCGCGTAAAAAGGAATATTTTTATTATGAATATAGTGATGCGAACTAATGAACAAATGAACAAATGAACAAATGATGGTTTATTGTGTATTGCAAAAACCGCGAGCAATCTCGTGCTTTTCAGCATTTACACAACTAAAGAATAACGTCCTTTTTTCCACAAATAAAAAAGGATAAGATATTACGTCGCAAAAAATAAATTATTGAAGAATCTTTCTTTTCTAACTATTTATTTATCAATATAGATCAATTAGATAATAGCTTTAATCGAATCAGATCAAAGCGTGTCATTAATGATTTCATTCGCTTTGGAGGAATAATTTCAACGGAGCCCTAACTACTTACCGGGCATCTTCAAAAGCTCTGCCATGTATAAATAATATTGAAATGGATACTGGTTCATTGTTTAAAAATGGTGAAAAATAGAAATCAACGACTGTACATTAAAGGCACGACTGCCATTTTCTCTAATGAAGAGGGATTAGAGCGACCGATGTTATTACTGAACATTCTCAATCAAAAGAAAACCATCTCTTTTTCCAATAAACAGATTAAAAAAATCAGGAAAAACCATGATCCTTCATCAGTTCCAAAATTTACGTTTAGCACAGGCTTTTTCAGATTATTTAACATTAATAAATATAGATAATATTATTGAACACGATAATTTTAGTTATCAAGTTATTATTAATGACTTAAGCCAGCAACAAAAAGCACAAACTGAACTCAATTTATTTTTAGAGGATCCAAACCAAAAGAAATACTTGTCTGCTAGTTGGTCATCAGGCAATACAGAAATGCCCAGTTCTGAGTTTTACTATGGTAACTCAAATTTGGTGAGTAATTTCATTCAACATGCAGGTCTGTTAACCCATTCAGTTTTTGTTTTTTGCGTGTTTATTTACGCAATGACGTTATTAGGGTTATTTCAGCCTATGCAATCTGCTTTAGCCTTTTTTACCTCTCAGCCTTTTGATTTTTCACAAAGCTGGCGATTTGTGACCCCTGCCTTTTTACATTTTAGTGCCTTACATATCGTCTTTAACTTACTTTGGTGGTGGCAACTCGCAGGTATTGTTGAAAAACAACAAGGTAAGCAACGTTTGTTACTGATTTTTCTATTTACTGCCATTGCTTCTAACCTTGCACAATACTATTTAGTAAGTCCTTATTTTGGAGGTTTAAGTGGCGTTGTTTATGGTTTAGTGGGTTATTGTTGGTTATTGGGAATATTAAATAAAGACAGTAAAATTTATTTGTCGAATAGTTATTTTGTGTTTTTATTGGTTTGGTTAGTCTTGGGCTTTGTAGATATATTACCCATGAATATTGCTAATTACGCACACTTGGTTGGATTATTAGCAGGTTTACTGTTGGCATTTTTGACAAGTAAACTTAAGCTTTAAATAGATAATTAGAACTGACCTACAACGTTTTCATATTTTCATATAGGTCATATTCTCTCAGAATTTATCGCGAAGAGTTTATTGATTTGATAAAGGCATTATTGGTATAGATATTTAGTAAAGAATAGATCTTCCAATGGTTTTTCACCTGTTTCTGCATAGAGTAACTCATTAACTTCCTCTATACATCGTTGGCGTATTCCATCTCGTTCGATAACCGATTTAATCATTGCCTCTGTTTGCTCGCCGAGTATTGTAATTATTTTATCTCGGATTAATGGTTCATTGTTTTCAATTACATCATAATTACCAGAAGACTTCGTCATCAGTTTGATCGTAATTCTTACAAAACCGATACGTTTTCCTGGTTTAATATAATTTGTAATAATATCTGGCTCAAGTTCAAAATATTGATAATCATTTTGAACTTCAGCACTTTCTTCAGGCGCTTCTTCAGCCATTAAAAATGAAGTATGAAATGATAAACAAAGCACGCATAAAAGCGTTCTTTTCAACATGGGCTTTTCCTTTAACTTATATAATGGTGATACAATAGCAAACAATTACTTTTTTTTCCTGTTTTGAAAAGGTTTTCATGCGTAATAATATATTGCCTAATATCTTACCTATAGGTGCTTTAACAAGTTGGATATCAGAAACCAAACCACCACACTGCAAGCAAAGTATTGCTAACTGGCTTTATGATCATAACTCCCTCACTAAAAAACTAGAATCACAATGTTCTCATTTTTCAGTTGAAATAAAACAACAGGTTAGTCTGACACCGAACGGTCTACTTTCAAAGTGTTTTGAGCATGAAGATAAGATTTTAGTACGCGAAGTTTTTTTGTTTTGTGATGATAAACCTGTAGTATTTGCACAAACAGAAATGCCCTTCTCAACGCTCACTGATCACCAGACAAAACTAGCGGAAATAGGCGAGCAATCATTAGGAAATATTCTATTTCAAGACCCGACCATGTTACGCGGACAAATAGAAGTAACAGAATTCAACAAAGACTCGATATTTCATCAATTAGCTGATGATTTGAAACAATCTGTAGGCCACTCTTTGTGGGCTAGGCGCTCACTCTTTTATATAAATAATAAACCACTTTTAGTCAGTGAACTCTTTTTACCTGCCTCCGGTATTTACGATGAATAAACAAAAACTGCAAATCTATGCACAATTAATGCGCATTGATAAACCGATTGGTTCTCTACTATTGTTGTGGCCAACGTTATGGGCACTTTGGTTGGCGGCAAAAGGCTTCCCTGAATTGAATGTGTTAGCTGTTTTTACACTGGGAGTTTTTATAATGCGCAGTGCGGGTTGTGTAATTAATGATTTTGCAGATAGGAAAGTAGATGGTTTTGTTGAAAGAACGAAACACCGTCCTCTTCCCTCGGGCCGTGCGACTAGTCGTGAAGCGATTATCCTTTTCTTGATACTTACATTAAGTGCTTTTTTATTAGTGTTGAGTCAAAATTGGTTAACTATTCAGCTTTCTGTTATCGGCCTTTTACTCGCATTCACATATCCTTTTATGAAACGCTTCACCTATATGCCACAGCTTGTTTTAGGCATTGCTTTTGGCTGGGCCATCCCAATGGCTTATGCAGCCCAAGCGAATCAACTCGACAGCGTGGTATGGATCCTATTTGCTGTCAACATATTATGGACCATTGCTTATGACACTATGTATGCAATGGTTGACCGAGATGATGATCTAAAGATTGGTATTAAATCGACGGCCATATTATTTGGAAAATATGACAAGTTTATCATTGCATTATTGCAATTAAGTAGCTTGTTATTGCTCATTTTATTAGGGATTATTGAACAATTAGATCCTGTGTATTACTTTGTATTAATAATTGTATTAATACTATTTATCAAGCAACAAATCGAAATAAAATCACGCGATAAAAAAGCTTGTTTTAAAGCTTTTTTAGATAATAACTTAGTAGGTCTAGTTATTTTTATCGCGCTGTTTTTAAGTTACTTCTAAATAGCTAGAATCCATAAAAATATCGACCACGAAGAAATAATAAAAAGGATTATGTTTACCTTCCTAAACTTCGTTCCTTCGTGGTTAATTGCATTTGTATTTAGGTTTAAAACCTTAGCAACCTGGGCCACATTCCATACATTGATTGATCATCGCAGTACCTAATTTCAATTTAGCATTAAGATCCCTTAATGCGGTACGCACACCTTCTTCAATAACAGGATGATAAAAAGGCATGTCTAACATTTGTGAAATGGTCATTTTGTTTTGATGCGCCCAAGCAAGTAGATGTGCTAAATGCTCAGCTTGTGGAGCGATCATCTCAGCACCTAATAAACGCCCGGTACCATGCTCTGCATAGATATGTAACAGACCTTTATTTTTTAACATGACACGGCTACGGCCTTGATCTTCAAAAGAAACGGTTCCTGTTTCAAAACATCCACAACTACCTAACTTTTCCAAAACTTGTTTACGGCTTAAACCAACCATTGCTAGTTGAGGATCTGTAAATACAGCAGCAATAGAACTGCGTCGAAGGCCAACACGAAGATCAGGATATCGCCCAGCATTGCTACCCGCTATTTTTCCTTGATCTGCAGCTTCATGTAAAAGTGGCATTTGATTACTTGCATCACCCGCTATGAATATATTTTCTACAGATGTTTGCATCGTAAATGGATCAGCAATCGGTACACCACGTGCATCACTTTCAATACCGATATTTTCTAACCCTAGATTATCAACATTAGGTCGACGACCGGTTGCCGCTAACACGTATTCAACGAGTTTAACCTGCTCAACACCTTTTTTATCAATATATGTAATTTGAACATTACCTTCTTTACGAATCATCTCTTTAACATTTGCATCAGCATCTAGATAAAACTCATCAGAAAACGTTTTTTGTGCATAGGCCATCACCTCAGTATCGGTGAATGGTCCAACTTGACCTCCCATCCCAAACATCAATACTTCAACCCCTAAACGATGCAATGACTGACCTAATTCCAAACCAATTACACCCGGCCCAAATACAGCCACTGACTTAGGTAAATCCGTCCAATCGAACAGATCATCATTGATAATTAAGTTATCGCCTAATTCGTTCCATACTCCTGGATAAGCGGGGCGGGAACCTGTAGCAATGACAATTCTTCCTGCCGTGACTTGTGTATGATCGCCAATAACAAGGGTATTATTATCAATAAATCGCGCTTTACCAATTAATTTATCAGCTTCATTGATACCATCAACCGCTTCAACCACAAAACCAACAAAACGATCACGCTCATCACGTACACGTTGCATTACTTTCTGGCCATCAATACGGACATCACCATCAACAAATACACCAAACGGTGATGTATTTTGCGCATTGTGAGCCGCTTCTGCGGCCGCAATAAGTAATTTACTTGGCATACAACCAACGCGTGCACAGGTTGTTCCGAATTGCTCGCCTTCGATTAATAGTACCGAATCAGTGTATTCTTTTGCGGCT
>JBLHNB010000103.1:0-18408 GCA_047621305.1 Alteromonadaceae bacterium | reverse complement strand
ATGAGGATTTGAACCTCAGAATGACGGGATCAAAACCCGCTGCCTTACCGCTTGGCTATACCCCAACAGGATACTTTTAAATAAGGTACATTTATTTTAATTTGATATCTATTATATTAATAATAACAAAGGAAAATAAGTGGCTGGGGTATGAGGATTTGAACCTCAGAATGACGGGATCAAAACCCGCTGCCTTACCGCTTGGCTATACCCCAGCAATGTACTTACTTTTTTGCAGTTTACACTGCTTTGAAATGGTACGGGTCAAGAGACTTGAACTCTCACATCTTGCGATACTGGAACCTAAATCCAGCGCGTCTACCAATTCCGCCAAACCCGCACTAACTTTCAAATGGTAATGGTGGCTACACCGGGACTCGAACCTGGGACCCCATCATTATGAGTGATGTGCTCTAACCAACTGAGCTATGTAGCCTTACCAACCTGCCTCTCAGCAAGTGGCGCGTATTATGCAAATCTGATGCTCTTACGTCAACCGTTTTTTACTAAAAAAGTGGACTTTTTGACTGTTTGAGCAAACAGTGTTCAATTTGAACGCTAACTGGACAGTTAATAAGGCCTATCAACGTAGGTTTGAAGAAAAAATGATGTTTTTACTTATTTAACCCTGCATTAATAGGTTTAAGAAGAAAAATTACAATATGCTTAATTTTATCTCCTAAGTCGTTAGGAGGGATTTTTATATTGTTTATGCATTAGTATGGCAATAGGTGGAATATTATCTTCTAGGTATATAGTGGGTATTTTAATAATCCTATTATTGTTTGAACCTGAATTTCACGGCATAAAAATAATTTTTTATGGCGATTATAGTATTAAAAAAATCACAGGGTGTGTTGTGAGTAACGCTTCGTAATATCTGGCTCTGTATTGCTCAAAAACGTACTCATAATTTTCACTGTTGAACTTTAGCGGGGAATGTCAGGTTTAGCGACAAATGGTATTTAATTCACTTTGTGAAGGTAATTAAAGTTAATTAAATAGAAAACTTGCCGATATAATAACTATTAGAACTTAATTAAGGTATTCAGATGGAAACTAAATCAGAAGTAAACCCAATTAACTTAACTCAAAAATACATTGATAATGAGGTTGCTCAACAATACATTCAATTCAATAAAGAAGTATTGAGAAAGTTAAATGAGAGAGCATTAAGTAGAGCATTTCAGCTTGACAGATCTCGTACATAAGTAGTGAGGGGTATTCATTTATCTATTTACTCAAGATTCATATTGTTAGTTAACTACATATTTTTATTAAAAAGAAAATAGTTAGTTTAAAAGCTCCAGCTCATACTGAGGTAATAATGGCCGCCGTTGAAACCATTTGGGGAGTTTAAAGGATATATAGCACCTAAAAATCCAGAAGTACGGCCTTCACTGTATTCTTCTGGAAATATATTGAAAATATTTTTAGCACCCAAAGCAACAACTAAACTATCGGTAATATCATAGGAAACTTCCATATCAGTAATAACGATAGGGTTAACCTTTTCAATGAGGGATACATCATTAAATTGTGCATTATAAAAACTGCCATAATAGTTAACTCGAGCCATGGCATTTATATTACCTTGTGCGTGCGAGTATGTTAATACGGTTCGAGTTTTTGGAACACCTTCTTCACGCTCTTTAAGTACATTAATATTTGAGATGGGACTTTTAGCGTTAGTCACTTCTAATTTTGTGTCTGTATAGTTAAATGCTAACGATAATATATTCTTCCCTCCAACAAATTCAAAAGGTAAACTCGCAACTAAATCAATACCTTGAGTTGTTGAATTAAAGTCATTAGCATAATATTGAATATTTGTTACATTTGATTTAACCTGTGAAGCGGCTAATAACGGAGCATCTCGTGCAACTATTTCACTAGTGAATAGTGATAACCGATCATATACGTCAATATAAAAATAATCCAAGGTAACATTTACTGACCCTAGCTCTGATAATCCACCGAAACTAAAACTAGTGGCTGTTTCTGGTTTAAGTCCCCCACCAGAACGTGCTGTTGCAATTGGACTTAAAGCACTTACCAATTGTGATCTTTGTTGAATGACTATATCATTTACGAGAGAATTTGAAGTGGATATACGTTGAAGCGTTGATTGTCCAACAGTGGGAGCACGAAATCCCGTACTTAATGTTGAACGTAATGCAATCTCATCCGTTATTTGTAAACGTGCTGAAAATTTACCATCAAAAGTATTGCCTATTTTACCAATTTTTTCATACCTCATTGCAAGTGATATGGAAAGCGCCTCAGTAACATCGCCTTCTATATCTAAATAAACAGCATTTGATGTACGATCATTGACACCTTCTGTCTCAGGAGAAAAGCCAGGAAAACCGTTTGAACCTATGGCTTCACCATTGTTCGAAAAAGGACCCGCTTCATATGAGGCTTTATCTCCAGCGACAATCTCATATTGTTCAAAATGATTTTGATAACCAAAAGCAACATTTAACTCCGATTCAAAGCCTACATCTATAGGGTAAGTAAAGTCAGCATTAAATACACGTTCCGTTTGTATTTGAGAGCCCAATTCAAAAGCACTCGGCGAATTTTCACCTAATGATGCATTGACACTATTACGCAATTCATAATCAATTTGGTTCCTACCGGCCACCATACTAATATCATAAGTTAATTCAGCATCATTTTTGATTAACGAACCTCGTAGGCCAACGGCGATGCTAGCATCGGTTACCTTACCGCCAAACCTAGGAGTAAAACCACCAGGAAATCGTTCATTAAAAGAAAAACAATTATCATTGCTTGAAACCGCGGCTAAGGTTTGTGCATCACCAATACTGCCTGGTATAGTAGGTGTTGGACAATTTCCCGTATTATTATTGGTCATGTCAAAAAATAAACGAGTGCCATTGTGCGGGTTAGTAAATACACTTGCTCGTGTATTGGGGTGACGATAAAAAAAACTACTGTCTAGATCTCGCTGTGCCCAGTTACCAAACAGATAAAATTGTTTGTAATTTTTGCTATCGCCAATATCTATTTCAACATTGCCAAACGTCTTAATATTATTGGTTATTTCGGGAGCCCCCCAAATAACAACAGGATCTTGTATATCATTTTTGTTAATACCACTATCAATCAAGCTCTGAACTGCAGGATCTTGAATACCGCGAGATGTGGCACCACTTTCTGAAAATTCAAATGAAAAATTGCCCCCGCTGTTGTCGCCAATTTTTCCACCTAATATACCAGCGAGCTCAAACTTAGCCCCATCGCCTTTATAGTATTGACCTGTACGCATCTCAATACGTTTGATTTCAGTACTGTTTTCTAATCGAAAATTTATCACTCCTGCTATTGCGTCAGAGCCATATTGCGCGGCAGCACCATCTCTTAAAACTTCTACGCTTTTAAGTGCAATACTAGGGATAGGCTCTAGATCTACTCCATGGGCACCAACATTTATTCCTGCTATGTATTCATATATTACGCCGCTACGATGACGCCGTTTACCATTAACCAAAATTAAAAGACTATCAGTGGGTAAGCCTCTAAGATTCGCAGGTCGTACCATAGTACCAGCATCACTAATGGCTTCCTGGCTTGCGTTATATGAGGGAACCACATTCGATAGAATAGAGATAATATCGTTATTCCCCCGTGCTTTTAGATCTTGCTTGCTAATAATATCTAATGGCGCCAATGCATCACTAGGTGATCGGTTTATGCGACGTGAACCTATAATTTGAATACGCTCGGCTTCAATTTCTTTATTAGATGTTGGTGACTCAGCCTCATTGAATAGTGTGTTTTTTTGTTCAAGCGGGTTTTTTATAAAGACTTTCTTATCAAAGTGCGTCGAATTATTATAATTGTTCAATATAAAAGACACAGCAATCACACGCTTTTCGGTAGCAATAGCACTAAGAGGAGTATTTAAAAGCAGTTTCGCTAAGGCATCGGAAAGTGAATAGGTACCAAAAACAGGATTAGTCTCGATGATAATAGAATCATCAAATGGATATATAAGAGAATAGCCTGATATATCGGCCAATTTATTTAAAGCAGTCGCGGCATTCATTGCTGGTAATTTAAAGTGGTAACGCTCAGCGGCTTGACACACCAATGTATTACCCAACAATAACAAGATCAATACAAGAGTATACTGAATGTATTTCCATTTTTTATGTTTCAATAGACGACTAAACACCTAATACATATCTCACTGTATGTTAATTCGCACGTAAAAACACTCCGCTATTTGCATTGAAAAGAGCTTCAACCAAACGGGCATATTAACCCCCTTAATTGAATTACTAATCATACCTACTGTATTTATTTTTGATAAATATTTAAACCGATAATTGTAATTGCCTGTTGTAATGATATTGTCATCTTAGCATCACTCAATACTTTCGACCATTCTCGATAACTTAAATTAGTTGTAAGGATCACATAGGTTGCTTCATCAATATATCAGAGTAAGAAAAGAGGTAACTATATTTCATTAATTCATTACAAGTTGCAAGTGGCGGAACATATAATTTATCCCTAAATATAAAAAACAGTAATCGCTTAATGGCGTTCAATTCAGAGCTTATGAATAACTTCGCTCTCACCGTGCAGTTAATAAAAATTGTTTGGACTAGGGAGCAGACGAATTATTTTATTTTGTCGTTCTAATAGCTTACTTAACGTAATAAACGCGGTGAAATTTTTTTGTGAAATTTTTGTTCAGGCGGTAGATAGTTGTAAAAAAAAAGCTCCTGAATAAATTCAGAAGCTTTTATATACTAACCTGAAGCTCGGTCAATGGATCTTAAAAACGTCTTAACTGATCAACATTAAGCAATAGCTGGGGTTTTGGTGTAACGACTTTTAGTTCAAGTAATATATTAAAAGTTATACGTTGCTTTCACGTAGTAGTAACCGCCATTGAAATCAAACGGACTAGTTTCATGATATATAGCACCACTCCATATATTATCAGCACTGATTTTCTTAGCTTCTTGATCAAGTAAGTTATTTGCACCTACCGAAAATGTTAAAGATTCATTCATGAAGTAACTTACTTCAGCATCAAGGGTAACTGCAGAAGGTCCATCATCTTGAGAGTCATCATCCGCACCATCAGCATGTACAGCGAAATATTCACTAAAGTAGTTCGCTCGAATAAACATACTGACGTCTTCCCAGCTTTGCGTAACCGTAAAAGTAGCACGGTGCTCTGGGATCGCTTCTTCAAGACGTTTTATCTTTAACTCGTTCGTAAACTTGCCCGCTTTTATGATCTCAGTTGAGTTGTAGTTATACACTAAGTTAAATTTGGTATCGCCATTAAAAAGATCCATTCTATAGCTTGAAACAATATCAACACCTTGCGTTTTTGTATCAAAGTTATTAGCAAAAAACGTTAAGCCACTATATTGTGATGGCGCAATAACACCAAGCGCTTCTAGAGGAGCATAATCCGTTGATAGTACTGTAAAGTCTGATGTTTGAGTAATACGATCCGTTACTTCAATACTATAAAAATCTGCCGTGAAGAAAAAATCACCCGCTTGGTATACAGCACCAAAAGCAAAGCTTTCTGATTCTTCAGGGGTTAATTCTTTACCACCATAATATACTGATAAGGGATTGGTCGGGGGAAAAGTTCCTGATTGAGCCAGTTCACCGTCAACAATTTTGGTTTGAGTATTAATGACATTAGCTTGACCAACGGTAGGTGCTCTAAAACCTGTACTGTGTGAACCACGTAATGCTAATTCATCATTAATTCTATATTGGGCCGTAATTTTATAATTAAGCGTATCACCAAATGATGAAAAATCTTCGTAGCGTAATGCACCACCAACAAGAAAATCTTCGCTTAAGTAGGCTTCGACATCAATATAAGCACCTATATTGCTACGACTATTTACCCCTTGTGATTCTGGTGAAAAACCAGGAAAGCCATTAACGCCGGTATCAAACCCTTGCGTTTGCAGTGGACCTATTTCCCAAGAAGCGCGTTCACCCGCGGTTATTTCGAAACTGTCTTGTCTCCATTCAAGACCTGCGGCCACATTCATCGGGTCATCTAACCCAACGTCAACCCCCTTAACTAAACTAGCAGAAAGTGATTTTTCAAGTTGTGTGTAGCTACCTGCATCAAAACGGTATCCTACTGGTTGATTTGGACCATTTGATGGATTTACCGAGTTTCTAAGGGTATAGGTTGACTTATTACGACCAAAAGAGGCACTTACATCGTACATAGCCTCATCTAAAAAGCCGCCTTTAATTTCACCTTTTGTACCCATGGTAAGTGATGTGTCATTAATTTCACCTGTAAAAGCGGGTCTAAACCCCCCCTCTAAACCTGGCATTTCATTAAAAGAAAAACAATCTGGGTTATCTCTAACACCTGAAATATACAATGGGTCGGTTAATATATTCGCTTGAGTAGCATCAATGACAGGACAATTTCCCGACATATCGTCAGTTAAATCAGCAATTAACAGATTACCTCCATCGGTATAAACACCACCTTTATTTTGTGGGTTACGGTAATAATATGGACCCGTTGCAGTACGGTCCGAATAGTTACCAAACATATAAAATTCTTTATCATTACCTAAATCTAAGCCCACATTAGCAAATAACGTAATATCATCTTCAATATCAGGATTACCCCAAACCATTGCAGGGTCAGGCACGCCAGGAACACCTGCAGCAATTAAAGCGGCTGCATCATTACGTTGTCCACCCGTACTACTAGGTTCAGCGTTTTTATATTGAAAGCTTAAGTTAACAAAACCGTCTTCAGTAAAAGGTAAACCAATATTACCATCTACAATCGTTTGCTCACCATCACCTCGAAAAAATTCACCTCGACGTACTGATAATGAACCACCATCGGCATCATCTTTTAAAACAAAGTTGATCACACCAGCAATAGCATCCGAGCCATATTGTGCAGCAGCACCATCACGTAAAACTTCAACTTGTTTTAATGCAACGCTAGGAATAACTGAAATATCAGGACCTTGAGCACCATCATTAATACCGCCACCTAGGAAAGAAATAACAGAGGCACGATGACGACGCTTACCATTTAGTAAAACGAGGGTGGAATCAGAAGATAAGCCTCGAAGGTTAATCGGTCGAATAAAAGAAGAAGCATCACTTATCGGTTGCGACTTAACTGTTAATGAAGGGATAGCGGCTTGTAGCTGATCAAGCATATCACTTGAGGCATTTTTACCTAATTCATCACCACCGATGATATCAATTGGTACCGGTGAGTCAGCCACAGAGCGAGGTGCAGCACGTGAACCAACCACAGCGATACGTTCAACTTCTTGCTCTTTTACAGCATCACCTTCAGCAGCGTATGAGGGGGCAGTACCAAGCGCGAGACTTACCGCTATCGCTAAGCTAGTCGTTTTAAATTTAGTAGACATGTTATTTTCTTCCCAGTTTTTAATGAGTTTTTTTAATTATTTAGTCCAGTTGCTATTTTATTAAGTAATGTGCAACCTAGACTAAAGAGTTAGCAAGTACGTAAAACCGTAAGAAAGTTTTAAAATATTTTTTTTCCGTTATTTATTATATGTTTATGTTATCCCAATTTAATAAACAACCTGAGTTCTGGATAAACAGCATTTGCTCAATATTCCCTTTTATCCCATTATCAGCGTTAAAACGTCGATAAAGGCATAAAATGAAACATTGAGAGAGCATATCGTTACTTCAAGCGTGTTGTCGTTTTTTTAACTATATAAGCGATTGATTTTACCTAAACATCAAGTACTCATTATCCAGAGTTCAGGTTAAATAGCTTGGTATTAGCAGGGGCTAATGATTCATCGACAGTTTGAATGTAAAATGGTGTTGTTATGTATAAGAGGCGGCAGCAGTCTGACGCAAAAGGAAGGGGGATGGCTACTTGAGGCATTATCTGTACAATTTTATGATAATGCCTCAAAGGAGCTGTTAACTCGACCTTCGGTGTTCTAAAGTGAATTTAATTTGGAATCGGCAGTTATATTTTTTTAGTCAGTAATATTTTATTTGAAGCAAGCCGTTGAGACTTAATATTAAAAGAAAGCTCTAAAGCTTCAATTAAGGCTTCACTGTCTCCTAAGTCAAAACGGCCACTTATTCGTATGTTGTGTAGAGCAGGGTCTTCGAGCACAATCACAATATCGACATAACGATTAAACTCTTCAATAACATCAAATAACTCTTCGTTATCAAAAATTAATTTTCCATCAAGCCATGAAAGCTCACGCTTTAAATTTTCTGGTTTAATGTGAGTTAATTTTGGTACTTGATCACTGCCTACGAAAACTTTTTCTCCTTTGATAATAAAAACATCATCTTTTTGCTTTGTTGTACTATTTAATTCTTTAATATCCGTTAATTTTGTATTCATTGCCACTTTTGACATTTTAACTTTACCATCAGTAACGGTGACTTGAATATTTTCAGGTTTTAAATGGACAACAAATTTTGTTCCTATTGCTTGAACGAGACGATCACCGGCATAAACAATAAATGGGCGACTAGGATCATGTGCAACTTCGAATAAAACCTCACCTTTTATTAATTTAATTATTCGCTTTTCATCAGAAAATTCAGTCTCAATACGGCTATTAGTATTTAAGTGTATAATTGAACCGTCATCAAATGTTGTATCCATCTGCTGGCCCATTAAAGTTGCATATGAATTTTTTTGCACGTTAACAGGCATGCCTAACCACATAAAAATCGCGATAAAGCTTATACTTGCAGCCAACATCAATGGTTTGAATATAGGTCTTAATATCGGCCATAAAACGACATCTTTTGACGAATTTTCATCATTAATGACAATAAGTGCTTCATCCATATCATCCCAGATGTTAGCCATAGCTTTTAATGACACGGAATGTCTTTTATCTGCTGCTAACCAAATCTTTAATTCTTTTCTTGATTGCTCAGATAAATTACCATTATCTAGCCTTACTAACCAAATAGACGCTTCATCATCAATCGTATTCATCGTATGAAGTGGAATTACTTTATTACTTGTATTCATTTTGTATACTCTTCCTTTGATTGATTTAGCTGTATCGGAAGCTTAAGTTCATTAACTTCATATCCTTGAGCACAAAGTGATTGTTTACATTGTTTTAAACCGGTAGCAATATACTTTTCAACGGAGCTTACTGATATATTCATTTTTTTTGCTATTTCTTTATGACTTAAACAATACAATTTTCTTAATAGTATTGCGCGGCGATTTTTTTCAGGTAATGAGCTTAATACGTTACTAAAACGTTCAAATTTAAGCTTTTGGTATAGCTCTTTCTCAACTGTATTATCTACATCATTGTCTATTAAGGCTTCATCTAATTCCGTATGCATTTCTTTTGATTGTTGTACTAACTTTTTCAGAACTAAGTTTCTTGAAACAACAAATAAGTAACCTTTAGGTGATTTAATTTGTTGTTTAGCATCAGAGTGTAAAACTCTAATAAAAGTTTCCTGTAAAATATCATCAACATCTTGTTGCTCCACGCTCATTTTCATAATAGAACGCACTAAACCATCTCGGCATGATTGAAAAGCTTTTAAAACTCTGTTGTTCGACGGCTTATTTGTTGGCATTTAATGTTTCCAATCATGCATAGTTCTATTAAAGAGCTTGTTTATTGCTTAATCCA
This sequence comes from Alteromonadaceae bacterium, assembly GCA_047621305.1. Taxonomy (GTDB): domain Bacteria; phylum Pseudomonadota; class Gammaproteobacteria; order Enterobacterales; family Alteromonadaceae; genus Colwellia_A. Next base: position 8,716 of record JBLHNB010000103.1, on the reverse strand, counting down.
CATAATTATTTTAAACAAAATATATGATAGCAACTTTTTTATTACATATTGTCTAGGCTAGAGCCTAATTTTTCTTTCTTCTTATTTAAAATGTGAGTAACGAATGACATCAAAATGATTGTTTGGTTGTAGCGCTAAATTCAGGATGTCAGCTTGCATATTATATCGATTACTATTCAAAATACATAAGTTCATGGGTATATCTCAAAGTAATAAATGAAATATATAGGGATAATTATCAAGCAATAGCCTAGCCAAACCCCTTGCTTAAGTACCTATATTTATAGCGCCTGAAAACCTTAAATTTTTACATTAGTTGAGTAGGGAAATTGATGGTTTTGATTTTTTTTTATAATTTTTTATGGATTCATCAATAGACCAACTCTTTACTGATATTGAATGAATAAATGCACTAGCACAATTTAAACATATAACGGTGGAAATTATTTTGGAATTTGAAACACTTTTTTCTTTAGGTCTTTATTTTAGTGCAATGCTTGGTATTGGTCTCTATGCGTATCGTAAATCCACGAGTGATGTTTCAGGTTATATGCTGGGGGGGAGAAGTTTAAGCCCGAGTGTAGCAGCGCTTTCAGCAGGGGCATCTGACATGAGTGGCTGGATGTTAATGGGTTTACCTGGCGCTATGTACATTTCAGGTGTGAGTAGTTTATGGATTGCTATCGGTTTGGTGGTAGGCGCATTTTTAAATTACCTAATTGTTGCACCTCGCCTTAGAACCTATACCGAAGTCGCTAATGACTCCATTACCTTGCCTGATTTTTTTGAAAATCGCTTTAATGATAATTCACGCATGTTAAGAGTAGTGTCTTCGGTTGTTATCGTGTTGTTTTTCACGCTTTATACTTCAAGCGGTATTGTTGCTGGTGGCAAACTGTTTGAAAGCTCTTTTGGTTTGAATTATGAAGTCGGCTTATATGTTACTGCTGGAGTGGTGGTGGCATATACTTTATTTGGCGGATTTTTAGCGGTGAGCTTAACTGATTTTGTACAAGGTTGTATTATGTTTATCGCTTTGGTATTAGTGCCAGTAGCGGCTATTAGTGAAGTAGGTGGTTTAACAGCAATGCACTCAAGCATTAACACCATAAACCCAGCCTTGTTAGATATTTTTAGTGGTGTGAGTCTCATTAGCATTATTTCCGCTATGGCTTGGGGTTTAGGTTACTTTGGCCAGCCGCATATCATCGTGCGATTTATGGCAATACGTAGTGTTAAAGATATGCCCACGGCTCGTCGTATTGGTATGAGTTGGATGATAGTGTCTATTATTGGTGCTATGGCAACAGGTCTTGCAGGTATTGCCTATGTTGTAAAAACAGGTATGAAGCTTGATGATGCCGAAACTATTTTTATCCTATTATCTCAAATTTTATTTAGTCCATTAATTTCAGGTTTTTTATTAGCGGCCATTTTAGCAGCCATTATGAGTACTATTTCGTCTCAGCTCTTGGTTACTTCAAGTTCATTAACGGAAGACTTTTATAAAACTTTTTTGCATCAAAATGCTACCGATAAGCAGCAAGTATTGGTTGGGCGTATTGCTGTTTTTTTAGTGGCGTTAGTTGCTATCTACTTAGCTTATGATCGTAATTCATCCATTTTATCTTTAGTGAGTAATGCATGGGCAGGTTTTGGTGCTGCTTTTGGTCCGGTTGTTATTGGTAGTTTGTATTGGAAAAAAATGACGCGAAATGGTGCACTAGCAGGCATGGTAACTGGGGCTGTAACGGTATTGTTATGGATTTATGTACCCATCACGATTAATGGTGAATCATTAAGTTCAATGATGTATGAAATAGTCCCTGGTTTTATTTTATGCTCCTTAGTTATCTATGTAGTCAGTACTATGGCACCACAAGATGATGCAAAAGTTTTAGCCAAACATGATGAAATGTTAACGCATCACGTTTGAAGTCACGTGTAATGTTATGAATTTATGACGGCACTTTAAATATTTATCAGCGTTTGAAGATCGACGCTCAGCTAAGTTTTATATTTTAGGTTAGCAGTAGAAAAATTTAATGGCAATTAACTGAAGTAGTTGAAAAACACTACTTAATAATTTTTGAGGTCAATACATGCTTTTTAATGGTTCGTTTATTACTGATTGTCCAATTCGTCAGAAAATTCGTGAGTTCTATCGTATCGATGAGAATGTCGCGGTAGATCATATTTTACCATTGGCGGAAGTTAACGTTAGTGCTAGAAGTAGGGCGTGGGAAAGAGCACGCCAAATGGTATTAAAAATTCGTCAAGACCAAGCAGGTAAAGGCGCTATAGATGCCTTATTAAACGAGTACTCACTCTCAAGTGAAGAGGGCGTGGTCTTGATGTGTTTGGCTGAAGCTTTGCTACGGGTACCAGATAAACATACTCAAGATGCTTTAATTCGTGACAAAATTTCTCAAGGCCAGTGGAGTAGTCATCTAGGCAGCAGTGATTCCTTATTTGTTAACGCTTCTTCGTGGGGGTTATTAATCACCGGCTCTATGGTGAATTATGCTGATAAACGTAAACATGATAGCTTTGGTCTATTGAAGAGAACTATCGGTCGTTTAGGTGAACCTGTTATTCGTAAATCAATGAACTTTGCCATGAAAATTATGGGGAAGCAGTTTGTGATGGGCGAAACTATCGAAGCGGCAACTGAGCGTGCGGCCACAAAAGAACAACAAGGTTATGTGTATTCCTACGACATGCTGGGTGAGGGTGCACGCACCATGGCTGATGCAGAGCGTTATTTAGCATCATATCAAAACGCAATTAAAGTCATTGGCGCTGTTGCTCAAATGTCGAATAAAAACGATCCTAGAAAGGTTCCAGGCATTTCAGTAAAGCTTTCGGCTATCCATCCACGCTATGAATTTACGCATAAAGCACGCGTAATGGCTGAAATTGTACCAAAACTTAAAGCGCTTTGTCTGCAAGCTAAAAGCTATAATATTGGTTTGACGGTTGATGCTGAGGAATCTGAGCGCTTAGATATTTCGCTTGATGTGATTGAAGCGGTCTTTAGTGACAACGACTTGGCTGGTTGGAATGGTTTTGGTATCGCATTACAAGCTTATCAAAAAAGGGCTATTTTTGTCATTGACTGGTTACGTGAACTAACGGTGCGTGTTGATCGAAAAATGATGGTGCGTTTAGTCAAAGGTGCTTACTGGGACACTGAAATAAAAAATGCCCAAAAGGATGGCCATGACCATTTTCCAGTATTTACACGTAAGTCTTCTACTGATGTTTCTTACCATGCCTGTGCAAATAAATTATTAGAATATAGAGATACTATCTATCCTCAGTTCGCTACGCATAATGCTTACACTGCGGCCACTATTGTTGAACTTGCGGGTGATGATAAAGAAGGCTTTGAATTTCAATGTTTACATGGCATGGGGGATTCTTTGTATGATCAAATAGTTGCGGGTGAAAATATTCAATGTCGCATTTATGCACCTGTTGGTTATCATGAAGACCTGCTTGCTTATTTAGTGCGTCGTTTACTGGAAAATGGAGCTAACTCTTCTTTTGTGAATGCCATTGTTGATGAATCAAAGCCCGTTGAGTCGTTACTTGAAGACCCTGTTGAAAAAACGCAACGTTTAAAAGATAAATACAATAACCAAATAATCAAACCTATTGCTTTATATCATAACGAAAAACGTCATAGCGAAAATGACATAGCCCGTGACAATTCTAAAGGCTTAGATTTAACGGATATTAATAAAATCATTCCATTAAAAGCATCATTAGATTACTGGTTTACAGAAAATTTATTAAATAAAAATGATGTACCAGCAGGCGCTATTGCCGTTAAGAACCCAGCAAACCACAATGAAATCATAGGTTTTCATCAACATCACAATAAAAATGAAATGTTAATGATGATTGATACCGCTCAAGCGGCATTTACTTCATGGTCAAAAACGCCTGTATTGGAACGCGCGGCTTTATTATGCCGTATTGGAGATATCTTAGAGCGCCATATCGATGAGCTCATTGCTTTATGTATCAAAGAGGCAGGTAAAGTAGCTCAAGATGGCATTGATGAAGTACGTGAAGCTGTTGATTTTTGTCGCTATTATGCACAGCGCGCCATTGAACTTGCAGCAGATGATCGTTTAGAAGCCCGTGGTGTAGTGTTATGTATTAGCCCGTGGAACTTTCCATTAGCTATATTTTTAGGGCAAGTTGCGGCAGCCATAGCAACGGGTAATACCGTATTGGCCAAACCCGCGGAACAAACAAGTTTGATTGCCTTGCGCACGATTGAATTAATGAAATCGGTTGGTTTACCTGATGGCGTTGTACAAGCTGTGATTGCTCGTGGCAGCCAAGTGGGTAGTGTTATTGTTCCTGACGATCGCATTCAAACCGTGATGTTTACCGGTTCTACTGAAACGGGTACTATCATTTCGCAAACATTGGCTGACCGTGGCGGCGACCAAGTTCCTTTTATTGCTGAAACGGGCGGACAAAACTGCATGATAGTTGACTCAACAGCCTTACCTGAACAAGTTATTGATGATGTTATTTCTTCAGGATTTCAATCGGCAGGTCAACGCTGCTCTGCGCTGCGCGTATTATTTCTGCAAGAAGATATTGCCGATGATGTTATTGCGATGCTTAAAGGTGCATTAGCAGAATTACATGTTGGTAACCCAGAAAAATTAAGTACTGACGTAGGACCAGTTATAGATCAAAAAGCACTAGATGCACTCAACGCCCACAGTGACTATATGAAAACTCATGGTCAACTTTTATATCAATGTGCTATCGCTAATGAGATAACAGATGAAATAGCAGATAATGAACATTTCTTTTTTGCCCCGCGATTGTACGAAATTAAAGATATTAGTGTACTAAAAAAAGAGGTTTTTGGTCCCTGTGTTCATATTGTTCGCTTTAAAGGTAATGAAATAGAAGCGGTGATTGAAAAAATTAATGGTACCGGTTTTGGTTTAACTATGGGCATCCATACCCGTATTGAACACCGAGCGATTGAACTTGCTAAGCTATCACGCGCGGGGAATATTTATATCAATCGTAATATGATTGGCGCAATTGTTGGCGTGCAACCTTTTGGTGGTCGGGGTCTTTCCGGTACAGGACCAAAAGCAGGTGGACCGAATTACTTAACGCGTTTAGTTAAAGAAAAAGCAACGCCAGATGCCGAGCAATTCAACTTGTTACCATGGCAAGTAGAAGCCTTAGACGGCGATAAAAAGTCGGAAACAGAAGCGATATTATTTATGAGTAAGGCCAATGTGGCTGAAAAAGGATGGCGCTTAACGGAGTTAAATACTCGCATTTCTTGTGTTCGCCAGTTGTTAGCAAAAATTGCTCATGTCGATATTGTTGAGGATTTAGCTGATGATTTAAACCGTACGCTAACGGCGGCGCGTTCACAGTTAATTAGTATTGAAAAACATTTGAAAAAGCCAAGTTTTTTACCCGGGCCAACAGGTGAATCTAATATCCTTTATTTGGAAAATCGCGGCAATATTATCTGTTTTGCTGATAAAAATGTTAGCTTTCACTTTTGGTTGTTGTCGATTGTAACGGCTTTAGCTACGGGCAATACCGTTATTACGGTTGTTTCTGAATTATTCTATGATGAAGCGATAGCCTTTAGAGATAAATTTATTGCCACTGGCGAAGATAAAAATGTCTTTCAAGTTGCAAGGCTACGCCATTTATCAACGATGTTGGCACATCCTGCGTTATCAGGTGTTGTCGTTGATAGCCATTGTGATCGTAAACATTATATCAGTGAAAAATTGGCACAGCGTCAAGGGGCCATTTTACCCGTGATTAGTTCAGAGTATTTTGATAGTTTAATTCAGCGTTTACTCACAGAGAAAACGATCAGTATTGATACTACAGCATCGGGTGGTAATACCTCACTGATGACTTTGGTAGAAGACGATTAGCGGGCTTATTGAACGTTAAGTCTTACACAAAAGCGGGTGTCATCAGATGTCCGACTTTTTAGTAAATACTATAGTCCAAATTACCTCATTAAATAATTACTCATAATTAAAATATTGTACATGAAACAGGTAAAAACAATGAAAGTTATCAATGAACCAGCTAACCATAAGATCACTGAAGACGTAGAATATTCAAATGCCTCTATGGTGAAAAAAGCGATAGAGGAAGAAAACGACATGAGCTTTGTTGCTAAATGCAAAGCACTAGAAGAAGAGGCATATTTTTGTTTTGTGTTGGGCTATAACTAATACCAATTGCAATAATGAATCGATCATTCTAAGGCGATCTAAATATCCAATATCTGCGTTGCTTTCAATCCCAATAGCACGCTATTACTCATTCAAGCGCCTTGCTATTGAACATTTACCCTCGCTTATAATAGATCACTACTTTAATTCAATTGGTATGATAGAAATAACTTAGTGAATTGCTATTAGTTAATAAATGCCATTAATTACAATAATGAATCTATCATTTTAAGGCGTTCTCAATATTCATAACTGTGTGCTCACACAGATGTGAGTACTTAACCTGACAGGTTAAAGCCGCTACTATATTTGTATCACCCATCATCTGGTCATTGTTTCAGCATTGCAATATGTGGAATATTGTCTTCTAAGTACATAGCAGACACTTTAATAAAGCCGTATTTATTATAATAATGCTCTAAGTGCTCTTGAGCTGAAATTTTAATTTCTTGTTGTGTGAAGTACTTATTACAAGCTTGTAGTGCTTGTTGCATCAACTGATGACCCAAGCCTTGGCCTCGATAATTTGCTGCAGTAGCAACTCTACCTATACTAATGTAATTATCATAAGTTTCTCCTTGAGGTAAGATCCTTAAATAAGCAGCAAGTTTGCTCGTTTGGCCTTCACTATGATCATAACCGATAAGGTGGATGGTATTAATATGTCGGTCGGCGTTATCTAGATCAGGGTAGTAGCAGGTTTGTTCAACAACAAAGACATCGACCCTTAATTTCAATAGGTCGTAGAGCTCATCGAGAGATAACTCTTTAAATAATTTGATTTTCCACTGAATGTTATTGTACATCTAAATGCTCAAAAATATTAATCTATATAAAGTTTAATATACTGGAATCAATATTTCTGAGCAAACTTATCTATAGAATACGTTGGAGTGCTTTAAGATAATATTTGCAAATACCCCTGATAACTTTTTTTATTAAGGATGCTTAGAATCTCTTTTTTATAATCAGCAATATTAATATGTGGAAATTCTTCTTCCATCACCATTGATAATTCATTACTTTCTAAAAATAGGATAAAAGCCAAAGGCAGGTAACGTGGGTTGAAACTTTTTCGGTAAACGAGTGTACGAATTTCATGGGTTGTATAGTGTTTCTTTACACCATAGCGCTTCTCTAATAAAGGGAGAAGCTTTGAACCGTATTTTTTAATAGACCAGTACTTAAACATGATAGATTCCTTAGCGTCTTGTGCTCTTCCATAAATGTTAGCGAGTGATTGCGGCGCAGATTATACAAGAATTTATTGCATAAAAATATAATTAAGTCTTAAATTTGTGTCATTCTAGAACAGTTTTGTAGCGGATATGCTACAGGCATGTTACATATTTGTTAAGGGGTTTGCAGGTTGGTTTGAAAGTATCGTGTTATTAAAAATCGCTCAATTTAGTATTCTAATTTTATTTTCGTCAATAAAAAATCCTGCTTGCTTATAAGCAGAGAATATCGCATTTCTTTGTCTTAAAATATTTAATCCAGTATCAATTGCTTTTATAGCCTTACTCCCTTTGGGATGTTTAGTACTAATGACAAAGTGGCGACTATCATTGAGTCTAATACCGAGACCAGCTACGGGAACTAATGTGATTTTATCCATAACAAAGGATTGGTCTACTGTCGAATTAAATGACATTAATAAAAAATCAATCCACTGTAAGTTAACCATTCGCGCCATACTGAGCCACTCATCTTCACGGATAAGCTCTTTCAACGTTAGTGCTTGTAATGTTTGCCAATCCGTTCGCCACTTTGGGGTTGATACTGCAGTGAGGTTTTTTAGGTCGTCTATGTTTTTTATAGCCAGTACCTTTTTATTCTTAGGGCTGGTATATATTCCTGCAATATACTCGCCTTTGCGTATCACGGGCTGTGAAATATAAACATCATCACCGAGTGCTTGTGCATCTTGCAGCCAATAAGAATCAAAACTTATAAGTAAACGCCCTGATTGCAACATTTGGGTGTTTCTAAAATTTACTTTTCCAGATGCGTACTCAAATGAATGATTAAATTTTCCTAATTTTAATGCTTGCTGAGCAATAATCATGTCTACAACATCTCGACGAACATTTTTCCCTGAAAAATTATTAATTGTAAGTACATCGCGACGGTTTACAAATTTAAGGTAATCGTCATAAACATCATCTCGGATATAAATCAGAATATTGTCGGCAATAGCATAAGGTACATTAACAAAGCATTGAAATATGAGTAAGAGCATGATTTGGAGTGCTTTAGAAAGAGTCATCGATATTTCCTCCTGTAGCCTAGTACTTTGAACGTATCTATAATTCTAGTACATACTACAGACATTGATCAGAGCAAATTCAAAAATTTCTATTTAATTTAAGCGCTAATTACATAACGGTTTGATAAAATAACACCTCAACATTGAGGTGGATATGAATTTAAAAATCAAACGGTTAGATCAT
>JBLHNB010000102.1:0-18435 GCA_047621305.1 Alteromonadaceae bacterium | reverse complement strand
AAGTAAACTATAGCCTTTTTGATATTGAACCTGATTTTTACTCATGATTGAACACCTCAATGAACGCTTATATTAAATATAGACTACTTATCGGAAAGCGTAGCTGTTTATTGTGGGTAATCAGGATATCTTTTATATAACGGTAGGGTGCAAAGCCATGCATAACATTCCATACATTTTGAAAAATAACGCCTGCCCCTAACCACGCATTGGGTAGCTTGGTAATTGCGGCTAATATTTTTGGCATATCATCGATACTGAGCATAAACTCTGACAATAACTCTGTTTGCTGTTGCAATGAAAGGTGATGGCCGTTTAATAATCTATCTTTCATAGTAATTCTAGTTGTAATTACCCATATGTAAAAGGCCAACAAACTGCTGGCCTTTTAGTAAAAATTTTTCAATAACTAATACCAAGTCGATTAATTAACTGATCATTTTTAATGATTAAAACGAATAACTACAGCGTTATAAAATTCATAATTAGAATAACTAGTTACTGAAATTCATGCCTTGTACTTATCCATTTTTCTACATAAAAAGTAGAGCACTTATTTAATAAAATAGGTATGAGAGTTAATGATGATGACCACCCGCGCCATGTGCATGGCCATGTTCAACTTCTTCGTCCGTTGCTTGGCGAAGTTCAACAACGTCTAAATCAAACGTTAATACTTTACCCGCAAGTGGTGGATTAATATCAACCGTCACCATAAATTTACCTACTTTGAGCACAGTAACTTGACGTTGCCCTTGTTCAGTTTCAACAACACCTGTCATACCCGCTTTCCATTTAGTGCTGCCAACTAAACCTTGCAGGTGTTTAACCGGTACTCGTTGGATCATATCTTCTTTTCGTTCACCGTAAGCATCTTCAGGCTGTAAAGTAACGGAAAATTTATCGCCAACTTCTTTACCTGTAAGCGCTTTTTCAAGACCCACTAACATATTATTATAACCATGAAGATAGGCTAAAGGGTCGCTACCTTGTGATGATTCTAGCTCAATACCGGCTTCATCTTTTAAGGTATAGTGAAATTGAACTACAATTTTATCTTCGATTTTCATTAATTTTCCAAACAATAGTATTTATAAATGATATGACTGACAGTTTACCAAACTTGACTGATAGTCACTACGCCCAAAGTAATAAAATAACAACACTGCTAACAATTAAGAACATGCCTACGTATTCTCTTTTACTAATCTTCTCTTTAAACAAGCGGTGCGTCAAAAATAACGTAATAAAAAACTCAACTTGCCCTAAGGCTTTCACATAAGCAGCATTTTGATAGCTTGCTCCAGTAAACCATCCTATTGAACCTAAAACACTGGTAATACCAACAAATAAGCATAATCGCCAATGCTTTATCATTAAGGATAACTGTGATTTATCTTCAAAATAAACATAACCAACAGAAATAAGTGATTGTACGCTAACCATAAAAACAAGTGTAACCGCCGCACTGATCATTAAATCGGTATTTAACGCCAAACTTGACTCTCGTATCAGCAAGGTGGTAATTGCTAAACCCAGACCCGCAGCAAGACCAAAACCAGCACCAGGATTTCGAAAGATATCGGCATAAGTAAATTTAACTTTTGAAACAATAATCACCCCAATAACGCCGATAACCACGGACAGCCAACCTAAAAAATTCAAAACCGTTGAGAAGAATAATGCACCAACAATCGCAACTTGTATGGCTTCAGTTTTAGCTAAACTTGTGGCTACGGCAAAGTTACGATATTTAAAGGCAGCAACTAAACAAGCCGTGCCTATAATTTGCATCACGCAGGCAATTAGCGCGTATTGTAAGAAATCATGGTTAAGCTCAGGCATGCTGACTTGACGAAAATCTAATAACCAATAGAGATAAAACCATGCAAACGGCAATGCATAAATGTAGCGTACACCTGTAGTCGCCATCGAGCTTAAATAGCCCGATAACTGTTTTTGTCCCGCCGTACGTATCGCCTGCATAAACGCAGCAAGCAATGTAAAGTAAATCCAAATTTCCAAGAGTAAAACCCTGATAAATAAGATAATGAGATCAGTATTGTATCGTGGATTAGAATAAAAAGTGCTCGTTAATTCTTATTTTTTTCTGAATGGTTAAGGTATAATATTTAAAATAACGTATTACATTTTTTATTTATCCATCTAGCGTGAATCAATAAAACCACATACACTTATCTTATTGAAGTGAAACATATCTGGTCTTATGGCAAAAACAAGAAGTTACAAAACGAGTAATAATGCATTAGTCCTCACCGGTGGTGGTGCTAGAGCGGCTTATCAAGTAGGGGTACTAACAGCAATAGCCAAATTTGTTCCTCGTAATCATGGCCTACCTTTTCCTATTATATGTGGAACATCTGCTGGAGCAATCAATACCACAGCACTTGCTTGTTATGCGTCATGTTTTCATTTAGGTGTAAAAAAACTCGAATGGGTATGGAAAAATTTACAAACACACCGTATTTATCACAGCGACCCGCTACGTGTTTTTAGTCATATATTGAAAGGCATATTAGCGACTTTTCAAGCGGATTACGCTAATAAATCGGCGCGGAGTTTATTAAATAATGCCCCACTTCGAGAACTACTCAGTGAAGTTGTTGATTTCAATCGCATCGACAATAATATTTTACGTGGTTACCTCACGGCCGTTTCGGTGACCGCATCAAGCTATAATTCAGGTGACTCGATCAGCTTTTACCAATCTGAAGACGGTATTGCTCCTTGGTTTCGAGCGAAACGTCGTGGTCACCCTAGTCAAATAAACTGTAATCACTTAATGGCTTCAGCGGCTATTCCTATGATTTTCCCATCAATTAAAATCAAAAAACAACACTTTGGCGATGGCTCTATTCATCAATTATCCCCGTTGAGTCCTGCTATACATTTAGGTGCAGAGAAAATATTTATCGTGGGCGTTGAACAACCTAAAGAACCCCTTCATTCCAGAGAAAATAATCCGCATCCGCCCACAACGTCAACAATTGCAGGGCACCTTTTAGATACGATATTTTCTGATACCTTACAAAGTGATATTGAGCGAATGACAAGAATTAATGAAACACTCACTTTAATTCCTGAACATATTAGAAAAGAACGCGATGGTCTCAAAAACATTGAAACCTTATTAGTTAATCCCAGCCATGACTTTAATGCAATTGCAGTCAAATATTTTTATGAACTGCCTCTGTCTATTCGTTTGTTACTGAGAACCATAGGTATCACTAACGATTCAGAGTCGAGTATCATCAGTTATTTATTATTTGACAAAAACTACTGTCAGGAATTAATTAAACTTGGCTATAAAGACGCTATGGAAAAAGAAACACAAATCAGAGAGTTCTTATCGCTATAACATTAGCCCACTTAAAAAATCAACTACCCTTTTGAATAAAGCCTTCTGCTCGCTCTACGCGTCTTGGTTTTCCTCGAACGATTAAGGTATCTTGAGCTTGTAATATCATGCTGTTATCTGGTTCTTCTATTTCAATCCCCGCCCTTTTTAAAGCGACTACAACGACACGGCGCGTATTTAGTTGCAAGGCGTCAATCGTTTTCCCTGTGGCAAAAGAATCATCGTTAAGTAAAATACCATGGGCAAATTCGATGCGATCAATCGCTTCAGGACTCATATCAGTATGCTCGCCCTGATAAAAACCATGAAGATGGTTATAATGACTTTTCCGTTCTTTTTGTACACGTTTAAGGATACGCGAAAAAGGCACGCCAGATAACGAAAGTACTTGCGAAACCAACATCAAGCTCCCTTCTAATATTTCAGGTACCACCTGATTAGCACCGGCCTCTTGTAGTATATTCAAATAGTCATCATTTCGAGTTCTCACCAAAATGGGTACATCAGGCGATAATGATCTTACTTTTTGAATAACTTCGAGTGATTGTTTATCTTCACCAAAAGCGATAACCACCAATTTAGCTTGTGATAAATGCGCTGCTTGTAATAATTCAGCTTGCCGAGAAGAACCAAAAAGTACGTTTTCTCCCGCTTCTCTCGCTTTACTGGTTCTTAATGGGTCAATATCAATGGCCACAAAATCAATAGATTCTTGTTTTAAAAAGCGACTAACTGTTTGACCTACACGGCCAAAACCACAAACGATAACGTGATCCTTTAAATCTTTATTTTCCGGCAATTCCTGTAATTCCTGTTGATCAATTTGGTTATCATGGCTTAATTTTAACGACCACTTGCGGGCATTGGTGATCATATAAGGTGTTATTGCCATACTAATAACACCAACACCTAATAAAATAGAGGCCACGTCATTCGGTAATAATTCAACTTGTGTCGCTAACGCAATCAATACAAAGCCAAATTCGCCCATTTGCGCCAACATAAAAGCCGATGCCCAAGCATCTTTTGAAGCTTCACCCGCACGAACGGCTAACAACTTTATGACGACAATTTTTATCACCATAAAAATCACCAAAATACTCATGATAGTCAGTGGTGAAGAAACTAAAACCCCCATATCGAGTTTCATACCAACCGTGACAAAAAACAGCCCTAATAAAATATCACGATAAGGTCTTATATCTGCTTCCAATTGATGTTTATATTGGCTTTCACCTAACATCATTCCGGCAAGAAACGCACCTAAAGCCATCGACAAACCAAACCACTGCGTTAATGCAGAGGCAACTAAAGTCACTAATAAAGTGGTTAAAACAAATAATTCATCGGTTCTTACCTGTGCAACGACATTAAATAGTCTGGGTAGTACCCACTTTCCCGCTAACATTAAAATACTAACGACAAAAACACCTTTAACTAAGGCAAATAATAAGGCAAGCGTCATCGATGAATCTGAATCGATTGCCAGCATGGGGATAATAATTAATAGAGGGACAACAGCAACATCTTGAAATAGCAACACGGCAACAGAAATTTGCCCTGATTTACGTTTCATTGCGCCACTTTCACTTAACTGGCGAATAACAATCGCCGTAGAAGATAATGCCAAAACGCCGCCAATGACCAGTGAACTAGCAAATGTTTGTCCTAAAAAAAACGCGATAAGCGTAAAAACAAACAAAGATATGCCAACTTGTAAACTCCCCACAGCGATAACTAAATGGCGCATCGCAATGAGCTTAGGTACAGAGAATTCAAGCCCGAGGGTGAATAATAAAAAGACAATACCTAATTCACCAAAGTGCTCATAGTCCGCTTGATCTTGGATAAACGCGAATCCATGTTCACCGACGACCATACCCGCAACAAGATAAGCAAGAATCGCAGGTAGTTTAATACGTCGAAACAGCCAAACAATAAGTACGGCACTGGTTAAAATAGCAAGAATTTCAAGAAAACCTGACACAAATTCCCCTTATAGGTAAATGAATTTATTATTTTATTCGTTACTAACTAGTATAGCTATGACTACCATTATCCGACAGCTATATATCACCTTTTAACCTGCCGCAGCAACGGCAAATTATTGCCGCCAGTAGATTGACATGTTAACTAGCAGACAAAAGACCAATAATTTTACCATTAAATCAATAGATTAATATTTTTTTAAAAACTAAAAAAACAGGCTCGATTTTTGCTTTATAACTAATACTTACAGTTGAATTGGTGGTTACATGCAAACATTGAATTTACTCGACAGCCAAGCTTTCGAGTATAATAGCTTTAAAGTATTAGAAACTAGCCCTAGCGATAATACCCATAGAAAGCTTGCTTTGATGGAGCAATTACAAAGCACGCTTGATCTTGATAGATTATTAAATATCTTTGCAATGGATGCGGCTAAATATGTCGATTTTTGCGGGTTATGTTTTACTCAAGGAGACATAAGTGCTGCCATTTTAGGCAACCGTCAAGGAAGAGCTGAACGTCAATTTGAGTTAAAAATAAACAATAAATTTCTGGGGACATTAACGTATTCAATTAACTCGCCCATTAGTTTAAAAAACTATAAAACACTTAATGAATTGCATCAATACCTTATTAATCCAATCCATAATGCAATTCAATATAAAAGAGCAATGGCGCTGGCAATGCATGATAGTTTGACGGGGTTAGGAAACAGGCGTTATTACGACCAGCAAATCAAACGGGCCATGCACCATGCCAACAGACAACAACGTCAAGTAGGATTAATGGTTTGTGATCTTAACAAGTTTAAATTGATCAACGATACCTATGGGCATCATATTGGTGATGAAATTCTTAAACATTTTTCAGATGCACTCACTTCAAGTGTACGCGACTCTGATAGCGTTTTTAGGTTTGGTGGCGATGAATTTGTCATTATCGTTGAAGATGCCAGTGAGCATTCGCTTCATGTGATTGAAGGTCGTATTCAACAGGCTTTAGAAAACGGACCGCTACTATCGAAATATAACGTTGGCTGTAGTTTAGGTGCTACCTTTATGAACAGAACGGATAATGAAAAAAGATTTTTTGAACGAGCAGACAAAGCGCTATACAGTAAAAAAATGCAGCAACCCAATTCGCTCAGTATTGTGTAGCATATTTTACTTTAGTAATTCAAAACGCTTTTAAAGTTATTTTCTCTTTTAAAGCTCTTTTAGAGTTCTTTTAAAGCAATCGCTTGTTCTTTAGGTGTTGAACCAATAAACAAGCGAGCATATCTCACTGCATAAATAAACCGTGACTCTCCAACTTTTTTGAGTACTTGTCTAAAAAATTTAATATTTAAATCAAAGCTATAACAGTAATGTTGAATTGCATCATCAATACTTGGGTAATCAATACCATCAACGGTAAAATAGGGTTTTATATAATCCACATCAACTTCTGAACCATCAATAAAAATCGGCCAATATTGGTAAGTCATGCGCTGCTGGGCTACTTCATAAACAAACCATGCGCTGCGCTTAAAACCTTCAAAGTTACCATCTTCAAATTCACTATTAGCAAGCTCTTCTTGTGTCCAATTAAGACCAATCGCTAAGTCTTTTTGATAACGACTCATTAAGCGTTTTTTTACTTGGGTATTAACGGCCCAAATTGAATCAGCTTCTACTTGTTGGGCTATTTGATTACATTCTTTACAAGCGGGTACTTGAAGTTTGGGATGAGGACAATCAAAAACAGTGTATTGACTGTGTGGAAAAGTAAATAAATGCTGATTGGGTTCACCGCAAAACCAGCAATGGTGGCGCTTTGAAAAAGGAATATCAATGATAATCATCGTCTAACACCACCTATCAAAATCAACTTTAGCGTTTCTTTTGAATTTTACTATTATATTTTGTCGTACTTACCGGTTTTTTCTTTCTTTTGTCCGGTACTGACTTAGTCGTTTTTTTACGTGTTAGCTCTTGATTTTTATCACGTGTTGACTGGTAACGGTTCTTTTTAAGTGGTTGATCTAAATTTTCTTTATATTGTGCCGGCAATGCTCTATCTAACTCATAACCAGGAACAATAATACGCTCAAATTGACGACCGATTAAAGCTTCAATATTATCCAAAAACTTTTCATCTTTAGGACTAACTAATGAAATAGCAGTACCTGATTTACCCGCCCTTCCTGTTCGTCCAATACGATGTACATAATCTTCAGCTAAATAAGGAAGGTGAAAATTAACGACATAAGGTAAGTCAGCAATATCAAGACCACGTGCAGCTACATCCGTTGCAACCAATACGCGTACTTTACCTGTGGTAAAATCTTCTAACGCGCGACTACGTGCGCCCTGTGTTTTATCGCCGTGACAAAGTGCAGCTTTAATACCATCAAGTTTTAGCTCTTTCGCTAGTAAATTGGCACTTTCTTTAGTACCTGCAAAAACCAATACTTGTCGCCAATTATTGACACCAATAATTTCAGATAATAATTCACGTTTTCTCGTTTCAGACACCCAATATACAGATTGGTTAACTTTACCTGAAGTCGAATTTTGTCGTGAAACTTCAATAGTTTTAGGCGTTTTTAACAGCTGTTTAGCTAATGTTTTAACTTTATTAGAAAATGTTGCCGAAAACATTAACGTTTGATGTTTTTGCTTAATCGTTTCCATTAACTGATTAATATCAGTTAAAAAGCCCATATCTAACATACGATCAGCTTCATCTAAAATTAGAAATTTCACATGAGATAAATCAAGGGTACGTAAGTTTAAATGTTCAATCAATCGCCCTGGTGTTGCCACTAGGATATCAACACCTTTTTTCAGCATTGTGGTTTGTGGTGGCATATTAACACCACCATAGATAGCACCCGACGTGATGGGTAAAAATTGGCTATAGGTTTTAATGTTTTCGTGAACTTGTTTAGCAAGCTCACGAGTAGGCGTTAAAATAAGTGCGCGAATAATTTGCCCAGAAACAACTTCACCGTCTTTTTTGGGCGAACTTTGCACCAAAGCATCAAGAATTGGCAAAGTAAATGCCGCCGTTTTTCCTGTGCCTGTTTGCGCACTAGCAAGTAAATCAACACCACTGCGGATCACAGGGATGGCTTGCTGTTGGATAGGTGTCAGTGTTTTATAACCGCACGCCTTAACAGCCTTTAATAAGTCAGCAGATAAACCTATAGAATCAACACTCATTTTTTCACCAATAATTAAACATCAAATAAAATCGCGCCAGATTATAACAGCTTTTCATGATCAAGCGCTGTTTAATCTTCTTTTTGCCAAATTCCTTCACTTAAATTTAAACGTTCACGCTCATCTTGATCAGGTAGATAACGGGGTAATTGTTGTTTTTTTTGTTGATGATTATAATCCCTAGCTATATCAACAACCACTTTGCTCAATAAAAACAGTGCGCTAACATTAAAAATAGTCATAAGACCCGTAGATAAATCAGCAAGTGCTATGACCTCAGGCAATGAAGCAACCGAGCCATAAACGAGCATACTAAAAAAGCCGATACGCAAAAACCAACGACCAAATACGTTATCAATCTTTAAATATTTAAGATTGTTATCTGCATAAACAAAATTAGCAACAATGGACGTAAAACCAAATAAAAATATCGCTATCGTAATAAAATCACTGCCCCATGCTCCCACTTGATGTGCTAGTGCTTGCTGAGTAAGTTGAATACCTTGAACTTGTGTGCCGCCCTCTTGAAAAAGCAAAATTAAAAAAGCGGTACATGAACAAATAACGATAGTATCTAAAAACACCGCCAACATTTGTACATAACCTTGTGATGCTGGGTGTGGAGGAAAAGGTTCAGCCGCAGCCGCAGCATGTGGAGAACTTCCCATACCTGCCTCGTTTGAATATAAACCGCGTTTAACACCTTGTACTATCGCAGCGCCAACTAAACCGCTTCCCGCCTCTTTTAAACCAAAGGCAGCAGCAAAAATATCAGTAATAATTACAGGGATTTGCTCAATATTGATGGCCACAACACTTAAACACACCACTAGATAAGCAAGCCCCATAAACGGCACAATTAACTCAGCAAAACGGGCAATGTTTTTTAAGCCTCCGAAAATAATAATGGCAGAAAGTAATGTGACGATAATGCCTGTCGTTAATCTGTCAATACCATAAGAGCCATAAAAAGCATCGGTAATAGAATTAGCTTGCACTGAACTAAAAACGAAAGCATAACCAAAAAATAAACAAAGAGAGAATGCCAACGCCAATTTAGGACTTTTTAAGCCTTTACTCATATAATAAGCGGGGCCTCCTCGATAAACCCCGTCATCACCTTTTTCTTTGTAGAGTTGACCCAAGGTGTTTTCAGCAAAAGCAGTTGCCATACCAACCAAAGCAATTAACCACATCCAAAAAACGGCCCCCGCTCCCCCTAAACTTATAGCAACAGCAACTCCCATTAAATTCCCTGTACCTACCCTAGCAGCTAAGGAGGTACATAAGGCTTGGAATGAAGAAATGCCGTTGGGGGATTTATTTCTACTGGACTTAAGTAATACGAACATATGGAAGAAGCGTGTGAATTGAATGGCTTTTAGTCGCCAAGTAAACCAAATACCACAACCCGTTAATAAATAAATGAGCACACTCCCCCATAAGAAACCATTAATATTTCCAACCCATTGTTCAATCAAAGTTTACTCAGTTTTTTACTTAAAAATACTCTGCATCTTATAACAATAAATTTAAGAAGTCGCTAAGCTAGTCTAATAAGTACGGGGCTAATTATAGAGGGAATATTAGGGAAAGAATGGAATACTCGCCATAAACAAAAAATGTGATAAAAGTAATTCTTTGGTGATTTCACAATAAAAAACAGCTGATTTTTGATGAAAAAATATAGATTACCTCTTTAAAAAGTAGAACTGCATACTCATTACGTTTGATATTCGCGAGCCTGTACCGTTATTAAACACTTAATAGCATAATGTAGAAGCACATAAATTTATTTAAAGACGCACTTTATCTCGAGATTTACGAAGTAAACAATAAAATACTAATCCTTTCGTATGCAGTTTTTTTATGTTATAAAAATAAAGAATATAGGTTAAATTTATCAAACAACGATTTTCAACTTTATCATTCAGGTGGCTACTTTTGATTAGTATAAGTAAAGAAAATAATAGTAAAATCAATGAAATACAACTAAATACACTAACATTAAATACAATATTAATTTTCGCTATTGTATTTTTACTGTCGTGTACATCACCCGAGCACTCCAAGGCACTTGAAAACTACGACAAGGCCAAACATAACCACAGCCTACCTTCATTGATACAGGCACTAAAAATACTGGTCAAATTTGAACCTGATGATTATAAAAGTGAACTGACTAAAAATTTGCAACTCGCTGAGTCACTTGCCCAAGCGAAAAAATATATGGCTGATGAAAATTATTATCAATCTTATCTAAACAGTCACGACGTATACCGGCAATCTCTTGATAGAAAAAGCAAAGCACTACTAATCGCTTCTGGGCAGAAGTTAACACCTATCATCAAAGCACAAAACAATATTGAATCATTTTTCAATAATCGCCCTAAGCATTTATCAAAAATCCTAACAAAATTTGCAATGTCGCCTGTTATAAGCTGGAACCTGATAGAAGTTAATCAACTAATAAATCAATTAAGTGAAAATAAACGTGATCTTCAAAGTGCGCTATTGTCTTTGAGTAATGACAATTACGTTTTAGAAATCCCTGAAATAAATCAGTGGATAAAAGGCATTGAAGCCCAGCTAGCTAATATAAATCATGCACAAAATTCAATTATAAATCGTGCTCGTCATCAAAGTGCAACCGCTTTATTAGATATCCACAAATCACTCACTAAAGAGAGTATAAGGTTATTATCCTATGTGAATAGTAAACTTGCCATTGAAACACTCGCTCCTACTTTTGCTAAAGCTACTGAAACTTACAATCCATATAAAGTACTTATTGAAAATATTTCTCTCGCATTATTATTAAGCCGCGCTGACATACATGTTAGTTGGTATAAACACTGGGTAAGTATCGAGAATAACGTATTACAACCGATAGAACCTTTTTCTAACTATCCTAAAGATGCAAAAAATATCAATTTACAGCTAAACCAACTTATCAATGAGAACATTTCAGCATTGTCTTCACTCCGTTCGGACAGTAATAATCTTGCAGAGTTTTCAGATCAATATCCAAAAATAAACATCCTAATCAAAAAGCTAAAAAGAGATAAAGCACTTATATAAGCACTTAAAAACAATGATAAAAGGGAATAATATGAAAATAAAAATTTTAAAAAATAGTATTTTAACAATATTATCGTTAACTACATTTGATGTTTTATCAGAAAATATAAAGGGTAACTTACCACCAATACTCGATTATTATCCTAATTGCGCCTACAACATCATCGAAAAGGCTTCCGCTAAAAAAACCACCCAACAACCAATGGCGCGAGAAACGACTGAATTTTTATTAGCACGCTTACGTGCACAAGCTGTAAAAGTTGGCGCAGACGCAATAATATTAACCGACAGGCAAGCAGAAAAGTCAATAAATTCATACGAGTCAACACGTATGGGGAAAACTAAAACGATATTTACGATTAGTTTTCATGCTGAATTTATAAAAAATTGTGAAGAAACATTTAAGCAGCATACAAAAGCTACAGCTTTTAATCATCAAGGCATAAAAACCTTAAGTTCAAAGAAGAAAGTATTAGTTTCACGTACAATAGAAATAAAATACCCTGAGAAATCTAAGCTTCATCGCCCTACATTAAATAATCAAGATGTTTCATTAGAAAATGGCCTCTACGGAATAAAAATAGGCAGTGAATATGACGATGTTCTTGAAAAATTTGGCGATCCTAGTATCCAACTTGACTTACTTGATGATGAACTATTGGTTGGTTATGGTCGTCGACATTGGCTACACTTTCAAACAGGCACCTTAGTAAAAATACAAAGTGAATCAAAATATTTATCACAAACCATCTTAAATAAAATACCTTTTTTTGATTTTTTTGATGATTTTTCTTGGCGTATTAACAACCAATTTTCTCATGGTCAAAGCTTACAAGAAATAAAAACAGCGTTGAACTTAGACACCCCCTTAAATGCTAATGATCAGTTAATACTTACTCACCAAGGTAATACTCTGGTATTGAACTTTGTATTCAAGAAAAATATTAAGACACTTAAAAAAGAGTATTCTCTTAATAATTTTGAAATGTATAAAAGCGATTATCAAATAAGAGACGTCGATGTTAAAGATATACGTAAAAAACAGAATATTGTGATTGCACAAACTTATAAAAAGCTACAACAAGAAAAAGAAATTGACTGGAAATATATTGAAAAACAACTTGGTAAACCTATTGGTCGCATAACATTAACGGCTGATTCCGCGTTAATCATCTACAACACTCATCTACTTGTTAAAGTTAAAAGATCAGAATTAAATACCGTTCATTATATTCAAGGAGCTCTGCTTGATGATAAAGATTTTTATTCTAAAAATAGCTTTTGGGCTTTAGATAACTTCAAGCAAGACTTGTCTATTGAAGAACTTAGACCTTATTTTCAAGAAAGTGCTCATGAGTACGAAGGTGAAGTAAAAATACAGGCCGACGCTTTTAATTTATCGCTTTATTTTAGCCAGAGACAAAGTCGTTCATCTCTTGAGGAAGCTAAGTTAATCATTTATTAAAAGAAAGTAGAATTAATGATTATGTAGATTATCGACTCAAATGGTATGACAAAGAGAGTAAGCAGCTTCTTAAAGCATATTATGGAGCTGCTTTATTTATTAGACAAAAAAGCTAAATTTTGATGATACGTGCCCCTAAAAATACCACTCAATACTCAACTGAGCATGATCATCATTTTTCAAACTATAGAGTTGATCAAGCGGGGAGTTTGATTGAAAAAGCCTAACGTCTACGCTTACCTTATAGTTGTCACCTAGTCTTCGATTTGCTTCAACTAAAAAGCTAAACGCGTTATGATCTAAATCAGCGCTAAATCCAACGAGTACCGCACTACTTTGCATATCATTAAACGCCAACCTAGTACCAAAAAACACGTCATTTTGAAAATTGGCACCCGGTTTATCTAACTTGCCTTCTCCACGGGAGTCCCAGCTATATTCCATTAACAATCCAACATCGATCGCTGAATCAAAGACACCAATAAACGAATATTCAAAGCCAGATTGTGTTGCCCAATAATCTTCAAATTGCGTATCACGATAAATTGTTTCAAATTTCCACAACCAGTCATCAAGGATCATTTGAATATCTAAGCCAAATTGGTCCATTTGACTATAGTATTGCGTTAATACTTGCTCTGTTAACGCATCATTTTCTGTCTCATAAGCTCGTTGCTCAAGAGTAATAATAGGATCACGATTAGTGCCATGAAACCAATAAGTACCAAAATCAACATCACCTAAACTATGACTCCACCTTGCAACCAAATCGACATGTTGTTCTTGTGCACTTGACTGGTATTCAATGTTATCGGTATCAACAACATAAGGTCCTCGTAATCGGCTTTTTTTATCACCAAAAGTACGCTCACGAAAGCCCGGTAAAACATATAAATCAACAATTCCCCAATCTCTCACTAATGAAAGGTTAAGCATCAATTGACCCAATTTATCTTCACCATCGATATCTTCAACACTATCCGTTTGATTGATAACATCAACTAAATGTTGAAACTCAGTAACGCCCCAAAATACCTTACGTATACCCGCTCTAAGTTCCCAATCATCACTGGCATGAATATACGAGAATTCACGAATATCACCGTGGCTTCGATTGTCATCTTGTTCATCAAGCCGATAAAAAGGCTTAAAAATCAAACTATCATCACCGTCATTCCAATTCCAATAGAGTTCAGGCTCTATAAGTATCGATGCTTGTGAATGTTTAAACTGGCCGTTAAATTGATGACGACTAAAAAATTTCCGTTGTTCAATAGCAACTTTTCCCGATAACTCAAACTCATTTGCCTGTAACTGCGGTATTAATAACAAAGAAGACGTTAACAACAGACTCGCTGTTGTTAACCCTTTTAAAAAATTGTTAGCTTGCATAACGTTAACGTACTCGCTTTAACGAATTACGGTTAAAGTCACTGTCTTTTAAACCACTTTGAAAAACATAATTATCCCATTTCAATTCTGTACTTTTACCATTTTGATGATTTACCATCTGCATGCTGTTAGCCCGCCAGTATTTATTTAAATACTGCTTATAATCAACATAGGTTAACGTTTTTAATAATGAATTTTTACGATCATAAAAGTCGATCTTTTGAATGCGGTATTCTTTATCATCTATCCATACTACCCGCCTCGTATAACCCGAATTTTCGTCAACAGGAAATTGCTCAACCATAAAATGATTGAGTTCGTTAAGCTGTTCATCACCTAAATATTTATAGGTATATTTATCTATTTCAAAAGAGCTTAAATCTTCAAAAGCAAATTCAGATCCCATAAATGGACCCGATTTGTTACGAGAAGATATTCTTTTTACACGTTTTAGTGCAGGTAAATATAACCACTGGTCATCAGCGCCTACAGGGTGAGAAAAACTTAAAAAAGCCGTGCCTTTTACATCTCTAGGTTGGTTGAAAATTGTTAAACTTTTATCGCCATCATTTGCTAATTCAAGTGATTTTATTTTAATTTCACGGGTACTTTCTTGGCCTTGCTTGTTACGTAATAGCATCATCATATCTGCAGTGCTATCCATCCAGCCCATATCTCTTAATTTAGCTTCTTTAGAAATGGTTAAACCTTGCTCTTGAGGTGTTATCGCCGATGACGTTGTACTTATAAGAGCAAATGTTAATATTGCTAGTAAGGTTGTAATACTTTTATTTATGTTCATAATTAATTCCAATTTATGCTGATGTTGGCGCTGATAAATTTTGTTCATCAGCATGCGCTGATTTCTCTTCAGCCGATTCGTTGATTATCGCCGTGGCGCTTTTCTTTTTATCAATAGCCATTAATAACGGCGGTAAAAACAAAAAGTCAATCACCAAAGCAATAACGATGGTCATTGCTGTTAACATGCCCATTTCTGCATTCATTCTAAATGATGACTGCGCAAGTACCATAAAGCCAGCACCTAATACAAAGGTAGTTATCCATAATGCTCGACCTACATTATCAAAGGCATAATGCACGGCGGCTTTAGCATCCGCGCCCTTATCACGACGAGCATGTAAATACTTGCTCAAGAAATGTACGGTATCATCAACAACAATCCCTAATGTCATACCGATAACGACCGATAAACCTAGACCTACTTGTCCTTGAAAAATACCCCATAAACCAAAACCAATCGCGGCTGGCACCAAGTTAGGTAACAAACTGACGGCACCATATCGCCAACTTTTTAGCGCCAAGCCAAGTAAAATTGAAATAAGTACTAAAGCGATACTTGAAGCTAATAACATACTTGAAATATTACGTTGGCCAATATGCGCAAACATTAAACTTGGACTGGCAATATCCGCTTCATACATAGCAGCATTAGCCTCAAACCATGCATTAATTTGCTCTTCAAGAATAACCATTTCATTGCTGGTCATGTTTTTAAATGTAGCAACGATTCTTGATGATGACTTATCAACATTCAATTGATTATTTAAATCTAAACCATAGGGTAAAGACATTTCATATAACAGCAGGTATTGAGCCGACATTTCTTGACTGTCTGGTAACTTATACCAACTAGGATCATCACCATGCATGTTTTTATTGAGGCGTTTTAAGGTATCTGTGATGGTATTTACATGGTCCGTTTGCGGTAAACCTCGCAGCCAATCACTTAAATTAGATATTTTATTTAAGTAGTGAGGATCATTAATGCCACTAGAAACCCCCGTTTTAACCGATATTTCTAACACCATCATTCCAGACAAATTATCTTGCATAAAATCAGTAGCGGTACGGTAAGGCACTGTTTCATCAAAATATTTCACAAAATCATCATTGAGTTCATTTTGAGGAATAAATGCAGCAAAAAAGACAATAATAACAGCCGTTAATGGTAAAAGTAACTTACGTTTGGTAATCACAAAATCAGCAAGTTTTGCCATAATATCTTGCTTGCCCTCTTTAACTGCTTTAACTTTAACCGGTAATATCGTTAGTAAAGCCGGAAAAATAGTCACAGAAAAAACAAAAGCAAACATTACGCCGATGGCCACTAAATTACCGAGATCTTGAAAAGGTGGTGAATCAGAAAAATTCATACTCAAAAAGCCAATAGCTGTGGTAACACTGGTTAAAAATATGGGCTGTAAATTAATTTTAATACTCTTAGCTATCGCGGTACGTTTGTCAGCACCATGACGCATTTCATAAAACATCGAGGTTAAAATATGAATACAATCAGCGACGGCCAACGTTAAAATCATTGTCGGTGCAGAAGATGATGGCCCGGTTAAAAAGAACCCTAACCACCCTGCAAGTCCCATCGTTGTAACGATACTCATAATAATAACCAGTACTGTTGCGATAGTGCCGGAAATGGTTCTTAATAAAATGCCTATGGTGATAACCACTACGAGAAACATCAATGGAATTAACGTGGCGGCATCGTTTAATGATGCTTCACCAAACGAGTTATTCATCATCACCATGCCAGATAAATGCACGTCAGTGCCTGGATTTTCAGCTAAAAATTTATCTCTAATCGCGCGAACACTGGCGGCAACTTCAGGTACTTCGACAATAGGATCAATTCCAGGAAGTTGAACTGTAACGTTCACGACGGAAACATGTCCTGATTTTGAAATTATTTTATTGACTAATACGGGCTCATTTATAGCAATATCTTTAATCTTAGTTAAATCATCTTGATTAAGCCCTTTTGTACTCATCACTAGGTCTTCAACAATCATGTCGTCTTCTTCAGCATAAGTGTGCTGAAAATTAGTCACTGAGTCGACACGTGTTGAATACGGCACTTGCCAACTTTCTTTTGTTAATACTCTTAACGCCGCTAAATGCTCAGCAGTAAAGACATTACCGTCTTTAGGCACAACGACAAAGGAGACATTATCACTTTTATTGTAAACATTTTGCATTGATTCAAAGGCGGTAAGTTGGGGGTTTTCTTCACCAAAGAAGACCCTGTAATCGTTTTTAAAAACCAACTTTTGTGCACCTGCTGCGGCTACTAGCGCAAACGTTAGACAGGCCAGTATCACCCAGACTGGGTGTTTACCGATAAATCCGTAGAGTTTATCTCTCATTGCTTCCTTCTCCATTATGACGAATCGTCACTTAGTAGGTTAAAAAAATGCGGTCAAGTACCGCATAATTAATTAAAGTAAAAGTAAAT
This sequence comes from Alteromonadaceae bacterium, assembly GCA_047621305.1. GTDB lineage: Bacteria > Pseudomonadota > Gammaproteobacteria > Enterobacterales > Alteromonadaceae > Colwellia_A. The sequence goes on along the minus strand of JBLHNB010000102.1, from coordinate 652 downwards.
TAATTACTATAAAAATGTTAAATGCTAATTAAAACACCTAAAAATCAAGAATTCTGTTGCGCTCTTTCAACAAAATAACTTCTTCAGGGAAAATTTGATTAATTGCTTCTTCAAGTGCTGCACGGTGATCATTATCTTTTAATAAAGGCTGCCAATTTAAGCCATCAAATAACAAGTTGCTCTGGTTATACAGTTCTTTTTCGACAATCAGGCTAGTACGACCACTGCACTGCTCAACCTCTCCTGATAACAAAGCAATAGTCCCGTATGCCATTGACCAATTCGCAAAGCACAGTTGTTGTATATTCATATAGGTTGGCAATTTTAAGCTGCCATTTGCTAAAGCGTGCTCAACAATGCCATGAATAGCCCCAAGAAGTTTCATTTCAAGTTGTGCTTGCTCTTCAATACGCTCTGAACTTGACTTGCCATATACATTGGGACTTTTTGAACATATCTGCGTTTTAAAAAGTGCGGGATGTAAAATGGCATAAATAAGGTAAGAGATATTTAACAGCAACATCCGAATCCGAGCACAGCCACCAAATGAGGAAGCACGCCAAAATAAATCAGCGAGAATAGCGATTGCCTGATTACTAATGGCTAATAATAAATCTTCTTTACCACTAAAATGTTTATAAACAGTGCCTTT
>JBLHNB010000101.1:0-19212 GCA_047621305.1 Alteromonadaceae bacterium | reverse complement strand
TACTGATCTAAAAGACTGACAATTTTTAAGTCTTCAATAACACCCGAAACAATACCATGATGATCTAACCGTTTGATTTTTAAATTCATATCCACCTCAATGTTGAGGTGTTATTTTATCAAACCGTTATTTAATTAGCGCTTAAATTAAATAGAAATTTTTGAATTTGCTCTGATCAATGTCTGTGATAATGAACTAAGATTAAATGTATTGAAGAATACAAGGAGTTGAAAGGGAAAATAAAATTGAATTAAATAAGATTAATCGATATTCAATCTCTAACTAAAAATAATAAATATGTGTAAATAAAATCAACTGTAACGTTACTATTAGTGAACAACGTTTTGATTTTTGATAATGTAGATATAGATGAGCAGCTAAAAATAAAATTTTATTTTTAGTATTCAATTTTATTAGAAATTTTTACACTATAAAAATGTACCACTAATTATTTATTGGTACATTTTACTTGACTAGAATTAATTGGGAGCATTATATTGAAGTAAGAATTTATCAATGGCTTCTAATATTTGTAATCTACTTTTGGCTTTGTATAAATGATGGCCTTCATCTTCAATTTCGACATAAACCACTTTTTTATCAGCATCATCTAAAGCGTCATACATACGCGAAGACTGACTTGGGTTGACGACCTTATCATTTTTACTCGCAATCAATAATACAGGGGTAGTTATTTTATCTACATAATTAATCGGAGAAATTGTAGCTAAATAATCATCAGAAAATTTACGGTTCTGTAATACATCTTCCCAATATGAAACTACCCAGTGATTCTTACCGTAATACCTTCTATCATTTGTCATCATAAAATCAATGTCGCTAACACCATTAACCGCAATAACGCACTGATATAAATCGGGAGTAAAACTAGCTCCAGCTAAAGCAGCATAACCTCCGTAACTTGCACCAACAATGCATACTCTCTTAGCATCAATTTCTCCCATATCGACTAGTTTTTTAACTGCATCAGTAAGGTCATCTTGCATTTTTTTACCCCACTCTCCACGACCTCTTAAGGTGTGCTCTGCACCGAAACCTTTTGAACCTCTAAATTGTGGTTGTATGACTAAAAATCCACGGCTGGCAAAATATTGACTCAGCCAATCAAAATTACTGTTGTCATAAGACTCAGGTCCGCCGTGAGGTAAGATAATAGCGGGTAACTTCTCTTTACTGTTAATAGCGCTATTGGGTATAGTTAGCAATGTTGGAATTGTTAGTCCATCACGCGCTTTAAATGAGAATTCCTCTACATTGTTAACCGCCTCCCAAGTAATATGAGAACGAGTTGAAGCTACATGACCTAGCTGACCGTTTTCTAGATAAAGGTAGTCGCCCACTAATCCATCACCTTCGACATAAAAAATAATTTTTTTCCAGTCATAGGTATGATCAATAATTCGAATGGAGCTATTAGGTAATTCTTTTTGAATTAAGGAAAGCTTATGCTGTAATTTGTCATTAAAAAAAGTATAGCTGGGTTTAAAACCAGCATACCTGACACCATCAACCACTCTATTGATATCACTTATGGTCGACTCTATTTCTTGGCCTTCTTTAAAAAACGACGAGGCAGACAATTTACCGTCACTTAATGACAGTAAATAATAGACGCTACCTTTATTTTTGTTATTTTCTAGCATAACTAATGAGCGGCCATCCGCAGTTACGCCAACAAAACTTTTAGTTCTATAAGAGGTTTTTTCCTTAAATACGACTCGCCATTCATCATCTTCTAATACTTCAATAAGATGTAAATCATCTTCATTGTTATATCTTTCTCTCGCAAGTACATCATCACTGTTAGGTTTAAGAAAATAATCCCTTGTGTCAGCAGTACCCTTGATATGTGTTCTTGGCTTTCTTTCTGGGTTTTTTAAATTTACAGCCATTAGATTATATTTATGTACTGCTGATTTTTTACCTACGTAAGCAGGCATGTAAGCCCAGTGACCATCAGTCGATACCCCAACAATAGTACCCAAATTTATTTGTCCGTTCGCAACACCATGTCCTGCGCGTAATAAAGTTTTAAGTTTTTTATTAGCGATAGTATAAATAAAAGCGGTATTTACATTATATTTACCACTATAACCATCTAATCTCTGATACTTAGAGACAACGAATAGTAACTGTTCATTATTAATAAAATAGGCATTTTCAGGCTGTATTTCAGTGATATTAAGTGTGCTGATCATCTTACCTTTATGAATATCAACAACAACAAATAAATCTCTATTTTTGCCTGTCATTCGATAGGCGACCATATTACCATTTGGAGAAACAGTTAACATGCTTTTGCTTTTTAAAGCACTATAATCTGTTAAGGGAGGTAACTTGTGAATATCAATTGAGTTTGCATTAGCATTGACTAAGCAAAATAGAATGTTAAATAGCACGATCAATTTCAAGAGGTTTTTCAAAAATAATTTCCTTATTATTCTAATAGTATTTTAAAGTGATTTGTCGATGTTAATTTAAAAGGTTTATAGAATCAACTTCGGTGATTAAAAGAGAATAAACCTTGTATTAAACTTCAACTTAAACAAGTATAAGACTATTTGAACTTTTATAACACATTGTTAATTAATATGATATTAACAATGCATAGTATTTTTCATTCAAGAAAAAACAAACCTTTGCAAGCAATTTTTCGAGTAACTTTTGTCCAGTGTGATAGGCATTTATAGAAAAATAAAATACTCTTTAATATCACTCCCACTCATCATCGAGTTCATTTTCTAAATGTTGTAAATGGCGATCAAGTTTATTTAATAGATGATGTAGTTGTGAATGTTCGTCATGGGTAAAACAAGCATCAATCATTTCGCCCGTTTCTATACGCTGAGGCGTAATTAGGTCGTGGAAGTCAGCGCCTGCTTGTGTCAAGAAAATCAGTACTTTACGACGGTCACGCTTTGAACTTTTAGTATCTACAAAATTAAGATTTTTCAGCACTTTAACTGCTCTTGTTACGGTTGCAGCATCGGTTCTTAGTGCTTCAGCAACATGACCATTAGTTAGGCCACCATACGCGCCTAATACAGAAATAACATGCCATTCTCTTTCACCAATCGGCACTTGTGTTTTTAATAATAATTCCGATAATTTATTACCTGACTGGGCCATTTGTGCAGCAAGACGGTACATTCTATAAGGTAAAAAGGTCTGTAAATCCATTGAGGACTTTACTTTCCCTGCTGATTTAACGTCTTTATTTTTAGTTTGTTCAATGCTTTGTGTTTTTTGAGTCATTTATGCAGCGCTATAAAAGAGTGAATAATGGTTATAATTAAATAATAACAATATTTAACGTAAAAATAATTAAATATAACCGCAATAAACACCCACATTGGCTCAATGTGGGTCGACACGAGCGTAGCGAGACTCGACAAGGGAATATTTCTTCTGTTGAAATCTTTCCTTGTCGTGACCGATATAGCTTGGCATCTTCTTTGTCGAAGTGAACTTCGCCTCACAACAAACACATTAACAAAAACGTGTTTTTATTTTTCTACACGTTCAATAATTAACGCAATACCTTGGCCAACACCAATACACATAGTACACAAAGCATATTTTCCACCAGTGCGCTGCAACTGATAACTTGCGGTTGTGACTAAACGAGCGCCACTCATGCCTAATGGGTGACCCATAGCAATAGCGCCACCGTTAGGATTAACCCGTGCATCGTCATCACTTAAACCTAATTCTCGCAATACCGCTAGGCCTTGTGCCGCAAAAGCTTCATTAAGCTCGATAACATCCATTTGCTCTAACGTCAGTCCCGTTTGTTTAAGCACTTTTTTAGTGGCGTTAATTGGACCTACGCCCATGATACGTGGTTCTAAACCAGCGGTAGCCATACCTACAATACGTGAAATAGGCGTTAAGCCATTTTCATCAACCGCTTCTTGTGAGGCAATTAATAGTGCACAAGCGCCATCATTTATGCCAGAAGCATTGCCCGCAGTAATAGAGCCCCCTGCTTTAAAAGGTGTTTTTAGTGCTGCTAAAGCTTCTAATGTGGTGCTTGCTCGGCCGTGTTCGTCTTGTGAAAAAATTTTGCTTTCTTTGCGGTTTATTTTAACGGTAACAGGTACAATTTCGTGCTCAAAAATACCCTTTTTCTGTGCCTTTGCTAATTTTTGCTGCGAGCGATAAGCAAATAAATCCTGGTCTTCACGGCTGATATTAAATTGTTCTGCAACATTTTCAGCGGTTTCAGGCATGCTATCGACACCGTATTCAGCTTTCATCTGTTTATTAACAAAGCGCCAGCCCATGGTTGTGTCGAACATTTCAGCTTGACGAGAAAAAGCACTCTCTGCTTTGCCCATCACCATAGGTGCACGGGTCATGGCTTCAACACCACCCGCAATGGCCATCGATTGTTCACCACAAGCAATGGCGCGTGCTGCACTGCCAATGGCGTCCATACCTGAACCACATAAACGGTTCAAGGTAACACCCGGTACCGTTATTGGCACTCCTGCTAATAACGAGCTCATGCGGGCAACATTACGATTATCTTCACCTGCTTGGTTAGCACAGCCATAATATACTTCGTCAACAGACGCCCAATTAACTTGCGGGTTACGATCCATTAATGCTTTTATTGGTATTGCACCTAAGTCATCAGCTCGCACAGTTGCTAAAGAGCCGCCATAACGGCCTATCGGTGTACGTACTGCATCACAAATATATACGGGTTTCATATTGTCTCCACTAAATGACTTTGTTTAATACTTAACTGATGCCCTCGACAAAGTGCAATAGCTGTATTTTCTTGATTAACAATTTTTATATCACAATAAATGTGACGATCTTTTTGTAAGCTTACTTTTGCCGTTGCGGTTAATTGATCGTTTAACCTCGCTGGGCTGATAAATTCAATCTGTGCATTTGCTGTAACCGTTGCCTGTCCATAGCTTGCGCAGCTAAATGCAAGTGCGGTATCAGCTAAAGTAAAAATAAAGCCGCCATGGCATAAATCATAACCATTGGTCATGGTCTTTGTTACCGTCATAGATAGCTGACATTCGCCCAATACTATTTTTTCTATTGAGATGCCAAGCAACCGTGAAGCAGAGTCTTGTACTAATAAACTTTGAACATGTTTAGCTACTTGATTATCTTTAGTATTATTAGTCAATACCTTGCTCCTGCACTTTATAAATTACCTTTTTGTATTGCAAATGTCGTTTTCTGAATTGAACTATTTTCCTTGATAGACGGGTTTGCGTTTTTCCATAAAAGCCGCAACACCTTCTTTATAATCTTCTGTCTTACCTAAATATTGCATAGCTAAACGTTCACGTTCTACTTGCGAGTCTAAACTGTGTTCAAAAGCAGTATTCATCAACTGTTTGGTATGTTGCATGGCTAACGGTGGTTGTGCTGCTAGTCTTTCTGCTAAGACTATTGCCTCACTCATCAGGTTTTCGTTGTCAGCCACTTGCCAGATCATGCCCCATTCTAGTGCTTGTTCGGCTTTAACTCTTTCACCTAACATTGCAAAAGCTTTTGCTCGTGCTAAGCCAATGGCGTGGGTTAAATTCCATGTACAGCCTGAATCAGGTACTAAACCTATATTGGCAAAGGCTAGAACAAATGACGCACTACGCGCAGCAATAACGACATCACAAGCAATGGCAATACTTGCTCCTGCGCCAGCTGCAACACCATTTACGGCACAAACTACGGGTTTGGGACTATTGGTTATTCTGCGAATAAGTGGGTTGTAGTATTTTTCGATAGAGCTACTTAAATCTGGTGCTGTAGGCGCTTCATCTTTAGAATCTACAGAGACTGCACGATCACTTAAATCTTGCCCTGCACAAAAGCCCCTACCGGCTCCGGTGATTAAAATACTTTTCACTGCATCATCACTAACAGCATTATCTAAGGCTTGCTGCATTTCAATGTGCATTTGGGTATTAAAACTGTTGAGCTTATCAGGACGATTTAATGTGATAAGGGCAACGCCATTATTATTTTCTACTTGTATCGTTTCAAACATGGTTTATGATCTCTATTCTATTTGTTAAATACCCAAAAACTTAGGAGTAAGCTATATGCCAATTTACGCACTCGATGATTTTATTCCAGTCATTGACCCCAGCAGTTTCATTCATCCAAGTGCTGAAATAATTGGCGACGTTATCATTGAAGCGCATTGTTATATTGGCCCTAATGCTGTGCTACGTGGCGATTTTGGTCGCATACACGTTAGTGCTAATTCTAATGTACAGGATTCTTGTGTTTTACACAGTTTTCCTAATAAAGATTGTTACCTTGAACCCTACAGCCACATTGGTCACGGCGCAATTTTACATGGCTGTTTAATTGGCGAAAATGCGCTTGTTGGCATGAACGCCGTTGTGATGGATGATGCAAAAATAGGAGCAGAATCCATTGTTGCTGCCGCCGCATTTGTTAAAGCTAAATTCACTTGTGAACCACGTTCTATGCTTGTTGGCGCGCCAGCTAAAGTATTGCGTAGTGTCAGTGAGCAAGAAGTTAACTGGAAAAAAGCCGGTACACTAGAATATGTAAACCTAGCTAAACGCTGTAAAGATAGCCTGCGTGAAGTGGAGCCATTACAAAACATTCAAGAAAACCGTCCACGTTTTGAGCAATCTGAACATAAAACTAAAAGTTAGCTTTAGTTAACTTACTTAGCTCAGTTAAACCTAGTTGACTCATTCAATCTAGGTCGATACGAGTATAACTAGGCTCAACTATTTACATAAAGACAACTGAGGTCAGCTTAACAATGAACAATTATTTGCATAAATAATTGTTCAATAACTTAAGTCCCTAAATCCATACAGCAACCTCGACTACCCCCATGCAGACCTACAATGGTATTAATCGTGCTCTTGACGCTCAACCAAGGTCAAAATATCATAAATGGCAACCGCTTCATCATGTTGATTTGTCACTTCAATATCCCATACAACCACACCAGTATGATATTTATCGTCAGGACGTTTAGACTTTTTAATTTTACGTTTAGCCGTTAGTTTCACTTGAATCGTATCACCAATAGCAACAGGTTCAACAAAGCGTAGATTGTCGATACCGTAGTTAGCAATTACTGGTCCTTGCCCCGGGTCAACAAATAATCCTGCGGCTGCTGATATAACAAAGTAACCATGAGCAACACGTTGACCAAAAAATGAATCTTTTGCTGAGATCTCATCAAAATGTGCATAAAAATGGTCACCTGATAAGCAACCAAAGTTTACAATATCGGCTTCTGTTACGGTGCGTCTGTGCGTAGTTAGCGACTCACCAATCTGTAATTCTTCAAAGTACTTTCTAAAGGGATGAATGCGGTCTTGCGTTGTATTAGCACCTTTAACGTATTCATTGGTAATCGCCATTAAAGAAGATGGCGAACCCTGAATAGCGGTACGCTGCATATAATGTTTAATTGCACGCACACCACCTAATTCTTCACCGCCACCTGCACGACCCGGACCACCGTGAACTAAGTTAGCCAGCGGTGAGCCATGACCTGTAGATTCACGAGCACAGTCTCGGTCAATCACTAACATCCGGCCGTGATGAGAAGCCGCGCCCAAAATTAAATCTCGGGCATGGTCTTTATTATACGTAAATACAGAACCTGCCAAACTGCCTTTACCTAATTTAGCTAACAGCAATGCTTCTTCAATATCGCTATATGGCATCAAGGTACTGACCGGGCCAAACGCTTCCACATCATGTACGGTATTATTTGTTAACGGTTGCGCGCAATGTATTAACGTGGGCGCCATGAACGCCCCTTTACCTTCTTCAATACCGATTTGCTTAAAATTGTCCATACCAGATAAAAGTATTTCATTACCTTGGCTAAGTTGCTCAACAACAGACAATACATCATCACGCTGTGACTTACCCACTAACGCGCCCATGCGGACACCTTCTAAGCTTGGATTACCCAAGGTTGTTTTTAGCAATCTCGCTTTTAGTGCTTCGCCTACGGCTTCTGTCATATTATCCGGAGCAAATATCCGGCGGATAGCCGTACACTTCTGCCCTGCTTTCGTCGTCATTTCACGGACAACTTCTTTGATATACAAATCAAACTCAGGGTCTTCAACGTTTACGTCTGGCGCTAAAATACAACAGTTTAGTGAGTCGGCTTCCATGGTAAAAGGGATTGATTTTGCAATAATGTTTTTATGCGCTTTTAACATTTGGCCTGTTGATGCCGAACCGGTAAACGTCACGACATCTTGTTCGGTTAAATGATCGAGTAAATCACCAACACTACCACAAATTAATTGTATTGAACCTTCTGGAAATATCTTCGATTCTACCATAGCTTTAACAACAGCTTCGGTAAGGTAACATGTGACACTACCCGGTTTAACAACCACAGGTACACCGGCAATTAGGCTGGGGGTTATTTTTTCCAACATGCCCCATACAGGAAAGTTAAACGCGTTGATATGAACAGAAACCCCTTCCTTAGCGGTTAAAATATGACGACCAACAAAGGTACCATTTTTGGATAACGGCTCTACCGGACCTTCAACGATAAAAGTATCATTGTTCAACTCACGGCGGGCAATACCTGAGTAACTGAACATCGTGCCGATCCCACCTTCGATATCTACCCACGAGTCACCTTTTGTGGCGCCGGTTAACGTTGAAATACGGTAGAAGTCTTCCTTACGATCAAGTAAATATTTTGCCAAGGCTTTGATCATTTCAGCACGTTGGTGAATGGTTAATTTACGCAGTACAGGACCTGCTTTAGTACGACCATAATCAAGTAAAGCATCGAAACCTGATGTTAAAGAAGAGACTTCGCCGACAACACTATCATCAATAGCATTTAATAATTGCTGAGTTCTACCGTCGCCAGAGCACCATTGACCGTTAACATAACTTTGAATTTTCATTATTTTGAGAGTTCCTTGCTAGCTATGCATTAGCTAACTATTAGTTAATCATTGACTCATGCATAGTCTTTCATATGTGACTACTTGTTATTTTAATACTTTACCAGTTTACTCAAGTGTTACGCAATAAATACGATACATATTTTAGATTAAAATCATATTTTAGTAACACTTGACCTTTTACATTGTATTAATACCGATTAAAAATAATAATCGACGTAATAACCAAGGTAATAATCTCCCCAAAGAATAGACTAGGGAGACGAATCAGACGATCAAAATAAAGCATTTTATGATTTTAGATGATAGAGAGTTACATAACAGAGGTATTAAGTAAGGATTAAGTGGGGTATTAAGTACGATATTAAGTGTTCTTTTAAAACTAGATTAGATCAAGCTAGACTAAACTAGCCTTTTTAAAACGTAGCCAAAACGTTCGACTCACACTAGGTAAATTACCTTGGGGATTTTTAAGATGCGCTTGTACGTAATCAATGGAATTATCAGCTAATAACCCATAAAGTTTTTCTGCCAACTCAACTGTTTCAAATCCTGGCCAATCATAAGGTAACATTGACTCGGGTAATTCGTGGTCTTTAATCAATACACGACGAAATTCATGAATAAACAATGTTCTTAATAGAAAGGATTGTTGAGGCGTGGGTTTATCTTTTTCCATGACATCAAGTAACAAAGGTCGATAAGCATCTAAAATAAGCTGATAATCACTTGATAGTTGCTCTAAATTCCAGCGCTCTTGTACCAGCTTTTTTAACGTGGTCTGCGATGTTTTTTGATAGGTCGTACTATTAAAAATTATCACTTGTTCAAGTAAATCATGTTGTACTAAAACATCTTCTAATGAGTCTTTCGCAATGGATGGATGCGCCCAAACGCCCGTACTTAAAGGACTAAAACCAAGCCACGTCAACTCTTTATATAATTGCTCTTTTTTTACTTCCTCAACAAACACCGGCAAGACTAACAACCACGTTCCGTCCCACTCGCTTTGCTCAGCATTATAGATTCTTAATGCTGCCCGATCATAATGACGCTTTGCCTCTTCACTCAGGGAATAATAACTATTTTTTTTGATTTTTTTACGTATTAACCAATCATTTTGGACTAGTCGATAAACCGACGTTCTCACTAAGCGTTCATTTATGCCTAAAGGCTCTAACGCTTCAATTAAACTGCCCAGCCAAATCCAATTACCATGCTGCGTAATTAAATCACCAAAAACTGTCACTATCAGTGACGTGCCGCTAATTTTGATTTGTTTGCTTCTAGTACTGATAAATTTATCGTATGTTTCGATATTCAACGTAAAATGCTCTTCTAGTGGCTATTTATTATGTTTATGGATAAGTGTCGGTGGATAAGTATTACTAGGTAAGTATGACTAGATAAGTACCAATAATAAATGATTTCGAGATTTGAGGGTATTTATAATTGAAAGATATAAAAAATAAACCCAATATTTACTTTTAAAATATTGGGTTTAAAAATACGTGTCTTCAAATAACAAGCATTGAAGTTCAGTCTAGTTTATTCGCCCCAAGCTTCAATCACTTCAACAAATTTAGCGAGAAACAAGTTGGTTTGATGAGCATCAAGGGCACGGTGATCAATACTTAATGACACATAACACTTAGGTCTTATAACCATAGTATCAACACCTGCAACCTCTTCAACAACCACACGTTTTTCTAACTTACCAACACCTAGAATGGCGACTTGTGGCTGATTGATAATAATAGGTGTTGCAATTAAACTACCGCTCACACCGTGATTTGAAATGGTAAAAGTACCGTGTTTCATATCCGCTGGCGTTAACTTGCCGTTACGTGCTTTTTCTGTTTGCGTCGTTAATGCGTGTGCTATATCAAATAAACTCATGGTTTGTACTTGCTGAACCACAGGAACAACAAGACCGGCATCACCTAACGCAGTACCGACACCAATATTGATATCAGCGAACAATTCAAGGGCATCTTGATGAAAGCGTGCATTCACTTGTGGTACCGCTTGCGCAGATTTTACTATTGCGGCAAGAAAATAAGCGGTAAAAGTTAATTTTACGCCCTGTTGAGCAAACTCTTTTTTATGCCATTTACGATGCGCAATAATATTCGACATATCCATTTCAAAGATACTGGTCACGTGCGGAGACGTTTCCAATAAACTACTGACCATATGATTAGCAATGGCCTTTCTCATATTCGTATGAGGTACCATAGTGCCTTGCAATGGTCGTGATACTGGCTGGTTTATCAAATACGGCATGGTTGCCGACACAACTTCGTTTACAGTTTTACTTACTGTCGTTGGTGTTTCATTCACAGGCGCATTCGCTAAATAAGCTAAGACATCGTTTCTCGTTACTCGACCACGACGCCCAGTACCAAGTATTAAATCAATGTTAAGGCTATGTTCTTTTAAAAGACGTCTAACCGCAGGGCCGATTAAGTGATGAGCAGAATTTTTATCAAGTATTGACTCTTTATTTAACCTTTCAGTAATCATTGCGTGAACTGAACTATTTTCATTACCTACTTTTATCGTTTCCACTGCGATCTGTTGACCTGAAGTAAGCTGTCCTAAAATAGTATCAACAATAATACTGTCTCCTTCATTAGCATTGATTTTTGTTAACGTACCTGTGATAGGCGCACATATTTCCATAGAAACTTTGTCAGTTTCAAGCTCTATAATGGGAGTACCTTCGTTAACATGTTCTCCTAAGTTAACTAACCATTTAGCTAAGGTTGCAGACGTTCCTTCTAACTGACTGGCCGGTAAAATTATATCAGCGACTAATTGCTCGTTATCTACAAGTGGGCTCCGCTCTTCGGCAATGTTGACTTCAGCAATGTTGACTTCAGCAATGTTGACTTCAGCAATATTTACTTCATCAGCTTTTACTTCATCAGCTTTTACTTCATCAGCTTTTACTTCATCGACAATTACGCCAGCTAATACGTTATTATGCACTGCTTTATTGCTTATTATGCCAAGTACACTATCTACGTTAATTTCTTCGCCCTCATTAGCTATTATCTGACTAAGTACACCCGCAGCGGGTGCACATATCTCCATCGATACTTTGTCTGTTTCGAGCTCAATAACAGGTTCACCTTCAACAATGGTGTCACCAAGAGCAACTAACCACTTGGCTAAGGTTGCTGATGTTCCTTCTAATTGAGCCGCAGGTAATATAATGTCGAATGATTGTTCCATTGCAAGCCCCCTTTTATATTTCAATGCAATTGATCATTGCGGCTTTAATACTGGCAACGGTTGGTAGCGCGGCATTAAGCAAATGAATGTTATGAGGACTAGGAATATCTGGCATTGTTAAACGCTCAATAGGTGCATCTAAGTCAAAGAAAGCCTCTTTAGCTAAAACGGCACTAATTTCAGCACCAAATCCTGCGGTAAGATTATCTTCATGAACAATTAAGCAACGTCCGGTACGTTTAACTGATGCGAGGATAGCGGCTTTATCCCAAGGTTGAATGGTACGTAAATCAATTAACTCAATACCGTTATCTAACTCTAGTGCCGCTTGTTCACAACGTTCGACCATAGCGCCCCAAGTAACCACAGTAAGTTTATCGCCTTGTAGCAAGGTATTAGCCTTACCAAATGGGATAATAAAGTCATCGCCCGGATAGGGACGACGTGCCCAACGATTGTCTAATAAGGTGCGATGCTCAAAAAATATCGTTGGATTGTTATCACGCAGTGCATAACGTAATAAACCAGCGGCATCTTCAGCATTTGATGGCATGACAATTTGCCAGCCTGTTTTATGTGCCCATTCAACTTCATCACACATTGAATGCCACGGATCGCCGCGACCTGCAAAACCACCCGGAATACGAATAACCATAGGTGCAGCAAACTGATTATTTGTACGCCAGCGCATAATACCGGTATCCACTATTTGTTCTGCGGCAGGCTCTGCGTATTTTCTAAATTGAATTTCAGGTACTGGCATCAAACCCGCAAGTGCCATCCCTACAGCGCGACCAATAATACCTTCTTCTGATAAACTGGTATCGAATACGCGATGATCACCAAATTTTTCATTTAGCCCTAAGGTTGCTCCGTGTACACCACCTTTAGGACCCACATCTTCGCCAAATACCAATACTTTTGGATTCGTTGCTAACTCGTGATCCAGGACTTTTCTAATGGCCGTTTGTAAATTTAATCGTTGCCCTTGAGGTTTAGCTTCTTCTGAAACCTGCGGGAATTTATGATGCTCTGCATGCAAGCCGCCACGTAGTTGCACTTCAGGCTTGCCCGCTTGATCTTTTTCTGCATAGACATAACGCGTTAATTCATCAACATTTGGCTCTGGACGCATTTTAGCTTTTTCAACTGCCGCTCGTACATCAGCATAAGCTTTTGTTTCAAGTGCTTGCCATTGTTGATCCGATAAAATATTTTCTTTTTCTAGATGCGCTTTTAATTTTGGTAAGGGATCACGACTTTGCTCATCAAGGATCATCGCTGCTGGTTTATATGTTTGTGTATCTTGGAAAGTATGACCACATAAACGAGGTACTTTTAAACGTAATAAACAGGCGCCTTTACCAGAACGAAGATAGTCAATCGCCTCTTTAATCAGTTTTGGTGTTTCAATGGGATCGGTACCATCACCATCAATAATTTTTAAATTTTTATATGCGGCTAAATTAGCAACCTGATCACCACCCGGGGTTTGTACCGTTTGTGGGACAGAAATACCGTAACCGTTATCTTCAATGTAAAATAAGTGTGGCAAGTTGTTCGTTGTAGAAATATTTAAAGAAGCCCAAAAACCACTGGTCGACATCGATGAATCTCCGCCCATTGATACACCTAAAGCACCGCGATAAGTTTCATCTTGTAGTTGGTCGCGATGATAAACAATCGATTGTGCCCAACCGGCAATAGGAGAGTATTGCGCGCCCACACCACCACACATAGGAAATAACATAGCACCATTGCGTTCAACATTAGGGTAATTACACACCACACCGATATCACGACCATTACTATAACCACCTGATTTAGCCATAGGGGCAGCAACGGCATCTTCAATGTCTAAGCCTAATGACAATACAAAAGGGCGTGAACGATAATAGCCGGTGGCAGCATCGTGAGGATGTGTTAGTTGGGTGCCTAATAATATTTGCGCAAAATCATGGCCACGAGCAGAAAATTGATTAAAGACGAGTTTGGCGGGCACTAACTCTTTTTCTTCAACATCATCCATAGCGCGTGATAAAAGCAGAAGATAACTAATTTTTTGCCAATCAAAGTCTTGCTCTTGACCATGGGCATCATTGCCATTTTGCCAAGTAATATCTTGAGATTGACTGTCTGAATTTTCGGAAAACGTCATAAATATCCTTCTCTCAATCATCTGTCTAATTTGTAAATAAAAAGGTTTAAGCAATTAACATTAATGAAAACAACTTTTTATTTAACATGAACACACGCTTTTTCATTGAGAATAATGAGTGTAATTACATCAATACTACAACTATATAGTTGCATCTTCAACAAACAACTTATCATTACAGTTATATTAACAAGCGCAATCTACTTTCAACAACGTTAATTGTAGAATAAATAGGCAGGATTATTTAAATAATACCAATTGAATTAAAGTAGTGACCTATTATAAGCGAGAGTAAATGTTCAAGAGCAAGGCGCTTGAGTGAGTAATAGCGTGCTATTGGGATTGAAAGCAACGTAGATATTGGATATTTAGACCGTCTTAGAATGATCGATTCATTATTTCAATTGGTATAAGGAGTAGTTAACTGGTTTTATTTCATATTCTTGTAGTGAGGTTTTTACTTGGGAGTTTGGGAGTCTATACATTATGGCTAGGGAAATCCCCTAACCACAAGCCTAACCATAAAGTCATCGTATTATTTTTTAAGTAGGAGTTTTAATTGTGAAAGAATTTGTTTGCGAACACTGTTAAGTTTGGGCTCATTTTCATAAAAAGGGATAGGTCGACACAGTTTGATGGTTTTTATACCTAATCGAGCGGTTAACATACCCGCGCCAAAACCTTGTGCCATACGACTAGAGAGCTTACCCAGTAAATCAGCGCCAATAAGATCAGTGCCAAAATCAGCGATAATTTCACTGGCTCCCGCATAAGCCATATTAACAAAGACTTGTTTGATTAAGCGAATACGGCTCCAATAACCGAGTTTTAAACCATACAAACCCGCTATTTTATCGATCATTCTCAGGTTTCGCCAAAACATTAAAAGCATATCAACAATAGCGATAGGACTTAACGCGATCAGCACCACGGATTCTGTAGAAAATTTTGCCACTTCAGCTAATGCTTTTTCATCTACTTTTGATAAGACTTGCCGTGAATAAAGCTGTAAAATCTCTGCATCGCTATATTCAGATTGGGCTATTTGTTGCCACTGTTGCTCATTTTCTACGTTTAGATCGCTAGGTAACTGGTCTGTGATTTTTTGGCAGAGCTTTCTTGCGTCACATACAAGATCGTTTGCCAAGATATCATCAACTTTACTACGCAAATTTTGCTGCTTCTTAAATTGCCTTAACGACGAAATTTCTCGAACAACTTTAGTACCAAAAACTAGCGTTAAACAAAAGAGAATAATGCCATAGATACTAGCAATTATAGGACTTTGTGAAAAACCAGAGATAAAAAATGTTACGGTTTCAAAAAGGATCAGCACACTAAATAATGACAGTATTATTCGCCATAACCACCGAGGCTTTGAGCTACTCACAATAAGTTCATCTTCAACAACGGGCTCGTCATGCTCAGGTAACCAGTCTTGATTATCAAAAATAACTTGTTGCTCGGTTACGGGTAAGTTAGCCGATTTACCTTGAGTGTCGATCTCATCAAATAATATTTGCTGCTGAAACTTTTCATCAACATCTTTCATAGCATTTTATCTCCAAGTAAAAACTGCATAACTTGATCCAAACGGATATGGGGTAAACTTTCCTGACGATTACCACCTTCTGGTGGCGAAAAATCAATATAATTAAAAGTATTATCCTGCCAAAAATTTTCTTCCGGTAATTTAGCTGGTACTGAGCCAGGAAAAACGGTGATAGTTTTATCGTCGCTCGCCCTCCGCCCTTTTAATACCGGTAATAACTTTCCTTTATGTAGGCTTTTACCTGCTTGTGTCGTTTTTACTGCAGCAATGGCAACCGTTTTCATTTCGATAGTTTCATAATTCAATACATGTTTGGTCTGATAAATTAACTGGTTTAATAACGAGACTAAATTACCATGTTGTTCGGGAGTCACATGGTCAGCTTTTGTAGCTGCAAATAATAACTTATCTATTTTTGGAGAAAATAATCGAGAAAATAAACTCGATTGCCCATAACTAAAACTTTCCATAATGAGGTTAATCGCTAACTGTAAATCAGCAAAACTTGCCGGCCCAACATTTAAAGGTTTTAAACAATCAGCCAATACAATTTGTCGGTCGAAATGAACAAAATGTTCTTTATAAAACTTGCGCACGACACGTTCTTTATACTCAACAAAACGCGCTCTTAACATGCCCACCAAGCTATCATCGCTTGCATTTTGATAAGCATTAGCATCAATATTATCAAACCCCGTAAAAGGGATAAATTGTAAGATTGGCGCATCAGCCAATTCCCCAGGTAAGATAAAACGACCGGGCTGAATAACAGATAAACCTAACTCATGACGAAAATAATGGAGTAGCTCGGTATACTCTGCAGCTAAGTCCGCTAAAAGTTGTTCACTGGCTTCTGCAAACGGATCTATGGCACTTATTTTATCAATAAGTGCCTGCGCCTTTTCCTGACGAGGCGGCTGCAACATTAATTTTAACGTACTTCTCGACCATTCTTCATACGTTTGATTTAACATCGGTAAATCTAACAGCCATTCACCAGGATAATCAGTTATATCCAAAAATAACGTCGCTGTATCCGTTGCATATTTTAACAAAGAGCTTTTAGGTTGATAACGAATAGCAATGCGCAATTGACTAATACCGTGTGTCGGTTCAGGCCATGAAGGGGGATCATTACAAAGCGCATCAAGAGCAGCATCGTACTCAAAGCGCGCAATATGTAAGTTTTTCTGCGGCACTCTTTTTGCTGCTATATAGCGACCTTGGTGGCTGACATCAAAAAAGCTTAATTGACTACGATTGCCTTCATTGAGTAGCTGATTAACCAATGACGTTATAAAAGCTGTTTTTCCGCTGCGACTTAACCCCGTAACAGCCAGCGTAACATGCTGGTCAATCGTACGATTAAAAAGATCGCTAGCTTTTTGTTTTAACTTATTAAATTTATTTTTATTCATTATAACCATGATAGATCAACTATTTATCAACCCATTGTAAAATTGAGAACTTAACAGAGTTGGCATAACTAAATGGTAACTATTTATCAGGTGAGATAATAGCCCTTAAATATAATTTGTAGATATATAGCCACTCGACCTCAAAATCGAAGTTCAGGAACACAGAACAATTTCACTTCTAAACGCACCAATGAAGTCACACTATTCTCTTACAAATTGGTACAACAACGACTTGATATTACCCTGTAATTCAGAGCAAGTTCATGAAAAGTTTTTAAAATTCATAAAAGTATGATCAAATAGTAAAACGTTAACTCATTTTATAAACAATATGCCACATTCAATGCAAGCTCACTTTTCATCAATCACAGATAGACGTCAACCCAGTAAAATAGAATATCCATTAGTTGATATTATCATTTTATGTATTTGTGGTGTTGTTTGTGGCGCAGATGGTTAGTCAGATATCGAAGTATTTGGTCGTACACATAAAGATTGGTTGCAAGGTAAAGACTTTCTACCCAAAGAGTTCCAATCAAGCTTTATTAGCTAGGTAAATAGTCTCACAGAATTCACGCAAGCTGAAGTACTGTGGTTGCGATAGATGAAAAAACACTAAGGCATTCGTTTGATAAGAAATCACGAAAATCAGCTATTCACATGGTCAGTGCTTTTGCGAGTGAAATGGAGTGGTGTTAGGACAAATAAAAACAGAAGAAAAGTCAAATGAGATCACCGCTATTCCAGCATGACAAGATTTATTTGATATAAAGGGCTGCATAATCACCATAGATGCGATGGACTGTCAGAAGAAGATTACGAAGAAAGTTATTTCAGTTGGCGCAGATTACGCCATAACAGTTAAAGGAAACCAAAAACACTTTTTGAGGATGTTAGGTACTTCTTTCACGAAGCAGAAGCGCATAATTTTAAGCACGTCACTCATGATTACGTTGAAGAAATAGATAAAGGACATAGTCGAATAGAAATCCGAAGGTATTGGATAACGGATAATTTGAAATGTATTGCTAAATCAGACGCTTGGTCAGGAATAAAATATTTAGGTATGGCAGAAAATTAAATATTTAAGAACGGAAAAACCACCATTGATAGGCGATACTTATTGTAAGTTTTTCGGCAGATGCTAAGGTATTTGCAAATGCAGTTAGACGACACGGGTGTATTGAAAATAGTTTACATTGGGTATTAGATATGAGCTTTAGGGAGGATGAAAGCCGCATCAGAAAAGCACATGGCGCCGAAATATTTGCTGTTGTACGGCATTCCACATTAACTCTACTCAAAAAAGAAAATAGCCACAAGCTAGGTATCAAAGGGAAACGCTATAAAGCCGCACTTGATATTGAGTATGCCGAAAAAGTACTCTTACCTCTATTTTGATTGTCGGAGCATTCATTCGGTTGCCGTGCAACGTAGCCATCAATTTAATACCTGCCACCTTTTCTGTGATAGAGCAAATTATGTCGCAGAATTTAAAGTTACTCTGATCCATTAATCTAAGTTATAAAAGTTTTTAATAACTTAGATTAATGGATCAGTTGATTTACCACGTAAATTTGGTTTACTGTATGCCTATGAAAAAAATACTAATAATATCCAATTCAGATGATCTACATGCCGACATCATGGAAACGGAGCTTGCTAAAAAAGGCCGTAATGCCTTTCGGCTCAACTTAGACGAGTTTCCTAAACATTTTGATATTCGACAAGAAATTAATTCCAATGGATGGGAAGCCTATTTTAGCCATGTACCCTCTGGTCGTCAGTTATGTCTGTCTGATATCGGAGCTGTTTGGACTCGAAAAAATGCTGACTTTTCTTTTAACGATGATTTAGTCAATGTTCAAGAACTAAAATATGCAGTAATGGAAACTGAGCATA
>JBLHNB010000100.1:0-19218 GCA_047621305.1 Alteromonadaceae bacterium | reverse complement strand
GGTGTCGCAACAATACATGCTCGAATTTAGTCGAGATGTACTAAATTGCTTGTCCAAGCAGTCTGAATTTAACGTAATACGCGCCAATTTAGACAATATTGATATCACGACAACATGTCCACTTGAATATGAACAAAAACCTACGTTAATTGATGACGAAATTGATTTTATAAACAAGCAGTTTGATTAAGTATCGTACTTAATTAAACTGCAATATTGCCAGACCTAAACAAAGGTTCAAGTGGGGTTATTTAACAAAATCAGAGTCATTTAATACCTGCTTTAATCTTGCGAAGGTCTGCATTGAGTCAAATTCAACAAATCAAAACCTGTTCCTTTTTTGAGCGATCCAATATTTTATTACACTAAAATCGAACTTATGTTCAAGTTTATTTAAAAACATAGGTTTAAACTGTTTTAAAAAATCAAATATAGCAGTATCTTATGTTCATCAAGGATAGTTACGTCATTTATAGGGAGGGCAAAAAATGCCCAGTTTTTTATCGCAATTCTCTTCATTAATGTCAAAAAACTCTGTAATTAGCCAAGTAGTGTCCATTCAGGATGAGAATCCAGCATGAGTCTTGAACACCTAAATCTTAAAGAAGAATATAGAACTGGTGAAGATAATTTAGTTGGTGATTTTTATCTTCCTTGCTTAAAAGAGAGCCAGACTTATCTTCGTTCGGTAGGTTATTTCAGCTCAACAGTTTTTCTTCTCATAGGCCCAGAATTGATTGAGTTTGCCAAAAGAGGAGGCAAAATTAAATTAGTATGTTCGCCTTCTTTATCTAAAAGAGATATAGAAGCATTTAATGCTGGCTATAAATCTGTCAAAAATAAGATTATAGATGACCTTAACAATAATATTGATGAATTACTTAATGACAAAAGAATAATTAAGAATACAGAAGCATTGGCAACTCTTATCAAGTTTGGTGTTCTTGAAGTGAAAATTGCTTTTAGTAGGAATGCTAATGGTATATATCATGAAAAGTTAGGCATCTTTACAGATGGAATGTCGACCGTAACTTTCAAGGGATCTGTAAATGAAACTTGGAGTGGTTGGCATGAGCGAGGAAACTTTGAATCTATAGATGTCTTTCTAGGCTGGTCAGAAGGCCGTGATGAAAGGCAAGTTGAAAGACATAAATTATATTTTGCAAATCTTTGGCAAAATAAGGTTAAAGAATTAGAAGTAATTGATTTTCCCGATGTGACTAAAGCTAAATTAATGATAAGAGCATTAAATTCAATAGAAGAAATACAATCTATAGATCTAATTGATTATTTTGATCTAAGCCATAAAGTTGAAAAATCTATGAAAAATAACCCATTACCAACAAGAAAACTTCTGCCTCATCAAGATGAAGCCTTAAAAGCTTGGGAAAAACAAAATTATAAAGGCGTGCTTGAACATGCCACTGGTAGTGGTAAAACCTTCACCGCTTTAGCGGCATTAAAGCAACATATGGATAATGAAGGTGTTGCAATTGTTTTAGTGCCAGACCGTTTATTACATAGACAATGGGTAGAAGAAATAAAATTAGTTTTACCTGAAGTCACAATTCTTCAGGCGGGTAATGGCAATGATAAATGGCGTACGAATAAAAGATTACAAAATTTTACACGTTCAGGAATTGGGTTAGGTCAAAGGATTGTATTATCAACTGTCCACACGGCCAGATCTTCTGATTTCACTAATGGTGTTAGCGATGGTGAACATCTTATGGTCGTTGTAGACGAAGTACATGAAATTGGAAGTCGCGAGAACTCTAAAGCATTAAAAATTATAGCAGGCAAAAAGTTAGGTTTAAGTGCAACGCCTATTCGTTTTGGTGATCCAATTGGAACTCAAAAGATATTTGATTATTTTGGACCGGTTATTCAACCTCCTTTTACACTAATTGATGCAATTAAGAGTGGGAGATTAGTCGAATATGAATATATTCCACATGCTATTCGGTTTACTGCAGAAGAATCGGATCGTTGGGAAACTGAAACCAAAGCAATTTCAAGAGAGTTTGCAAGGTCTAAAAAAGATGAAAATGGTTCTCCTATTCCCTCTCCAAAGCTTCAAAATATGCTCATTCAAAGAGCAAGAATTGCTAAAAAAGCAGAAGCTAAAATACCATATGCGGTAAAAACAATTGTTGATAATTATAAAGATGGCGAGAGTTGGTTAATTTATTGCGAAGATCAATTCCAACTTAAAGAAGTAATGAATGGTCTTGAGTCTAGTGGATATTCGCCATGTGAGTACCATACAAGTATGAAAGGAGATGCAACAGCATCACTAGAATGGTTTAAATCTTTTGGCGGAATTATGGTATCAATTAGATGTTTAGATCAAGGTGTCGATATTCCTAAAATCTCACATGCAATCATTTTAGCTTCTTCTCAAAATCCACGTCAATTTATTCAAAGAAGAGGACGTGTATTGCGAACATGCCCAGGAAAATACAAAGCTGTAATTTATGATGCTGTAATGGTACCTATATGTTTAGAACATGAACCAGGGCAATTGTCACTACTAAAAAGTGAACTACAACGTAGTATACAATTTTCTAAAACAGCAATAAATAAATCAGGTTCAAATAAATTAATCAATATAGCAATAGAGTTAGGCATTGATCCCGAAGAATTGGGGTTGTTAGATTCTGACGGCATAGAGGAAAAATACGATGAACAATAAAAGTGATCCTTTAACAGTCTTGTTAAGACTGAATTCTGAACTTGAAAAAAATATAGATGAAGATCTGATTGCACAATGCTACTTAGTTCAAAAAGATCATCAGTATGATAAAGACAGAAATACTCTGACTAAGATACAGGCTATTGTTGAAGAGAGTGTTGTGAAGCAAAAAGGAATTAACTTGATATGAAATTACAAGAATTAACTATCAATAACTTCATGCCATACAAAGGTGAACAAAATATCGAATTTCCACAACATGAAACTCAGAATGTGATGTTGATATTTGGTGATAACATGCGAGGAAAGACAAGCTTCCTAAATTCAATACGTTGGGGGTTTTATGGTTTGGCATTAGGTCGACATTTAAGAAAAATACCTCGTATCAATTTAGTTAATAGTATAGCTGCATCTGAAAATGATTGGACAATGTCTATTGTTCTGAAATTTACCCATGAGAATAGGAAATATGAACTTCGTAGGCAAATCGAAAAAAAGAATCACGTTTCTATACCAAAAAATGATAGTGATTTCGAAGAAATTATCGGCCTTAAAATAGATAATCAAGCTATTACTGGTGATTTAATTAATAATGAAATAAATCAAGTCACTCCAGAAGAAATATCACGTTTCTTCCTTTTCGATGGTGAATTGTTACAAGAGTATGAGAATTTACTTGTTGAACAAAGTGAGCAAGGTGAAAAAATTAAAGAGCATATAGAGCAAGCTTTAGGTGTGCCGGCTCTAATTAATGGTCGAAATGAATTTTCTAAGTTGTTAACTGATGCGAGAAGAATACAAACAAGAGATGTAAAAAACTCATCAGATGCAAAAATGTATGCAGAACAACAAAGAATTAATGAAACCAAGCAATCTACTCTAGAAAAAGATATAAATGATTTAGAGATTCAGCAACGTGATATCCAAAAACAAATTGATGACATTGAAGATCAACTTAAAAATACAGAAGCTGTTCAAAAGAAAAAGCATGAATTAGATGTGTTAAAATCTAAACTGGAAACAATTGAAATACAATTAGGGTATGATGCAGATGAACAAAGGGCATTACTTCAGAATGCCTGGAAAGATGTTTTATTTCAAGGTGTACAACCACTTTTGATAGACTTGAAATTAAAGCGTGATTCATTGTTAAGTGCAACTAAAAATAAAGCAATATTAGACTCTCAAATAACAGCATTACAAAAAAGTCTAAATATGACTGTTTGTCCAACTTGTACGCAATCAATTCCAATAAAAGAAATGGATATTATACAAACAAAAATTAGTGAATTAAAAGCCGAATCTGAATTGTCTTATGCAGACATTAATGATGTTACAGATATTAATTCTAAAATAGATAAACTTTCCAAGATTAGCACTAGTCATGAAGGTCGTAGGATTTGCGAGCTTATTACTAAACAGACTAAGATGCAAGTTGAAGTTATTACCATTGAAACTAAGCTTGATGAAATTGAAGAGGAAATTAGAGGCTTTGATACTGAACAAATAGTACGCCAAAGAGATAAACAAAAAAGGCTTGGAAATCAGCTTTTTAAATTAGAAAGTGATATAAAAGATACAAAAATAGAATTGAATAAACTTTCAGATAAACAAGCACATATATCAACACTAATTTCCAAAAGTACAGGTAGTTCAGGGCAAGCTAGTACCATTCGGGTTAATTTATACCAGGATTTAGAAACTATTTTTAGAACAGGAATAGATGAATTAAGAGATGCATTGAGAAAGCAAGTTGCTAGTTTCGCTTCAAATGCATTTAGTGAACTAACTACAGAGAAAACATATTCAGGATTAGAAATTAATTCAAACTATGGATTATCTATTTTAGATCATACAGGAAAAATATTAAAAGAACGGAGTGCTGGAGCAGAACAAATCGTGGCGTTATCCTTAATAGATGGATTAAATAAAACAGCAAGAAAAACAGGTCCAATAATTATGGATACACCATTGGGGCGTTTAGATCCAAAACACAGAAGTAACGTCCTTAAATATCTACCAAAAATGGCTGATCAAGTTATTTTACTTGTACATGAGGGGGAAATCGATCCAAGCAGAGATTTATCTAACTTCGCAGAAAGGATTGGTGCTAGATATAAAATTGATAGGGTTTCTGCAACAGAATCTAAAATAGTAAGGAGCAACTAATGAATGAACCAAATAGAATTGGATTAACCCCGATAGTTGCTAAGCAACTTGATGACTTATTGAGTGAATTAAATCCCAATATAGACTCTAAAAATGAAAGTGTTAAACTCATTAAATTTGATATCTATCGTTTGGCAGTAGCTTTAAGTATAAAAGGAAAAATAAATCCACTAGTACTAAGTGATAAAAGCAACGCGGTATTTAGGGTAAATGAGTTGGATCCAGATAAAACACTATTTACTGTTATAGAATGTCTCGGGGTTTGCCCAAATGAGATATCCGTATATTCTTATATAGAGCAACTAGCTGAGCATGGTATTAAAGAGTTTTATGAACAGTATCAGTCAAGAGGTGAGTTGCCACTAGCTGAATATTTCTTGGATAAAAACTGATTATGTCTACATTAAAAATATTCTTTTGTATTATTAGTGAAAATGGAAGTGATACTATTTCTGTACACAGAGATCTAAACTCTATTTATACTTTATGGAATAATGATAAGTCTATAGAAAAAGTTGGCGTAATGCACATTGGTTTTATACGCCCTAACTTACCTAGTTCTGAAGAAATTAGAAATTTTTTTGGATGTATACTAGTATCTGCAAGTGTGAAATGGTCATTACCGGTAGATTATATTACGAGTAATAAAATTGCTTATAGTTATAATAATCTTCCATTTTTTCAATTAAAAAAAGGTTTTGGCTACAACATAGAAGAATATAATGAGTTATTGGCTTGTGAGTCGAGCTTTGAATATGTTCAAGATGCCTCTGACAATTCTCATACTATAGTTTCAGCAGCTTTAGAAGTTCTAGAGACTGTTACCAAACCAATGTCAAAAGAAGAAATATTTGGTCACATTATTCATAAAGGTTTATTCCATTTTGGTGCAAAAAAACCTATTAATGTTCTAAATGTAGAGTTAAACAGACATTGTATAAATACTGAGTATGCTCATTCATATTCAAATAAAGTATTTGGTAAAACTAGAAATGGCTTATTCTATGCACTTAGTGTGTCACAGGATTTTATTGATTGGCTAGAAGTATTACCAAAGCTTTATCCTGAACTAGCGAAAGAATGTGTCAGTTTACAAGTTTTTGATAACGTTAGTTACGTGGATAGAAGACATGAGTTCAAGGATGAATTATGTCGTGAATTAGATTTAATAAAGTTTAATAAATTAAAAGAAACAATAGATATAAATGATCCTAGCATGCTATTACCTATACTGCCTTTTAATATTTTAAACGCATCAATCAGCCAATTAGGCTTAACGGTGAGAACAAGTAATGTTTTTAGTATTCAAAATATTTTTTGTTTAAAAGATGCAATTGGTATAACGTTTACTGAAATGATGCGATGGCCAAATTTTGGGAAAAAATCAGCTAAGGATTTGTGTGAAACATTAATTGATGATGTTGCGAAACTAGTATATCAACTACCTAATTCAACCAAACAACAAAGTTATTACGCTGAAGGACATCTTGATGAAAGTTCAGTGGTTAATTCAGAAATAAAAAACACTGATATTACATTTGAATATATGTCCAAAGTACCACTTAAACAACACTTTGATAATTCATTGTTATCATTAAATGATATAGCGCGTAAAATATTAGAATATAGAACTGGATATCGAGTTCCTGTTAAAACTTTAGAAGAAGTTGGTAGCATTATTGGTGTAACTCGTGAACGCATTAGGCAGATACAGAAAAAGAATATAGAAAAAATCATAACAACAGAATATTGGGATGATTGTATTGCAATAAGAATTGGTGAATTGTTAATAGATAGAGATCAACCATTGTATCTTGAAATGTTAGAAATAGAAGATCAATGGTTTGCTGGATTTATGGGAAATTATCAGCATCTAGCTGCAGTAATAGAACTTTTTTCAGAAAGTCATATTAAACTTATAACAGTAAATGGTTCAGTAATTATATCTAGAATAAGTCAAGATGACTGGGATCATTTGTTAAGCGATTTGAGAGTATCATTAAAAAATAAGGCCGATGAGCTAAGTTGGACTAGAAGTGATATTGAATTAAATTTAAAATCACTTTTACAAACCAAAGGTGCACAAGAGCTGTTATCTATTTTGTGGAATATTCTAGATGAGTATTTACAATTTTCCAATGATGATTTATTAATTGCTTATGGTAAATCCCGCGAGAATGCTGTTTACGTTGTAATACAACAAGCAGAATCACCTTTACATTATAGTGAGGTAGCAATAAGAGCTTCTATCATTTTTGGAAAACCTGTTGAAGACAGGTTAGCTCATAACGCACTACCTAGAGTTGGAGCCAAATTATTCGGTCGAGGTATATATGGATTACCAAAGTTTAATCCTCTTTCTAATTTGATTTGCAATCAAATTAGGCTTGTTGTAACTAAATTAGTTTATGCTGGACCTTTAGCCAAGCAATGGCATGTCACTGAAATATTAAATTTTTTGAAAAGTAAATTCCCTTCATTACCTAACACATTGGATATGTATCTGTTAAACATTATTCTTGAAGATTCAGAACAATTAACTTACCTCAATAAAAATGTTTGGGCTAGATTTGATTCAGATCAAATGCCCACTGATAGGATTGATATGGCTGATGCTTTTGCGAAAATTCTAGATGATGCTGGTAAACCAATGAAAGGTAAGGAAATAAAGGTAAAGCTTCAAATTGTCAGAGGAGTGCATGAATCTTTGCAGATTCAACCTACTGATAGAATGATTCAAGTTGGACCAGATACATGGGGGTTATTTGAACGCGATATTCATATAACCATTGATGATATTACTTTATATTTAGATAAACTTAAACAATATCTTATATTACAAGATAAAGGTATTCATGTTACAGAAGTTCCATTATTCCTTAATTGGGCTGGTTTAATTGAAAATAGTGTAGAAAGTTATACGTTATTAAGTTTGGCTCAAAGAGATGAGCGTTTTTACTTAGGTCGCTCAATGTTTTTGGGGTTATCTAGTTGGGGCGAAGAAACTCGTCGCTTAACCAACGCTGAAGCAGTTAGAAAAATAATTGATGAAATGGAAAAACCAATGAGCACAATTGAAATTAATATAATGGTAAGTAAGTTGACGGGGTTAGATACTGATACTTCTGTAACAAGTATCCTAATTAATGAAGGAGCAAAATTTGATACCATCGAGCGTTTGTGGTTTAAGAAATAGCCTAAAATATTAATTAGAAGTAGATGTTAATTATATCTTTTTAACGTCTAAAAAAGATAAGAAAAAAGAAATCGAAGCGGAGCTAAAACGCTTAGCGCAAAAGGCGCGTGCAGCCGATATTCATTTAATCATTGCGACACAAAAACCAAGTGGTGACGTGATTAGCACCAATTTACGCTCTAACTTACCTGCTCAGTTGGCGTTACGTGTAAAAATGGCACTGAGAGTCGAGTGATTTTAGACGAACAAGGTGCAGAAGTACTGAACTGCAAAGGGGATGCTTACCTTAAATCAGAAGGTAAGTTGGTTAGAATTCAATGTGCAAGAATTAATAAGTTACAGGAGTAAAAAATGCACAATAAAAGAAGGTTTGTAGAAGAGGCGTTTATCAAGCGATATTCTGTTCCAGTCGGATTAATTGGACTAGCCCTTACTGCAATGTCAACATTTGGTTTTACAATGGAAGGCACATTTAAAGCTTATAATTTTTGGGCTGCTATGTTCTTTTTAATAGCAATTATTATATTGATGATTATTGCATTAGATCTTGCCGTGAAAGAGTTGAATAAGTATGTTAATTCACGTTTTAATGTGGGTGAGCTTCCACCAGTTTTAAGCATTTGTGATATTAACAACAAAGCTAATGCAAAAATAATATTACATCCCAAAGATGGCATGGTTTTGCAAAAGGATACAGTTGTATCCGTAATTCTAGCCGATGATTTAGCTGGGGACTTAGAATTGGGTTTGGGTGTGATTACAGATCAGCAGACTGACGGGAAAATTGCGTTGGTAGCTACACCAAAGAGAAATATGATCAATCAATGGAATCAAATTTTAAGTAAAAGCTCTGAATATACAAATAAAATAAGAGTTAGGACGATTATAGATCGAAATTATGTAAATGATGATTATCTCTATAAAGAAAATTATGATATTGGTAATCTAAGTCAATCTGCTGATGCAATAACTACCGATGGTGCTGGAGTTAAGTTATGAATACTTTTAAATATTTGAAATTTAGTCAGCCAGCAGGAACTTTTTACATGTTAAGTATGCCTGCTCGGTTTGTATCTAAAATAATGGATGTCAAAGAAAGAAATGAACTCGGAGATGGTACACAGCGGGAAGACTCAAAATCGCGAATTAAAGAAATTACAAATTACTGTGATGATCCTGATGCTACTTTTCCAACACCTGTTATTTTAGCAATTGATTCTGAAAATATTACTTATAACGACGATGGTACAGTTACAATAGCTGATAAAGAAAAAATTGCAGATGTTCTAGATGGCCAACATAGAATAAAAGGTTTATTTTTGTCTAAAAACATAGATAAATTTGAACTACCTGTTGTTTTTGTAGAAGATGCAACAGAAGAACAAAAAGCATATATTTTTTCAATAATAAATAGTAAACAAACAAGAGTTTCACCTTCATTGATTTATGATTTATTTGCAGTAATGAAAAAAAGAAGCCCTCAGAAAACATGTCATGAGATAGCGAGGAGCTTAAATAAACTTGAAGGTTCACCTTTTCACAACAGATTGAAAATGCTAGGTAAAGGTGGTGGGGAAAATGCATCCCTATCACAAGGAACCTTTGTAAAGAGACTCGTAACATTAATAACAAAAAATCCTGATGACTACCTCATTAAGATAAAAAATTGTGATGAGCTACCTAAAGAAGATCTTCCCTTTAATGACTATTTCATTGAAAATAAAGATGAAGTTATATTTAAAGTTACGTTGAACTTGTTTAGCGCTGTATCTAAAGTTTTTCAAAATGAATGGAATAATCCTGATAAATCAATTTTGTCGAAAGGCATAGGGTATGGTGCAATTATTAAAGCATTCCCAACTATTTATGCGAAAGGTAAGAGTGTAGGTGATTTATCTGAAAGTTATTTTGAAAGTATATTTTTAAAATTTAAAAATATTTTAGAATCTGAAAATCTAGAGTTGACTTCTGAATATTTTAGCTCTAATGAAGTTGGTGTTACAAAATTATCTAGTTATATAATAAAATCTGTGGATTAACTTGAGTGGATGTTTAATATTATTGCTAATAAACATCCACTTAATGCTTATTTTTTAGAGTACAAAAAGTAGTTGATCCCTCTATTCAAATGTAACTTAACAAAATCACTAAAGTGCACACCTTCTAGGTGTGCACTTTGTGCTTTATAAACTTCGCGCAGCACAGCTAAATACACATCGGCATATTCACCGGCAAATACTTTCCAACTCATTTCTACGTTACTGTCAGATGGAATATCTTCAATTGGCGGCACGCTATTTTCAGCTAGCGACATACAAAGGGCCCAACGGCAAAGCACATTCCAGTTTTCTATCCCTGTTTTATTTTTTAAGCGTATGAGTTGCTGTTTTTGCTTTTCAGATAGCTTAATGGAGTCAATAGTGTGTGGTGTTGCTGTGTTATTCATTAAAAATACCCCTCAGTAAAGGTTGAGGTTTGTGCCAGTTCGTCAAAGTTAATGTGATATTCACGGCAAATAGAGGGTTTTAGCTGAGTATAGTACTGGCCTGTAATCTCTTCATCTGTTGACAACAAAATGACTTGCTTACCTGCATAGGGAAAGTAGTTTTGCACTAATTTCGACCTATGTTTACCGTCTAAACGACCTAATGGAGTATCGATAATTGTCGGGATTTCTTTGCCAGATGCTTCGGCTAATCCCCATAAAATGGCAATAGCAAGCAATTGTCGCTCACCAGCAGATAATCGGCTAGTCGGCATATTATTGTTATTAGAGTCAATTAAAGTGATAGTGAACTCTTCAGGGCAAATTTTTATATTACTGACTAGATTTTTTTTACGGTTTAAGTCGTAAAAATTATCTTTAATGTGCTGTTCTAGTAATTGGATATTCTCTTTAATTAAGTCAACGGCAAATGATTGCATAGTCGTTTTTAGTTTTGAGATATGTTCAGCAACTTGAATGGATCGTTTTTGCTCAAAAGTGTCACGGTTTTGCTGGGTGAGTAGGTTCGCATAGCGAGTGTTTAACACTTCGTCACGAGCTTGTGCTTGATGAAGCAATTGTTGCTTGTTTTTTATAAGCACTAAGTCATTTTTAAGCCCAGCTTCTGCAACCGCTAGTTCACTTAATAAATGTTGTACGGTTTCGTAATCTGGAATAGATTCAAGCTTTTTCTCATAAAGTGCTTGCTGCTCTAACAATTTCTCGCGTTGACTAATTAATTTTGCACGCTCTATTGAGTCAGCAGCAATTTTTTCATCTAAGCCATTAAATATTGAAACATGAGCATCGATGTAGCAAGGAGTATTTGCCAATGTTTCACGCTGCTGTGCAAGAGTCCCCATTGTGGCTTCTAGGGCTTGTAACGCTTTTTGAGCAACGCTTTCACTTATTAATGTTTGCTTAATGGTGTATTCGTAATCACTAATCGCACTTTGAATTACTTTGGCTTGTATTGCTTGTTGTTCTTTGTGTATTTGTTGTTTAGTTGCATTAATAAGACCTGGAATTAACCCTAGTGGACCGCAACCAGCGTCCAGCTTTACTCGCTCAGCCAAATTCGCCTTTTGTTTTTCTTCAATTGCGCCAAGCTCAAACTTAATTGAATCTCTTTGGTCGATAAGGTGTGCTCCCGCACTGCGCACATTTTGCCGAGCTTTATTAATGTGCACATTAGTATCACTGGCATGTTTTTCTAAGTCAGCAATATCTTTTTTCAGGCTTGAAACAACAGTAGATTGTTCTGCAATCTCTGACTCTAATGCTGTTACTTTTTCCATTGTTGAAATATCAAGGTTACCGCTTTTGCGTTTACGTTCGACATTATTTAAATCGATATGGAGCTGTGTTAATAAGTCGAGCCCAAGTAAGTTTTCGATACCCGTTTTTATTAAATCTGCACTGCGATCTGGATGTGCAAGATTTTCAATTTTTTCACCATCAAAAAAGAATAAATCAGACAAGCTTAATGGAATGAATTCGTTAACAAACTCATCCCAGTATTGGCTTAAATGTGCATCTTCTCGGCTATTGCAATAAACAATGATTTTATCTTTCACGTCTTTGGCGTTGGTTTGCCAGTTGCGTTTAACAATAAATTCATTGGTTGTTGTTTCTGTTGTATGAGTAAACGTTAGTGTTATTTCAACTTTATCTTGTTCATCAACATAGCGATTTTTCGTGCTTGTTAAATAGCTTCCATAAGATTGATGTCCACGGTTAGAGCATTTTGCATGTTTACCGTAGAGTACAAGTTGCAATGCATCTAAAAAGGTTGTTTTACCACCACCATTTAATCCGCCAAAAAGAATAATAGGCTGGTCATCGTTGATCGATAAATTAACTTCATGGCGTCCTTTATAAATACCAAAGTTTTCAAGTGTCAGTTGTTTAATTATCATCTTGTACCTCTTCGAAATCGATTAATAGTGAGCTATAACCTTGTTCTTTGATTGATTTCGTTATCATGATAATTTTTTCTTGTATGGCAGATTTCTCGTCGTCATTTAAGTTGGGCGAGTTGTTGAGTTGGATCTGTAGGCGATGACGCTCACGCTCAAGTGCAAATTGTTTGGCTTCAAATAAATTATTAAAAGCACCTTTATCGAGACTCTGGGCAAGTTCAGTCGACAAGTTTGCTCTGCGCAACTGGT
Organism: Alteromonadaceae bacterium; assembly: GCA_047621305.1. Taxonomy (GTDB): domain Bacteria; phylum Pseudomonadota; class Gammaproteobacteria; order Enterobacterales; family Alteromonadaceae; genus Colwellia_A. The sequence goes on along the minus strand of JBLHNB010000100.1, from coordinate 6,502 downwards.
TTTTATGTTTGTTAGCTATGCTCATCACCGCACGCATTTGTTGGTAGAGCAGGCCGTCTTCATCACCTTGTTGTTGACAATGTGCTTTGAGTTTATTCAACACATCTAGATTCAAAATTGGGTGATGCGCCCTTTTTTTTCCTGGATATGGTTTGTTAAATACTTTTTGATAAATCTTTGGCACGCTGTCTTCTGCTTCATGCTTTTCTTCTAGCCAAATTCGTCGAATTTCTTCTAAGTCTTCAAGTGGTAAAAGTTCTAATTCTCTTACTTCAATAGGGCCTAACTGCTGCACCGCTAGTTGTGCTTCAAGTACTTTGCCTAACAAGTATTCTCTAAACGATTGAATATAAGGTCCTGGAACAAGATCTGCGCCGTGTTTTGATACGTGAACAGTTAAGTTGCCGTTCATCCGTCTAAAGTCACGATTAGCTTTATCTCGAGTCAGCTTGGCAATTTTTTTATCACGATTGGAATCATTGACTTCAATTTCATTTCGAAGAGAGACAAGAGGGTACATCCACTCTTTTTCTTCATCATTTGAGATCATGGCATTCATTGATTTATCTTCAGAAACCATGGTGCATACGTAACACCCAAAGCGACTGTCACCACAGCTTTGTGTTGAGGTGTCAACAACTAGAGGACATTCTCCACCTTCTGTTGCACCTTGATACATGCCCATTAAGTCATGGTTAGGGAAGTTCCATGGGTTATCGATGCTGTTGAGATACACCCATACATCATCGTTACTCCAAGTGGCTATTGGTGTATATACCCAAACACGCTCTAATGAACCGTTTTCGGTCAAGCCTAGTGCTTTGCGTGTATTTGTTGTTGAACTTTCAAAGCGCTCCATACTTGCTGCACGGGCTGTACTTTCAGCTTTACGTGTACCTAAAACTAAAATGGCTTCACCATTTTTGTCCGCCATGTTTTGAATAAAAGTATTTGAAGGTGAAATTTTTAAACGATCTGTACACCAACGGAATTTATAACGAGGCGCAGGGTAACCTTTACCAATTAAGTTAACCCAAAATCGGTCTTTTACTGCGGGAGTTAACCGATGAGGCACAATAGGCAAGCCTTGTTCTTCGGCTTGCTCTTTCATACGGCCTAAAGATTTACCGACCCACATAGCAACAATAGGGTTTTCAACCAATGTATCTGTGCTGATCACATGGACTTTTTTGGTACATTTTTGTTCTTGAGATAGTTCTTTCAGAGCGTACCAGATCAATTGCAAAATGGCGGTTGAGTCTTTACCACCGCTATAGCCAATTACCCAAGGTATTTCGTCACTTTGATAAAGCATTTTTATATGCTCAATGCTCTGTTTTATCGTCGCTTTTAAGCCGGTTTGATTAAATGCAGAACTGAACTGTTCTACGTTATTAGTAGCCATTACGAGCCTCTTTAAAATTTGTTTCTATCGCTAATTCTTTTTCGGTAAGCTCTAGTGCTAATAGTATTTTAATTTTGATATAAGTTAATTCAGCGGCTTTGCGGTTATTAGTCATTGAGTTATTTATTACGCAACGTCCGCTCCAATCTTGATTAGAGCGGCTCCAGTTTATATTTGATAAATTTGTAAGTGCTTTTGGCCAATCCTCTGGATTATTTTGAAGCAAAAAGGCACCTAGCATACCAATAGCATGAAATGTTACAGCATGAGCATGTATCGATTCATCACGCAGCTCGCCACCAGAAGCTTTATCTTCACAAATTAACAGCCAAGCAGGCATGTTTTTGAGTACTTCAAGCCAATAATTTGAAGCCACTGGGATTAAAGATTTATAGTTGTTTTTAGTAATATTACCTAACAAGTACTTACTGGCCTTATTAACGGCGCTGTGACTAATAAGTTTTTTTGATCTAGGTCCGAGATTACTTTTTTCCATGTGAACAAGTTTCTTTAACTGTTCACTTCCAAAAATTATAGTCTTAGAAAGAATCGCATCAGGTTTGTCATCATAAGTGATGCTGAGAGAGCTATCCGTTTTAACAGGATATAAGTTCAAATCTTTAAAGATTCTCTGACGTTCTTCAAGCGACTTGTTCGTGAAAAATACAACTGAAATGGTTTCTTCTGCAAGCGATGGGTCGGCTTTCAAGGCTTCTAAAATTGCCGCATTACGATGTTGTCCATCTGTAATATAGATCTCTGCATCTTCATCAATCACTAAAGTCCCAATTTTTTGCTCATGTTTCGATTGACCGATAGCATTAAATTCGCTTATACCGTCTATACATGCAGTTAAAGCCGAAAAAACATAGTTTTCGCGACTATCGAGTATGTAGTTTGTTATATCCGGTATGCGTTCTTCATTGATGATACGTTGAGCACGCTGATCTACAGGTAATTGTCCTTCATCTAAAGTAAAAATCTTACTAAGTCTTTTTAGTGGGCACATTACAATGTAATATTCTGTTTTTGCTTGCATTCCTTTAATTGCAGGGAATGATGTACCTGATACTATTTGACTCATAATATAATATTTTTCATTTGTTCGTGATTTAATGTATTTTGTTCGTAAGAACAAGCTTGGCGGGATTTTACATTAAAAATACGATACTGTCTCGCTCATCTTACTAAGTTTTTGGAGAATACATGACTGCTTATTTGGACATGAATGCTACATCGCCGGTTTTACCAGCAGTTGCAGAATTAGTAACCCATTTTATGCTTAAAGAGTATGGTAATGCAGGTAGTAGAACACATGAGTTTGGAAATGCTGCAAAACAGGCTGTTGAGAAGGCTAGACAGCAAGTTGCTGATGTCGTTGCTGCTGATAAGGACGAAGTGATTTTTACTAGTGGCGCAACCGAAAGCAATAATATAGCTATATTAGGATTACGTGATTTTGCAGAAAAATCGAATAAAAAACACATTATTACGACGAGAATAGAGCACAAGGCTGTACTTGAGCCAATTGAATATCTAGTGAGTCATGGGTTTGAAGTGAGTTACTTGAATGTTGATGAAACAGGTTTAGTTAAAGCATCTGATTTAAAATGTTTACTAAGAGACGATACCTCTCTTGTTTCAATTATGCATGTCAATAACGAGACCGGATCAATTCAACCTTTGTCTGAATTGTGCGAAGTTCTTAGTACACACGGTGCATATTTTCATGTGGATGCCGCTCAAAGTTTTGGTAAATTAAGTTATGGGTTAGAAAATTCCCGAATTGATATGATCAGTGTCAGCGGTCATAAACTTTATGCTCCTAAAGGGATTGGTGCGCTTATTTTACGAAAACGAGGTTTTTTACGTCCACCTTTAAAGCCGATTATGTTTGGTGGTGGTCAAGAAAAGTCATTGCGTCCTGGAACATTAGCCGTTCCATTGATTGCTGGTTTAGGGTTGGCATGTGAAATTGCAAATGCTAATAGCATAGTATGGCAACAACATGCTCATGAATTAAAAATGAGTCTTGTAACCGAACTAGATAAATTAGGTGCTAAATATAATGGCGACAACACATCACCATTCGTACTGAATTTTTCTATACCTGGCGTTAACTCTGAAGCTGCGATGGTCATGTTGAAAGGTGTCGCCGCTGTATCTAACGGCTCGGCATGTACTTCCTCGAGTTATACTCCCTCGCATGTTTTATCTGCTATGGGTTTAGATACTAACAGGATTAAAGAATCTATAAGAATGTCTTGGTCTTATGATGTCCAAGAATTACCTTTAAAACAAATAATCGAAAAAATAAAACAATTAATCTGATGACAAAACTAACTATCGTAGAAGCAGCTGTTGAAGCTTTAGCCTTATTGGCTATTCCCAGTTCAAGCAAACAAATTTACTCTAAAATTATGGAAAGACAGCTCTACAAATTCGGTGCCCAAGATCCCGTTGCCGTTTTGAGAGTACAGTTAGAAAGGCATTGTGATACTACATCATGGTCTAGCGAAGCAAAGAATAAGAAATTTTCAAAAAATGACGATGGGTTATTTTATTTACTTAACCATGCACCAATTAGTCAGGTTAATAATTGTATTTCTGAAAGCAATCAAGCCAATATTTCGTTAGTGCTTGAGTTAGCTAAAAAATTAAAAAAAAGCACGATTGATAGAATTATTGATCACTTGTACACATTAGAACCTGAAGAGTTTGAGTCATTCTGTCGTCGATTTCTTGAACGATATGGTTTTGATAATATGACCGTCACACAAAGAGGCCGAGATGGTGGTATTGATGTGACTGGTTATTTAGAAGTAGGTATTTCACAGTTACATGTAGCAGCACAATGTAAACGATACAAAAAAGGGAACAAAGTATCTCGTCCCGATATTTCTCAATTTAGGGGTGATATTCAAGGTGATTATCAACAAGGCATCTTCATAACAACGAGTTCATTTACACAAGAAGCACAAGATGTTGCTTTTAAACGAGGGTGTGTACCAATTGTCTTGATTGATGGTGAAACTTTAGCTGAAATTATGATTGACCGTGGCATTGGTGTTTCAACGAGTAATATTCCAATCTATGAGTTTGAAATTGATTTAGTTTAATTGTTTATGAGGATTTTTGAGGGACTACTATTCACATATTGTTCTTTATCCAGCAACACCGGCCGTTTATCTACTTCAACATAATCAAAAAAGTCGACATCGAGCTGCCACATCTTAACCTTGATACGTTCTCGTAAGGTGGGCAGTGGGCTGGTGTCGAAGTTGTCGTACCCCATAAAGCTGACTTTACCTGAAGTGATATGGATTTTTACCAAATCGATTTCATCCAGTTCGCCATACAGTTGCACCGCTGCGCCAACATAGACACGTAATAACGCGGGCAGGTAACTTAAGTACTTTTTATGGAACTCTAACGAGTGACCGTTATTGAGTTTACTAGCAGGCAGTTTGTTGTCGTGTGCGTCGATACAAGCTTGTTCAATAAGTTGGGTATCTGCGATGGCAAATAATAATACTTTGGCTTCATTAATGGCGACTTTACAAGTATCAAAAAATATTTTGATGTCGCGTTTTTGCTCGTCGGGTAATCGACTGTAACCTTTGTGTTGTTCAAACTGGCTTAAGGCAAAATACACCAATAAGTCTTCACGCCTTAAGGCTATGGCTTGCTCAAATTCGAGTTCGGCTGCTTTACCTTGAACTTGTATGAGCAATTTAAAGGCTTTTTTAGCATTACCAAAATGCATTGTGATGTTGGCCGATTCAGCAAACTCGTCATCTACTGGTAAGCGGCCTAGCTCTAAACATCTGTCCCAAAACGCGGTTAACAATGTTTGATGTTGAGTGAATAGTAATCTGGCTTGTTCTTCGGATGTTGGTGTCGGTGTGGTTATTTGGTGCCATTGGTGATGGCGTTGATGCCGCTTGGCTAAAAAGCGTTGCTCTTCAATTTTGTCACGGAAAATATAATAAATGCCTGGTGCAACAGCGATAGCATTTTCGTCTAACGTGCGTTCGATATAACCTTTTAGCTCGGCCTGGGCATAATATTTTTGAAACGTATTGCGTGAGGTAATGACACCGTCTTTATAGGGAGTAAATTGGCTGATAAAGCTGTCGTTTGCCAGCATGGCTGACACGACCAATAACTTTCTAGATAGATGCCAAGCGCCTCGTATGGCTTCTGTTCTTTCAATTGCATCTTCGATGACGTTAATGACAAAGCCAATGTTAACAATGTCGGACTCAACTTTGTCAGCGTCTGGGCAAAAGTTAGGGTCCCAACCTAATGCTTCTAAACCGTGCGCTTGTAGTTCCCTTAAATCGTCACCTCGACCACATCCATAGTCAAATACACTGTAATCACCGTTTAAATAACTTTGTTTGGCAAGATGCTTCATTGGTGAGCTTAAGTCGTGTCTTACCAATGCCGTTTTATGTCTGTCGATATTGCTGCTGTCATCGTTTTCAGATGCAAAACTAGAACTTCTAAAAAGTCGTCCATCAACGAGTTCGTAGCCGTGTTGTTGGATTATTTTTTCCCATGACTGTTTAAACCCTATCATGCGGCTTTTGGCATATAAGCCTGCATTTTCACCTTCTTGGGTAATGGCTTCAAACTCATCATAACTGGCATGTGAGCTCGGCAACATGGTTTCTTTGCGATGCAGAATAGGTGGATTGTCGCTGGACAAGTATTGGGTAATACGATGTTCAAGTTTACTTAAATCAACGGTAACGCTTTGCGTAAGTGCAGGGTAGGCTTCGGTAAAAAACGTAGGGTATGACAACAGAGATAATTTAAATTCAGCTTTACTCAGTTTGATGACTTGCCAATCGTCGAGTGGGATTTTTAATGCATTACTCACCGCAATGATGAAACTGCTGAGCTGTTTATCTATTTCAGCGAGGCCGTCCTGGTGTAAATAATGGGCGTCGGGTAATTTTTTACCTAACGGCATTGTTGTCACAAGCTTTTTAAATAAAACTGCATCCATAATGTATTTCCATTTCGTTTAGGTGATAAATCTCAACGAGGTTTACTTTTGTTCGATTAAGTACCAAAAACTGTTGCCTT
>JBLHNB010000099.1:0-19374 GCA_047621305.1 Alteromonadaceae bacterium | reverse complement strand
GTCTTATTAAGCAGCATTTAGAGAAGATAGCTTATGTCAAATCAATCAAATAATTCACCAATTTCAGCCGTCTGGGACAATTTTTTAACCGATGCAGATGCACCGGAAGGCTTTAAATATCGCGACACATTTCCAGAAAATAAAGAGGGTGTCACCGTATTACTCGAGACCTGGGAAGCCGGTACAGTGGAAGACCCGCATCACCATCCCCATGATGACATGACGGTCATGATTGAAGGCAAGATGCACATAGTATTTTACATCAGAGAAAACAGTGTATTGGTTAAAGACGGCGAAGAACTTACACTTAACCAAGGTGAAACGGGATATATCGCCGCTAACCGCATCCACAGCGCGACCTATATTGACACTTGTAAAATCGTTTATGTTCAAGACAAAGAATTCGGTTTTATTGAAGATCAATAAACATAACAAACTATATTAAATACGAGTAATACATTAAAGCCTTCATATACAAGAATATTTATCTACTCTTTAGAAATACTCGGTTAGTATAGAAGGCTTTCTGCTATTTATTGCCAAGTATTTACGGGCAAGCCAAGGATGTAAGCGACAGGGATGAATAACCAACCTACAGTTCCACCAGCCACTACAACGACTAAATTTTCTGCGTTCCTGCAGGGTACCCTGGCAGTACTCCCCTTAACCATAGCGGTAATTCCTTGGGGGATATTGGCCGGTTCTTACGCTGTCGAGGTGGGGTTGAGCATTGCGCAAAGCCAGGCGATGTCAGCAATTATTTTTGCTGGTGCAGCTCAGCGCTGGGCATGCTGAAAGCCGGGGCTGGCCTAGGTAGTATACTCATCACAACCCTGCTGGTCACCTCCCGCCATTTTCTTTACGGTCTAACATCTGAGCTAGTTCTTAGGGTAGTGAAGCCAACTATGTTTAATAAAAACTCACTAAATTTAGGATCTTCAACTTCGACATTTACAGCTATAATCAATATCAATTGAAAATCTTGTTCCTATCTGATCATCACCGAACATCCGCTAGCTTAAGAAGGCGTAAAGGTATCTTTCTCAGTAATTAATGAATTGATAGCCCTTTGTGAAACTGCACATTATTTTTAGCGATTATCTTATCCTCATCGCTACACAAATTTAAGTATAGCTAAGAAGGCTGAGCATTAGTGGTAATCAAATTATCGCATAAATTGAAGTAGCTTGCTTAAGTAGACAGCCCCCTCTGGGCAGTTGAATTATAAATAAGCCGTTACACAGTTTTTATTACAGTCTTATTAACTACTTTATTTTGAAAAATCTATCCTATTCAGACACTCAATAGTTGGATGCATATAGTCAAAAAACTCTTCGCTTTTACACCCAAATATATCAGGAAAAAATGAACCATATACTTTTAACTTATTTTCATCCCCAAATGTTTTAACAATATTTTCAATTGATTTATAATACTTGACTGGCTGAGTATTTCCATTTTTAAAAACATTAGGGTGATAAGGTGTTAGAATTAAACTTAGTTCAATTTCATTTTTATCATACAAAACTACAATTTCCTGTAGATAATCTAACGCTTTATTGTCATATATTTGTCCGAATATTCCCCAGTGGCTACGAGGTCCACCTAATATCACTTTCTTATCTTTTTGTTTTAAAATCCAATTTTTAGCGTATACATGGCTACCATCAGGAAGTGTTACTTCCTGCTTGTATCCTGATTTGTAAGAAAATCCATCTTCAGGAAAAACAATATTTTTTTTGAAGATATCACCGATAATACTTTTTTTGTCGTCAAACAAATCTTTTAAAGAAGCTTGAAAGTACTCACCATTGAATAAATTACCTGCAAGTTTCTTTATATACGATATACTCTCATTATTTTCATTCTCATTTAACAACTCATTCATTTGTATATATATATTTTCATTTTGAGCATAGCGGCTATCTACACCAAACTTAAATGTCCACGGGTCAATACCTATAAATACTTTCTTAGGTCGATTTATGTTATTAAATATTAAATATGAAAATATAGATAAATCCTCTAAGCTTCCACCACTTACTCCAAGATTCAATATTTTTTCACATTTATTTTTTATATTCCCAGTATTTCTAATACTTGATATTTGTTTTACACGACTTGAACCTAAAATAACACAATCAAAATCTCCAGATTTCTTTGCTAGAGTAGTTTTTATTAGTCTTTCGTTCCATCCAGATTGAACCACTCCATTTTTTGAACTTAATAACTTTTTTGAAAACTCAGAAGTTTTGTTATCTGCTAATATCTTTTTTAAATAAATCTCTCCCGGATCAACAATAAAGTTTATACTTCCTATTAGAAACATTAACATTGTAAATATTAAAAATGATCTTCTTAAATATGTTTTATGCATGTACCGACTCTAAAAATTAAAATAAAGAAATTCACTTTTTCTACTTAACATTAAAATAGATGATATAAATAGTGCTATCATAAAAAGAGAGTTATATAACGAAGGCTTAAAGTTATTTGATTTTTCCATAGCGTTATTAAATACAAGCGATAATATAAACCCCATCACCAACCAAATTATTAAATATATCCCTGCCGACAAGTTAATAGTAAACGCACCAAACTCAACACCAAAATCAGTTAAAAAATTTAAATTTGAAGACAAAAACCCAGGTAAAACAATATGATCTAAACTAAACATACTACTTAAAACTTTAGATGCATCAGCCCATTCTTTCGCCCTAAAAAATACAAATGTAATATTGACAAAATTAAACGTAATAAACCAAGCTATAATTTTATTTATCTTTACTTTTGTTTTTTTCCAATAATGATTTATAACTATTCCAATACCATTCAAACCACCAAATATTATAAACATCCAAGAAGCCCCATGCCAAAGCCCTGCTATTAAGAATGTTATAACGGTTGCTATCATAGCCTTATGAAAGGTTAATTTATCAAATGACCTGATAATAGGAGTATAAATATATGTTGTAATAAAATTAGTAAGTGTAATATGCCATCTTTTCCAAAAATCAATCATACCCGTTGCTTTATATGGACTATTAAAGTTTTGGGGTAACTTAATATTAAATAATAAAGCTACACCTATTGCCATATCAGTGTACCCACTAAAATCAAAATATAATTGAAACGTATAAGATAAAGAAGTAGCCCAAGCCTCAAAAAGATTTAAAGCTGTAGCAGTATCAAAACCAGTTGTGGACCATACGGCAAAGGTGTCGGCTATAATTACCTTTTTGAATAGTCCTATTGAAAAAATAAATAAGCCAATAGTTATATTTTTATAGTTTTTAGTTTTATTTCTTATAGCAGAAAATTGTGGCATCATCTCCTTATGATGGACAATTGGGCCCGCTATAAGTTGAGGGAAAAAGACCACAAAGATTGTATAATCTAAAAAATTATTTTCTTTAACTAACCCCTCATAGCTATCTATTAAAAATGCAATTTGTTGTAAAGTAAAAAAACTAATAGCTAAAGGTAAAGCTAAATAAAGTAACCCTATATCTGTATTAATTAAACTATTCGTATTTGATATAAAAAAGTCCATATACTTAAAATATACCAAAAGGCCAATATTGAAAAATAATCCTATTTGCAATAATGTTTTTTTAGAAAAATAGCGTTCCCTTTTATCACCATAATCCATCATCGAACTTGTTATTATATAGTTAAATAATATTGACATTAAAATAAGTGGCAAATATACAATATTCCACCAACTATAAAAAAACAAACTAGTAAATATAAGCCACCACTTCGACGCTGTTATTAATCTTTTTTCATTTAAATAAAAGTACACAAAAAAAGATATTGGTAAAAATACAAAAATAAATTCATAGCTGTTAAATAACATTAAAAAACGCTTCCACCTGTTATGGGAATATTAATACCATTAATATAATCTGATTCATTAGAGATCAGCATTTTAATTATAGGTGTTATGTCACCAACTCTTGCATTTCTTTTAAGAGGATGATTATAAGCACTCAAATCAACAAACTTTTCATTTATATTATCTAAAAATTTTGTTTCTACCATTGATGGAGATATCGCATTTATTTGAATGTTTTTATCTGAATATTCACTGGCAAGTGATTTCAATAATCCTAGCATAGCATATTTAATGGTCGTATAATGTGCAAGCGCTTTTGGTGGGACACCTAAAACATAACTTGATAACATAAAAACAACTTTACCTCTTTTCTCTTTTGCTAATTTAGGTAAAAATCTATTTAATATTAATACTGATGATTTCAAACTGATATTTATGTCTTTTTCAAAATCATTCCAAATAATATTTTTAAATCTAACATTTTCAACTTTTGAAGCTGCCAAAAGAATTATTTCATTTGGAAGTCCATAATTTTCTTCTATGTTATCAAGCATTGATAACACATCATTTTCTAATGACAAATCAGCTTTTAACATGATTATTTTATTGTTGGATTTTTTAGACAACTCTAATAACTTTTCATGTGAACTATTATAGTGCGCTAATATTAGACACTCTTCTTCAATATTTTCTATTAAGTCCAATCCAATGTCAGAAGATGCTCCAACTATTAACAAAATATTTTTACTCATCCATTAGTCCAACTTTTATTGTCGCTTTTGATACTTTTTTATTATCTTGATTTGTAATCATAGCTTTTATTTCAATTTGCTTATACGCCTCATTTATGTAGCTAACTTTCCCAGAAAGTTTCAATGTATCATTAATATAAACGGGCTTTGAAAATTGGATATCAATACCTTGCAAAATACAATATTTACCAGGTAAATAAACACCTACTAAAGTTGAATAAAAAGAAGAAGTTAGCATCCCATAAACAACTCTATCAATAAAACCTTTTGATTTAGAGTACTCACTGTCTACATGTAGCGGATTTATATCTCCTGATATTTCAAGAAACTTATTTAATTTTTCAGAGTCTACTTTAACGCTAAACTCTTCTTCAAGCCCTACCTTTATATCTTCAAACTTATAACTATTCATATTTTACTTTAACTTTTCTAGCATTAAATCAACCATTGAACCTACATCTTTTAACTCCATTAACTCTCCAAGAGCAAACTTTATTTTAAATTCTTGTTCAATAGCACTTACTAAATTAATATGATTTAAACTATCCCAATCGTCTAGATCATTTGAACTTGTTTCATCATTTATCATTAAATCATCCTCGTCAAATATATCCCTAAATATATCCTGAACCTCTTTAAATACGCTTTCTCTAGTCATTTTAAACTCCTATACATTTATTTTTATTTTTATAATCTGAGATATCAAGTACCCACACAGTATCTTGATTATCTGTACTATTTAATGTAAATCCAAACTCTTTATATAATCCAGAAACCATGTTATTTTTAGCACTTTTATAATAATAACCTATGATTTCATATATTCCTTTTTCCTTACATTGCCTAACGAGCTCATCCAGCATAGCAAACTCCATATCTCTTTTCAAAACCCTACAACTCATCAACCATAAGTCAATGTGACATTGGTGACCTTTTATAGCACCAATAGTGATTGCTATTAAACCATTGTCTCCATATTTATCCATTAGGTTACCATTGAGTTTTATATATTTATCATCATACGTAACACTTGCTATTTCAGCAACGGTATACCTTTTTGTTGTAAGGTTAAACTGGTTGGTTTTATTTGTGAGCTGCGTTATTCTGTCTAAATATATTGAAGAAAAAGATTTAATATCAGCAGTCATTTCAAGTGAGACCAAGTACTCACTATAAGACTCGAAAGTAAACCTTTCTTTTACTCTTTTTTTATTATCTTCGTAATATTTATTCCTGTTAATATCATCAACCAATAATGATACCGGCTCAAAATATCCATTTCTATCTATATGGTCTATAAAGTGTATTACATCATCACCAACATTTGGAACAACCACATTTGGAATCTGGGATGATACAATATCTCTTTCTACAGGATTGTCATCTATGAAGACTAAACTATCGAACCCAATATTTATTTCTTTTGCTATATCCATAATATTTTCGTGTTTGGGATCCCAATTAGCTTTAAATGATGCAAAATCCTCAAATTTCAATACACTTTGAGGATGTTCAAACCCTTCTTTAGCATTTTCAAAATCATTTTTAGAGCATACGGCTAAAATAATGCCTCTTTGCTTTAATTCTTTGGTATATTTTTGAAATGATATATATGATTCACCTATAGCTGTCTCAGTTCCTATATGAATACCATTTAATCCATCATCTCCAATCACTCCTCCCCAGCAAGTATTATCAAGGTCTAAAACTAAACATTTTTTTGTTTTCCCAAAAATAGCATTGATTATTTTGCTAAGATTAAAAGCCAATTCTGGAATAGAGCCCATACTAATGGCATATTTAGTTTGATGCCACAATGATTTATCAAACCAATTTCTTAAGCCTATATATGAAGATAGATAGTTAATATCATTTATATATAGATTTTTATTTTCTCTGGCTATTTTTGAAAACTCATTATTTAATTGATTTATAAAATACGTTTTACCATGCTTATCATAGCAATCTAGATTCCCCAGACTCCTATCTACAGTATAATCAAAGTTATTTTGAATAATGGCGCAGTCGAATCTAGATAGTGAGTTCCAAATTGATTTATACCTTTGAATTTCATTCTCTAGTAGTGTGATTATTTCATCTTCGCTATCTTTAAAATCTGAATATCTTATAATATTTTTATTCGTAGTATGAATGTAAACAATATCTGGATTAAATTCTTCTAGACCTTCATTGCCAAATAGAGCATCCTCATAATACTTATTGTATTCAGATTCATAGAAATTTGGTTTTATTCCATTATCTAATAAAAATAATTCTAGTATATTCTTTATTTGAGATGTAGTAGACCCGCCTAAAATAGCTATGTTTTTTTCTATTAAATTATTTTTTAATAATAATTTTCTTTTTATAGATTTATTTTTTCTAAGAATAAAATCACTATCAAGTTGATACTTTAACATGTTGACCCTTAAATATTCCATTTAAACTATTCATTTTTCTGTGACATATAACCACTACTTTTAGCTATTTCAATACTTTCATTCATTTTTAACTTCTAAATAGAAGCTCTATTGGCGCATTACCCTAGTAATCAGCTCTGTATAAGCATAATAATTGATAAAAATGCATGATCTTATCAGAAATGACTTTACCTTGAAAGTATATTACTCCTATTGACTGCACAACTGCATATTCCGGGCTTATCCGATCGATTTTGGCCTAATACCAGAATTGCGATCGTTTTAGCTGATTCGTGATCGGTTAAAAACGGAACCACCTCTTTTTCTCTTTTAAATCAATCATTCACTACCATTTTTGTATCCCAAAAATACAAAAGAGACAGTGTCATGCCGAAAAAAAGGATCACAATGAGTAAAATTAGAGATCTATTACGCCTTAAATTTGATAGTCACTTATCCCATCGGGACATTGCATCTTGCCTATCAATAGGCCCCTCAACTGTCTCTGAATTACTAACCCGCTTTAAAACCAGTTCACTCAATTGGCCATTACCCGAAGGTTGTTCTGACACCGAAATAAACGATGCCTTGTACTTAGGAAGAATGTCAACAGCAATATTTTGGTGCGGCTTATGCCTACACGCAATTCTGAGAACTGTATACCCGCGGGCTTAAAACCAAATCCTAAAAATAATGAACTCACGTCAGCTAGAATACGCTCAATATATACAGGACAACAAATTCACATGTATTGTCATCACAGAACAGTGTGCCAGTTACAATTTAATCGATAACCAGAACCAGAAACACAAATTCAGTTGGGCGTACATCATGCGTAATCTCCAAAAAATGGAAGATTACAGTGGAAAAGGATTAACCGCGCGTATTTACCAAAAACTTGTGCTCACTTGTCAAAGCGTGTTAAGAATACAGCATCGATATGAAAACAATCAGTTAGCTGATGATAAATATCAAAATGAATGCATCGTTTACAGCTAAACTTCATTTCGTTGTTGAAAAAGGGACGAAAACCTCTTGTAAACGCTACGTGGGCCGATGTGAACTTATCTTAAAACATGAATTCCGCTTATCAATATTCTTGTCAACTCCTGATACTCCGTTAACCAATAATGAAGCGAAGCGGTGTATCCAAGGCAGTGTTATTTTACGGCACCCGTTCCAAACGTGGGGATCAATTCCGTTCGCGTGTTATATCTGTGGTAGAGACTTGTAAGAAACGGAAGCTATCAGCATTGAATATTATCTCAGACATTGTCAGCGCAGTGAGCCGCCGCGAACCTTACCCTGATGTCTTTGAGCTAGCTAAAACCTAAATACAACCAACCCTTGGTGAACGGTTACGTATAATCGTTTATGTACAAGACAAAGAATTCGGTTTTATTGAAGATCAATAAACATAACAAACTATATTAAATACGAGTAATACATTAAAGCCTTCATATACACCAATATTTCTCTACTCTTTAGAAATACTCGGTTAGTATAGAAGGCTTTCTGCTATTTATTGCCAAGTATTTACGGGCAAGCCAAGGATGTAAGCGACAGGGATGAATAACAAACCAACAGACCCACCAGCCACCACCACGACTAAATTTACAGCATTTCTGCAAGGCGCCCTCGCAGTACTGCCCTTAACCATAGCTGTAATTCCTTGGGGGATATTAGCCGGTTCTTACGCTGTTGAGGTGGGGTTGAGCATTGCGCAAAGCCAAGCGATGTCAGCAATTATTTTTGCTGGTGCTGCTCAGCTCGTAGCGCTGGGTATGCTGAAAGCTGGGGCTGGCCTAGGTAGCATACTCATCACTACCCTGCTGGTCACTTCCCGCCACTTTCTTTACGGTATGGTAATGCGCAGGCAAATCAGTCCGCTGCCACTACGCTGGCGACTGGCACTGGGCTTTCTTCTTACCGATGAATTATTTGCTATCAGCAATCAAACTAAACGGCACAAATTTGATCGCTGGTTTGCGCTCGGAGGTGGCTTTAGCTTTTATCTGGGCTGGAACCTGGCTTCGGCTGTCGGTATTTTTGCCGGTCAAAGCATCCCAAACTTAGATCAATGGGGACTGGATTTTGCCATTGCCGCAACCTTTATCGCATTAGTCGTACCGTCAGTGAAAACACCGTCAATTTTAGTCAGTGTCTTGGTTTCACTCGTCATGGCAGTGGTCTGTGAGTTATTTGATCTGCCCGCGAGTTTATTAATTGCCGCATTATCGGGCATGACAGCGGGGATGTTAACAGCAACAATTACAGGTGAAGGTGAAGCGAAAGGGGAAGACTCATGATCTGGTTAACCATTTTACTGATGGCATTGATCGTATTTGCCAGCCGTTATCTGTTTTTAGAGCCGAGATTACCCTTGCGACTGAGCCAATCCATGCTTAAGTTTTTAAGCTATTCAGCTCCCGCTGTATTGACCGCTATTTTGGCACCGATTGTTTTTATCCAAGATGGTTCGTTAAATTTGACTCTCGATAATAGCTATCTGATCAGCGCTATATTTGCCATTCTGATTGCCCTTATCACCCGAAATACGCTACTAACAACAGTACTCAGTATGGGGTTGTTTTTCTTGATTCATTGAGCAGATGTAAGAAGTTGGTGTCCCCACCAGGACTCGAACCTGGAGCAGCAGCTTAGGAGGCCGCAGTTTTATCCTGTTAAACTATAGGGACATCGATCAGTTTTTACTGAAGAAAGCGATTATAGTCAATTCATTGCCTTATGCCTAGCCAGCAATGTCAATTTTAATGATTAATGTGATTATAGCCAGCCAGTTATCATTATTGTTTGGCAAAAATAGTTTATTTAGACCAACATTTCATTCGTTTGGTTAAATAAAAACCAGAAGGCCAGATACATGCCTCTGGCCTTCTATTATCGCCTATTTCCTTAAGAACCTATTCCAGCGTCCCTTTCCAAACTATTTTATCACTTATTTTGCTGCTCAGGCGTGAGACTAATTTGCGCGATAACCCGACGATTTTCGCGGCGACCTTGCTCGGTATTGTTATCTGCGATAGGGTTTTCTTGACCATAACCAACCGCACTAACTCGCGATTTACTAACACCATAATCTTTAATTAACGCCTGCATTACTGAATCCGCGCGACGTTGCGACAGGTTTTTATTGTAATCTGCGTCACCAATACTATCTGTGAACCCTTCAATCACCACGCTTGCCGCGGGGTACGCTTGCATAAAGTCAGCAACAACTTTTATTTCACTCATCGCAGCGGCGGGAACTTCCACTGAATTATTAGCAAAATTAATCGCCAGTTTTACTGATTCCGTCTTCATGACCACTTTTTTACAACCATCCGCTTCGACGATCTCTCCCATCAGGCTGTCTGGGCAATTATCCATATAATCAGCAACACCGTCATTATCGCCATCTAGGGCACAACCACTAGAATCAACAGCAACACCAGCAGGCGTCGTGAGACATAGGTCCTGCTCATTAGCAACACCGTCATTGTCATCATCTAATACAGCCACAACAGAAGCGACTGGCGCTTTAGACTTACCTCCAAACGCATAGCTAATTCCTACCGTTAACAGTGCATCCCAAACTTCTTCATCCAGGCTGTTAATCGCTTTAGCCTGTATTCGCGCAGACCAGTTATCATTATATTGGTATCTCGCCCCACCACCCAGATTGAGCTGAGTCTCATCGGCATCAGCAAAACCAAAGTCAAACGCGCCATGGCCTACCCCGGCATTGAGAAAGGGCTTCCAGTCACCAAATTCAGTTATATAGTACAGGGCGTCTAGCGTATATTGATCAACATCGACATCAATACCGCCATTTTTACCCTCAGGATTGGTATACAGATAACTCGCTTCCATGCCTAGGTTAGGCATTAATACATATTCACCACCAATGCTGCCTGTTAATGCATCATCTAGGTTTCTGTCGCTGCCTAAAAATTTATAACCAACGGCGGGGTTAATATAAAACTTACCAACATCCTCAGCCAACACAGGTTGTGCCGTTACCGCCAGACCAAGCATCATCAAACCAAGCTTTCTTTTTATGTTTTTGGTTTTTTTTGTATTCTTTATATGCGTTATCTTTTTCATTTTTTCATACCTTCCATTTGTAATCGTCCCCTTTTTTTAAAAGGTTAGTTGAGGAAAATAGTAAAAAATGTCAAAAACACAATAAAATCTTTATATTCTACAAATAGATAGAAACTCAATCGTAAGCGCTAAATAATAGAAAAAAGAGACATAATATAACAAAAATACATATTAAAATGGCACGACTATAATTAAGTAATATAAAAAGAAATTAACTATTACTCTGGTCGTGTACTACAGGACAGGTATACTGGTTTTTTTATTTTTTAAGCTAAGACACAATGGAACACTCTGTTTTATTACTATTTATCCCTACCTTCTTTGCAGTTTCAGCCACGCCCGGACTCTGTATGACCCTAGCGATGACGTTAGGCATGACAATCGGTGTGCGCAAAAGTTTATGGATGATGGTGGGTGAGCTGGTTGGTGTGGCACTGGTTTCACTTTCAGCCTTAATTGGGGTAGCGGCTATCTTGCTGGCTCGTCCTAACATGTTCATGGCGATTAAATATCTCGGTGGCGCTTATCTATTTTATCTGGGGATTCAAATGTGGCTTTCTCGGGGCAAAATGGCGATCCCTGAAAACTTTGAACGTCAGGTAAACGTCAAACCCTCCGCGCTGATCATGCAAGGTTTTGTGACCGCAATTGCCAACCCAAAAGCTTGGGCATTTATGATCTCACTGTTACCCCCATTTATTGATGCCAGTAAACCCCTGCATCCACAGGCAACCATACTGATCGGCATTATCCTGTGTTTTGAACTGATCTGCATGCTGCTTTATGCCACTGGCGGTCGAACGCTGCGCAGCCTGCTGCAACAACGCAGCAATGTGATGCTGATGAACCGGATTGCGGGAAGCCTGATGATGGGCGTGAGTGTCTGGCTGGTATTAGGCTGATCAAAAAAATCCCAGCTTAAAAACTGGGATTTTTAATTATTATTCAGCTATTTATTAGTACACGCATGCAAATTATTTCACTGGTAACGGTACAATTTCAAATTTAGGATCAAACTTAACCAGCGTTGATAAAATTTTAGCGAACGCCTGTTTATCACCCGTCATGCCCGCTTGTTTACTTTTAAACAGGTCCGTTAGTTTCACTTTCCCGAGTAACATGTCAGTCACATCAGTTTTATTGATAAATAGAGTCGCATCAGCTTCTTTTTTGTTATCAACGACAATATTATTTAGGTTACCGTTACTCAGTTCAACGTAAATAATTTGGTCCGCATCAGGGACAACTACGTTTAAGCTAACAAAGCCGACTTTTTCTGCTTTCATCGCATCCACTTTCACGGCAAGAAAATCAAATAATGTCGGTACATCCATTTCACCTAGAATATCAACAGAGCTTGTTTTTGGTATACCGGGTTGAATACCAACACGTAACTCCTGCGCCCCCGAAAGGTACGTATTACGCCAGCCCGCGCCTTCCGCCTGGTAACCAAGTTGTTCATAGGTATCAGCAAGTAAATCACGCGCCGCCTGATTTTCTGGTTGCGCAGTCACCACTTTATTCAATGCTGTGGCCACAAAACGGTATTCACCCTCGGCAAAATCTGCTTGTGCCAATTTCAATGTTGCTTCAGCCCCGCCCATGTACTCGACAAATTTGACTGACTCTTGTTTTGTCGGCAGTGGATTCAGATTTGCCGGGTTCATGTCAAAGTAACCCAAGTACATATTATAAACCGCTTTCGCGTTATGGCTGTAAGTACCGTGGTAACCATTGGTATTCCATGAATCATAGATTGTTTTCGGAATAGTTTCCTGAATGGCATCACCGATATCTTGGATGGTCACACCGTTATTCGCTAATCGTAAGGTTTGGTTATGCACCAGACCGTAGTTATCACGTTGCAGGCGCAAGAAGTTATTAACTTCGGCATTGCCCCAGAGAGGAGCGGAATGCGCGGCAAACAATGTGGTGGTTTCACCGCCCCACAAGGTCAACATTTCATTCAAGTATTTAGACCAGGCTAATGAGTCACGTACTTTCGCGCCACGTAAGGTATAAATATTATGCATACCTTGATAGGTTAATTCACCTGTCCACAGGGCTTTTTTACTCGGGATATACGTCACCATTTCCGCTGGCGCTTCTGCTCCCGGCACATCCAGGAAGATCATCTCCAAACCATCGATGGTCAGTGTTTCTAACCGTTTTTCGGCGTTCAGGGTATAAGTTGGCTCCACATAAGTGATTTCGCCTTTTGATAGGCCTTTACCTAAAGCGGCGTCAACAATGCCTTCATTCGAGGCACTCAAAGTCGCGCCATATTGATAAGCCGCGCGTCGTGACATAGCATTACCCGCCAATACGTTTTCATCTACCGTTTCTTTGGTCACATTATTAGGTCCGTAAACCGCAACATTCGGATACAGATCCAGAACGGCACGGGCACCACCAAAATGATCCGCGTGTGAATGTGAATAGATCATCGCAACAACAGGCAGTTCCTTACCTTCTGGCAGATGCTCAAAGGCAAACTTAATTGATTGTGCCGCTGCTTCTTTGGTTAACAATACGTCATATAAGATCCAACCGGTTTTGCCGCGAATAAAGGTCATATTTGACAAGTCAGTACCACGAATCTGATAAATACCATCGGTTACCTTATACAAACCTGCAGCAGTTAAATTTAACTGTGCCTGACGGTATAACGACGGATTGACTTCAGCGGGTGTTACATCACCAATAAATTCAAACTTTTCCCGCAATATCGCATTGGTGTCTTCATCAAATGCCGCAATCAAATTCTTATTGGCACGCTCAAAGGCTGCCGTGTCTGCAAAATTGAGGGTCGCAGCATGAGCTGCATTCGCATCTATCGTACTCTGGGTAGCTTTTTTACCTTGGTAATCAATTACGCCTTGCTCATGCAGGTCAGCCAAAGCCGGTAAACTCAGCAGTGAAATAATACTTGCTGCAATGATCGATTTTTTCATAACGATAACCTCAATAAAATGAATAATGATTTCCCTAATCTGTGGAAACAAGTTTAGCAACTTGTAATACATGAATAACCAAGGCTAAAATGTGTTCTAACATTTATATTATGAATGTATCTGTATTATAGGAGCACATCTATGCCGCAAAACCGCCATTTTGATCTTAATCTACTGCGAGTGTTTGTCTCTGTCTGTCAGCTAAAATCGATTACCAAAGCAGCTGAAGCCTTAGATCTCACCCAATCATCGGTGAGTAACGCAATATTAAGGCTAAAAAAGAGCCTTGGTGAGGAATTGTTTATACGTGTGGGACGCGGTATCCAGCCAACCGGCTATGCGCTGCAATTACTTGAGCAACTGGAAGGCTCAATGCTTAACATCGATTCGGTATTGCAGGGTGGCGAACAGTTTGATCCGAAAATAAACCAGCGTATATTTAATGTTTATGCGATGGACTCCGCTATCCATCTATTACAACCCAAAGTAGATAAATTATTAAAAGACAGCGCTGTTGATATTGTTTTTCGGGAGTTTTCAGGCCAGGGTAATTTATGTTTCGAGGATTTATTAACCGCAAAAATAGATCTGTTAATCGATGTAAGTGTCCCTGCTGAAGGTGCATTTATAACTGAAAAAGTAACCCAGGCAAGTATCAGTTGTGTTGCCAGAAAAGCCCATCCTCGGGTTCAGGGAACAATCTCCCGTGAAACCTACTTCGCTGAAAAGCATGCTTTTTTAAATATGCGCAGAGTCAATTTGGCGCTCGTCGACTATTTTACCGATGAAGTGTTACCGCGTCGTAAGATGTACAGTGAACACGCGTCGATAATGAGCATGCTTACAACCATCGCCAACAGTGATGCGATTGGTATTGCTCCAACGGGTTATACACAGCAATATGCTAATTTATTAGACCTGCAGGTACTCGATTTACCGATACAGAGTAAACGGATAGATATTTTCATGGTAAGTGCAAAAAAACTCGCCAAAAACAGTGCCAATACCTGGCTTCGCGATACCTTACGCGAAATTTTTAATCAACCGATTTTGCCCACAGCTAAAGACGTACACCAATGTCCATGATCCACAGCTCTGTGGTCACTTTTAGATCTTATGTCGAACGGTCGTGCTATAAAAAAATCGGGTGTTCAATGAACACCCGATTTTGCTTTTGTATGATTTATAATACTTTCATACCAATTGTTTAATTTCTATTCTTTGATTATTTGAAGGGGGTCCTTTCCTTGACTTTACAGACTGACACTTACCGCTCTGAGAACACCCAACACATGTTACTCCCTTACGTTTTTCAATGACTATCTTTGAAATTGAAAGCGCTATAATCAATAAAATAACCAGAGATACAATTATATTTGTCATAAATGGTTTCCTATGCAGTGTGCATTTTTAGCTTTTGTTCAGCCTTATGCTCACCTTTATTAATAAAGTAAATCAGACAACCGATGAGCATTGCTGTAACGATGAAACCGTAGATAAAGCCTTGCCCTAATGCGCCAGTTGTTATTAGCGTTCCGGCTTGGTAAGTAATAAATGCGACAACATATCCCATGCCGAATTGGAATGCGATACCGCCCCACAGCCATTTTTTATCTTCCATTTCAGCATTCATAGCACCAACAGCAGCGAAGCATGGCGGAGTAAATAGATTGAACATCAAGTAGGATAATGCAGCGACAGAAGACAACCCCATCACACTCGCAACATCTGAGCTACCCGAGATCAATGCAAGTTCCTCTGTATCGATGAAGTTTGTAATACCATAGACAACAGCCAATGTGCCAACAACGTTCTCTTTTGCAATAAAACCGGTAATTGCCGCCGCAGCCAATTGCCATACACCAAATCCGAGAGGAACTAATACTAATGCGAATGGTGATGCTACGCTGGCAAGGATACTTGTGCCTTGCGCACCTTCAGCAACAACCTGAAATTGCCAGTTAAATGTTTGCATGATCTGAACTGCTGCGTTACATAGCAAGATGATTGTACCTGCTTTAATGATAAATGCTTTCGCTCTGGAAAGGGTGGAAATAGCCGCTCTCTTTATACTAGGGAAGCAATATTCAGGCAATTCCATGATGAAAAATGATCTCGCATTTTTCTCTCCGGTGATACGAATAACGGCTGAAGCACCAAAGATGATTATCGCAATACCCAGAAAGTACATGACAGTCCCGACCCATGCGGCATCATTAAAAAACACACCCGCAAATAATGCGATCACGGGCAGTTTAGCGCCACAAGGCATAAAAGGCGTTAACATCGCAGTTGTTCTTCGCTGTCTTTCATTTTTTATGGTTCGAGTCGCCATAATCCCGGGAATAGCACAACCAGTACCAATCACCATCGGGATAATCGATTTTCCAGATAAGCCTATACGCTTAAAAAATCGATCCATAATGACAGCAACACGAGCCATATAACCACAGTCTTCAAGTAATGCGAGTAGGAAAAACAGCACCATAATCAAAGGTAAGAAACCAACGACGGCACCCACACCACCAATAATGCCATCTAACAGTAAAGCGCCAAGCACGGGTGAAACATCTGCACCTAATAAACCTTCTACCCAGCCGTAAAATGCATCAATCCAGCCGACAAGTATATCGGCTAAAACAGGACCTAAGTGCGTTTGTGAAATAGAGAACACTCCCCACATGATCAGCGCAAAAATGGGTAGCCCTAGCCACTTATTGGCGACAATCCGATCAACTGAATCCTGTGTTGTCTGGGTATTACTTTTGCTTTGTCTTTGCTCGACTTTTTCGACTATATTTTTAACAAACTCAAAACGTTTAACATCTGAAGCTTGCACTGATTGGACATTGCTTAAATCGACACCATCACAACTGAAGGGGGCAATTTGATGTTGTCCACAGAGCTCAACGGCATGAGAAATAGCGCCCTCTAAACCATTCTTAACGCTTTTTGTCGAAATAGTTTCAACAACAGGACACCCCAGCATTTTACTCAACACTGCAATATCAATAGTTGTTTTTTTGCTCTTAGTTAGGTCACTTTTATTCAGTGCAACAACAACCGGAATATTAAGTTCTAAAAGCTGCGTGGTGAAAAATAAACTCCGGCTCAAATTTGTGGCATCGACAATATTAAGGATCACATCAGGCTTTTCATTCGTCACAAAATCTCGTGTAATCGCTTCTTCGGAAGAAAAGGGAGACATTGAATAAGCGCCAGGTAAATCAACAACAGTAATTTCAGCATTATTTGTGCTAAACGCTTTCTTTACCAATCCTTCTTTTTTATCTACAGTGACTCCCGCCCAGTTTCCAACGTGCGCGCTCTTGCCCGTTAACGCGTTAAATAATGTTGTTTTTCCACTATTGGGATTACCAGTTAATGCTATTTTCAAAAAATCCTCCTAATTATCATGACTACTTAAGACTAAACTTATACGATCACTGCTTCAGCTAAATCACTGCCGATACTGTATCTCGCATCCTTAATATTGATAACGTAACTCTCTGACAATACTGAGATCACTGTGATAGGTTCACCTTTAAAGCAGCCCAGCGTAAATAAAAAATTTACAATTTCGTTATCAACGGCAACCACATCTTTAATAATGTATTCCTGATTGATTTTTGCTTCAGCTAAATTTTGAACTGTATTGCGTGTGATTTCTGGGTACTCTGATGACAATGCCATTACGTTATTAAATGTTGTACTGTTCATAATTATTTCTCCCGATATGACTCTGTAAACCTTAATTAATCCCCCTTTATTCCGGCGGGATAACTTCACAAACGATTCAAGAGAAATGAGAATGATTGTTATTTGTCTTTATCTTACGCTAATTTAATTCTGACTGATTGATCCAAATCAATATTTCTTTATAGGTAGTTAGATATTTAATTTTAAGCATGATCAATAGCTTATATGTTAATTCAGATATAAGTTTGAGCACTAGGACAGGATTCATGTTTGAATGGTGATCCGCTTTACCAGTATTACATTGCTATATCGCGCTGTAATACTGGCTTTCAAGAATCATTATTGAGGAAGTAAATATTTTTGTAATTATGCTTTAGCAAACTTGTAAGTACGATAACCACCAATCAAATTACGCGCTTTATAACCACAGTTAACCAGCTGGCGATAAGCCACATGCCCGCGCAGTCCAACCTGACATAGAATAATTATCTCCTTGTCTTTTGGTAGTTCACCCATACGCTCACGAAGATGATCAACGGGTATATTAATTGCGCCTTCAATATAACCGACGTTTTCTAACTCACTCGGGTTACGCACATCAAGCAGTACTTGATCATCCGTTAGGCTATCAATCTCATCAAAATGAATGGGGGTAACATCGCCTTTCATAATATTGGTAGCAACAAACGCCGCCTGATTGATCACGTCTTTGGCTGAGCCAAATGGCGGTGCGTAACACAATTCCAGGTGTTGCAAGTCTTGCACCTTCATGCCCGCGCGCTGCGCCACAGCCAATATATCAATGCGTTTATCAATGCCGTCTTTACCTACCGCCTGAGCCCCGAGAATGGTACCTTCAACCGGATCAAACAGTAATTTTAGTGACACCACTTCAGCGCCAGGGTAATAGCTGGCGTGGCTGGCGGTATGTACGTACACTTTTTCATAGGCAATGCCCTGCTGTTTAAGTCTGCGCTCATTTTGCCCGGTCGCAGCAACGGCCAGATCAAAGATCTTACAGATCGCTGTGCCCTGGGTTCCCTGATAGCGCTCTGAGCTACCAAGCATATTATTTGCTGCCATACGGCCTTGTCGGTTAGCTGGACCAGCCAGTGGAATAAGCGTTTGCTTACCCGTCACGAAATCTTGATCTTCTACCGCATCACCTACCGCATAAATAGCAGGATCACTGGTTTGCATCTGTTCATTAACCCAAATGCCACCCAGTTCACCAATGCGCAAGCCCGCAGCACTCGCGAGTGTGGTTTCAGGACGTACGCCAATTGCCATGATAAGAATGTCGGTAGTGAGCGTATCACCATTGTTTAACGTGAGGTTAAGCTCCCCCTGAAGGTGCTGATGTTCATCGCTTTCACCGGCATTTTCACTTGCAACATGGTCATTGGGAATATAGTTAACTGATTCCAACGCGACGCCAAGTCTTAGGTCGATGCCCTTGTTCCTAATTTCAGCGTGCGCAAATCCAGCCATTTCTTTATCGACAGGCGTCATGACTTGGTCAGCCATTTCGATTAATGAAGTCTTAATACCGAGCTGCTGGAAAGCTTCCATCATTTCAAGGCCAATAAAACCGCCACCAATCA
>JBLHNB010000098.1:0-19439 GCA_047621305.1 Alteromonadaceae bacterium | reverse complement strand
TGTTGCGCTACAAGGTTTTTCCACTCATCGGAAGTTTTACGGCTCATAGGTTGCTCCTTTTATTAAGTTGGAGCAAGTCTAAGGTTAAAGTTCAGCTTAGGGGATGTGCATTTAGCGAGACGTTCACAAACAAATTGTGCGTAACGCTCAATTATTTATGTCTGCTTTCTTATCGATAGCGTGCCTAATTTTGAATGATTTCAGATAATAGATTTAGTCAGCTTTGTGGTAAAAGTTAGCATTAACAACGCTATTAGATATGCTGTTTATAGTTTTATTAAATTAACAATAAAACTATAATTACTGATATTGGAATAGGAAAGTGGAATTCTTATTTATCGTCCAAAAAGATATCATCAAAATGATTCAAGGTAACATTAGAGAACTTAAGCGCGTTGTCGGTCTTCATATTGAAGATTGGACGTTAGAGTAATTGGAATAAGGGGGTAAATAGCGCCTTTTTAAGGCAAAGCTTTTATTGTTGTCATATTTTGGCTGTTAATCATTTCATCAAGACTTGCGGCTAAACGCTCAGTCTCTGCTAAAACCGTTTGCCAATAGGTGATCCTCGTTGTGGCGTCCATCGTGGTAAAGTCATTTCTATCGGGAATTTTAGCAAAAGGTAAGGACGCTACAAACTTTGCCGAAGGAACTAACATTACGGTATTTTGATAATGCATAGGATTAACCTTCCTCTTTAGATTTTTGTCAAACCAGCCAGCTTTGGGCTGTGCTGAAAAATGAGGGTATAGAATAAGTCCATCCTGAGGTTTTATATTCACATCAAAGTGATAATCAATAATACCACCGTCTCGATACATTCCCTGAGGAGAGTCTTCAATATTTTTTATGCCTTGCATTAACAAGGGAATTGAACCTGAAGCCAGTAATGCTTGCCTTAAATTGTTTTTTGTTAAATCGACATAATGCGTTTCAAATTGATAGGCGTCGGTTATTTTTATTTGTGAAGAGGGCGCTTGGTAAACATAACGTTGGTACTGAGCGTTAAGTAACCCTCGGTTGAGGCGATTTAACAGTATACTGGCAAGCAATCCCATAATTTGTAATGGTTTTGCTTCATACCTTGTTAAACCAGTGCAGCGACTCACAATAAAATGAGCTTTAAATATTTTGTTGTTGAGTATTTGTTCTATACCACGCTCGTCAAAAACATAGTCCAATAGTTGTAGCGCTTTAGCGGTGATTTCAGTTGAACTTGCTTTATCGGAATATACCGTATGTGAATAATAATCGGCCAAACGCGTTATTGCCGCCACGGGATTATCTTGGGCAAGCGCTGCAAATCGGAATGCACCCGCAGAAGAACCTATTAAGTTTAATTCAGCTGTTCTTTCTTTAAAAAAATCACCAAATAAATATTTATCAAGAGCAAATAATGTAAACCACTTTGGGCCGCCGCTGGCGCCAAGCATCGTAGTGAACAGTGCTTGTTTAAAACCTTGTTCTTGAATGGTTTTTAGCGCTTGTTTACCCGCATAAATATCTAGCATATAGCTTTAATCTTTCTCTTAGCTTTTTGTTTTAGTTGTTTTAGTTGTTTTTTATTGTGTATTTTAAGCCATTTTTTAATTATTAGACTGAGTGTTAAAGCTATTGGGGCCATTAGGTAAAAATAAGGTTTGGTAAAGCTTAGTGGCATAATCATCAGTCATACCGGCAACGTAATCAGCAATAACGCGTTGATGATTGAGTTGATTGTCTTTTGCAAATTGCCATCGTTTTGCGGTGCTGCTGGGCAATAACCGTAACGGATCGGAAGAGAGCGCTTCAAAAAGTTCCATAACAATTTGTTGACCTCTGTATTCAAGTTGTTGAATGGCTGTTTGTTTAATAACAAATTGATAAACGAATGCTTTGAAAATATTTAAAACTTGTGCGGCCGCGGAGGGTAATTGTGCGTTGAATCTAAGTAATGGTTCTGAAAAATGTGTTTGTTGTGTTGCGTTGACATCCACAAGAATAATTTCAGTGATTAAATAATTCACTAATCCACCGATGGCTTCTTTTTGTTGATAATGATGTTCACCAAATAACTTTTGGGCTAAATCTTTGTGGTATTCATTAAGCCATTCATCATCAATATCAGCTAATTTAGCAATGACATATTGCTCAAAGTCTCTTTGATTAACGATGCCTGTGACAATGGCGTCTTCAAGATCATGGATGCCATAAGCTATGTCATCCGCTAATTCCATGATTGAGCAATCAAAAGATTTAAAGCGTGTTTTATGATGCTTGTTTTTTTGCAGACTATATTGTCGAAACTGTACTCTGTCATCGCTTGATAACGGCGCTAATATCCAATCTAATATATCCAAGTCATCATGGTATATTCCTTTAGGAGGGTGCCAATCAGCGGCTTTTAATTGTCGAAAGCTATTGGGTATTTCAGTAGAGGGTGTATTACTTAACATATCAATCGTTTGTGGGTATTTGATTAAACCAAAGAGTGCACGACGGGTTAAGTTCATCCCGAAATCTTTGCTGAAAGGCTCTAATCTCGCCACAATTCTTAACGTTTGCCCGTTGCCCTCAAAACCACCAAAATCACGCATCATAAAGTTTAGTGCTATTTCGCCACCGTGCCCGAATGGTGGGTGACCGATATCATGAGCTAAGCAAATTGATTCAATTAAGGTATCGTCATCAGACAATAAACCCTCGCATTGTTTTTTAAATTTAGAGCGTAATTGTGCTGTGATACCAGAGCCAATTTGTGCTGCTTCGAGGGAGTGAGTTAAACGTGTTCTATAGAAATCGCTTTGACCACTGCCCATTACTTGAGTTTTTGATTGTAAGCGTCTAAATGCAGCGGAATGTAATATACGTGCTCTGTCTCGCTGAAATGGCGTACGGTGGTCATGTTGGCGTTTTGTTACACTGGCTAATCGTCGTTCTACCCAAACCGAATTCATAACTATCCTAATATTTAATTTATATCTAAATACAGCGCGTAAAATAAAGAACTTGTATTAATCTTAATCCTCACGAAATATAGAAAACCCATTCTAAAATTAACCTTTATTTTTATTTTGCTTACATTACCCAATTTTATTGACGAATGCTAAGAGATAATGTCATTTTTAGAAAACTAAAAACGCTATTTCAAATGGTTATGGGTATCAAAAAGATCAAGAAACCTTATTTATTTGCTATAAAAATAGCGCGCTTAGGAGCAGGGTAACCTTCAATTGTTTTACTTGGGTCTTGTGGATCAAGAAAGTCTTTCAATGATTCAGTATCTATCCATTGTGTTTTTCGTTGCTCTTCTATGGCGGTAACGTCGGTATTTACGACGCGAACATTTTTAAAGCCGCAACGTTCCAGCCAAGCAATCATGGCTAAGCTGCTGGGTAAAAACCACACATTGCGCATTTTTGCATAACGTTCACCAGGAACAAGCACCGTATTAACGTCGCCATCAACAATCAGTGTTTCTAATACTAACTCTCCACCATCAACAAGCTGCGCTTTTAATTGATACAAAAAATCGATAGGAGAGCGGCGATGATATAATACGCCCATAGCAAAAACAGTATCGAAGGATTTTAATTCGGGTAGTTGCTCAACACCAAGGGGTAAGAGGTTTACACTTTGATCTTTTACAAAGTGCTGTATCGCCTTAAATTGCATCATAAAAAGTTGAGTCGGGTCAATACCAACCACAAATTGCGCTCCAGCACCACGCATTCGCCAAAGGTGATAGCCACTGCCACAACCAATATCTAATACATAGCGGTTTTTTAAATCACTAATGTGGGTAACCAAACGATCCCATTTAAAGTCTGATCGCCATTCGGTATCTATATGCAATCCATGAATATGGTATGGACCTTTGCGCCATGGTTTAAACTTCTTAAGTAAGTTCTCTAAACGTTTATATTCGCCCGGTGAAATATCGTTTTCACTACCTACGGTTACACTATTATTAAGTTCAATAGTAGAGGGGGTAGTTACAGGAAGTGCGTCTAAGGTCTTTTGCCAATGAGAAAACTCGCCATGTAGTTCCTTGTCTTGCCAATGGGTTAATTGTGCCGGTAGCGTATTTAGCCAATGACTTAAACGGTTTTGTGCTATTTGTTGATAAAAAGTATTAAATGAGATCATTTGATGGCCATTAACGACATAAAGTTAAAACATTGAAACCATGGTGTTATATGGCTAAATCCTGCATTTTTAAGACGTGATATATGCGTTTCTACGCTATCGGTACGCATCACATTTTCTAAAGCGGTTCGCTTTTGCGCTATTTCAAGATCACTGTAACCATTAGCCCGTTTAAAATCATGATGAAGCTCTACGAGTAAATCGCTGCAGACATCGTCAGGATCTGATATTTTTTCTGATAATATTAAAATACCGCCTGGATTGAGCCCTGCTGATACTTTATTGATCATATCTTGGCGTTGTTCGCGTTCTATAAATTGTAAGGTAAAATTGAGTACAGCCATTGAAGCATTGTTAATATCGCAGTCGAGTATATTACCTTCAATAATTTCAACCTGAGTATTCCCCTTAAAAGCATTGACGTGCATTTTACAGCGTTCAACCATAGCGCTTGAATTATCAATACCAATAATTTTACAGCCTTGTGCTGTGATGTTTTGTTTTATAGCGAGTGTTGCACTGCCAAGAGAACAACCTAAATCATAAACCTGAGTATTATCTTTAACATACTGTTGGCTGATCCTACCTATGGTATCAATAATCGTACGATAACCCGGTACCGAACGTGTGATCATATCTGGAAATACTTCAACGACTTGCGCGTCAAATGCAAAATCTTTAATTTGATTTTTTTTGCTGGAAAAAATTAAATCAGGCTCTGAGGAGTGCATATTTAATCAGTCTTACGAACGAATGAGTATTGCGCGTATTTTAGCTGAAAAATGATAACCTTGCCACTCCCGTTACGAGTATTACACTCACTTTACAGCTTTTATTTTTATCTATTTATTCGTTGTAATATCATAAAAAATTTTTTGTTTAAATTTGATTTTTGAATCTTATAGGTTGTACTCAATAGTTTTTTTTTCTAAACTCATGTTATCGTTGTTAACCTGTTAACTGATTGTTTGTGGAACATCTTATTTGAAAAAATCATTAGCGTTGTTGTTGCTCACCTTTTTTGTTATCGCAGTTTTGATGCCGGTGAAGGCCGCCCAAACTGATTTTACTCAGCAGCCGTTAACGATTGCAATCAACAAAACCTCTTATCCTTATCACTTTGTTAATGAACAAGGTCAACCCGCAGGACTTATGGTCGACTTATGGCGGTTATGGGCGAAGCAGCAAAAGGTTAATATTGAGTTTGTTGCCGATACTTGGCAGCAAACCTTAAAGAGAGTTTCTGAAAGTGATATTGATATTCATGCGGGCTTATCCAAAACAACAGCCAGAGCGGCACGCTTTAATTTAAGCTCGTCATTTTTCTTTCACGATCGATATATATTCATTGAACGCAGTTTTTCAGACATTGACTCCTTAGCGCAATTAACGCCTTACACGCTTGGTGTTATTAAAGGCTCAAGCCATATAGATACCCTTAATAAACTCGCACCGACACTTAAATTGCGAGTGTATGATAACAGGCATCAATTATATCAAGCGGCGTTAGCAGGAGATGTTGTTGCGTTTGCGGGGCTAGAAAAACTCTCTAAATATTTTCCCGAATATAAAGCACTTAACAATCGCTACCCACCTTATAAACGCATTCATTATTATCGAGGAGAATATGTTACCGCTGTTGCTAAGGGAAATGATCAATTATTAGATTTTATTGAACAAGGTTGGTTAAAGGTCTCTCAACAGCAACGTTCAATGATAGAAACTAAATGGTTAGGTTTTGATAAACAAAGTGATACCTTATTACTGGCTTTTACCCCTGATTTACCTCCTTATATGTCAGTGTCTCCAACAGGTGAAGCGCAAGGCTTGTTTATTGATATTTGGCGATTGTGGGCAGAACAAAGTGGCAAGGAAATTGAGTTTATTGCACAAAGTATGTCAACGGGAATAGAACGAGTTAAGAAAAGAGAAATTGATATTCATATCGCCTATCCTGAATCTAAGGCGACCTCAACCGGGTTATTGGTGGCGCGCGAAGTTTATGGTATCAATTCGGCCATTTATGTCGCACGCAGGCTAAGTAATATTCTAAATGTTAGCGAACTCAGTGGTAAAGCGGTAGGCGTTTTTAAAACGGCACCCTATAAAAATGAAATTGCCCACACATATCCCGCTATAAATCTCAGTTATTATAACGGATATAAAGAGGTCTTTAGTGCGATAGCTAAAGGAGAAATTGATGCTTTTGTGTCTTCTATTGAAAACATGAACGCAAAATTAGTTAAAAATAATTTGCAGTCTTCATTTCATCGTTTGCCAACACCTAATTTTAGAGCCAATATTTACGCGTTAGTTCATGCAGAAAACACGGCTTTGGCAGCTATTATTCAAGAAGGTTTTGAACAATTACCCTTGGATAAACTTGTTGCCTTGGAAAACAGTTGGTTAA
Organism: Alteromonadaceae bacterium; assembly: GCA_047621305.1. Lineage (GTDB taxonomy): Bacteria > Pseudomonadota > Gammaproteobacteria > Enterobacterales > Alteromonadaceae > Colwellia_A. The sequence continues at coordinate 12,901 of JBLHNB010000098.1, read as the reverse complement.
ATGATAAAAGTGCCAGTTATTTTCAATATATTGAAAATAAAGTAGATCTCAATAATAAAGAGCTAGCATGGAAATTGGAGCAACCTGAAATTAGGTTAGGTATTTTAGAGCAATGGCAACCTATTGAATTTATTGATTCAAAAGGGCAGTTTAGTGGTATTAATAACGATATTTTAGATATTATCAAACAACGTACAGACTTGACGTTTACCATTATTCCTTTTAAAAGTTGGCATTCACTTTTGCAAGCACTACTTGATAATAAAATTGATATATTAGCTAATGCAACCCCCACACCAGAAAGAAGAGAAAAGGTTCTTTTTAGCCATTCATATTGGGATTTACCTTGGGTTGTTCTACATCCGCGAAACGTTGGTGAGCAACTCAATTTAGAAAATTTTTATGGTAAGCAAATAGCTATCGTTAAAGGCTATCATCTCGTCACTAAATTTCAGCAGCAACATCCTAATATATCTTTAGTCCTTGTTGATAATATAGAAGAGGGCATGCTTGCGCTACAGTCGGGGGTTGTTGATGGTTTTATCGAAAACTTAGCAACGGCAACGACTTTATTAAAACGTGAAAGCTTACTCCCTTTAATGATTTCTGTCGTTGAAAAAGTTAATGTAGATAAAAATCATTATGCCATTAGAAAAGATTGGCCAATGTTAAAAAGTATTATTGATAAAGGGCTAGCCACTATTTCGGCACCAGAAAAACAAACGATTTATGAAAAATGGTTTGAAGTTAATATCGAAACTGGCCTCAACCAAAATATGGTTTTACGTGTATCTGCACAAATAGGTATCATACTTTTTATTATTATAACGATTATTATTGTCTGGAATCGTCGTTTACATAAAGAGATAAAAACACGAAAACGTCTTGAAGAAAAAATGAAACATATGGCAACTCATGATGAGTTAACAGGGTTGGCGAACCGAGTCTTGCTAAAGGACAGATTAAATACGGCTATTAATTTTCATCAGCGACAAAGTCTTAAAATTGCAATTTTATTTATAGATCTTGATGGTTTTAAAAACATCAATGATACTTATGGTCATGATGTCGGTGATGAACTGCTGATACAAGTAGCAGCTAGATTAAGCACCTGTGTACGTCAATCAGATACGGTGGTGCGCTTTGGTGGTGATGAATTTGTATTATTATTGATGGGATTACAAAAGAATAATGAAGCGTCTTTTGTCGCGGAAAAAGCATTGGCAATGATGCGACAACCCTATCAATTATCGACTGTTAGTGTTTGTATCGGTTGTAGTATTGGTATATCCATGTATCCAGATGATGGCATAACGGATACTGAACTGCTTAAAATTGCGGATACTTTGATGTATCGGGTTAAAGCAAATGGAAAAAATCATTATGTTTTTAATTCAACTACACAGAATTATATTCATATTTAGACTAGGTTAATTAGCAGTAAATCTATTTACACCGCCTTAGAATGATCGATTTATTATTTCAATTGGTATAAGTCCCCAAATCAATGATGACATTGCTTATTATTGCTTTATAATATCGGCAATTTTTCTCCTAGCGAATGACGTTATTTATTTTAAGTAACGCCTCGTTAGTATTATCAGGACAAATATACATGCGCGATCTTTATTGTGGTGAGGTGAATGAGTCTCACATTGGTCAAGAAATTACTTTATGTGGTTGGGTAAACCGTCGTCGAGATTTAGGTGCGGTGATCTTTTTAGATCTTCGTGACCGTGAAGGTTTAGTGCAAGTCGTTTATGATCCTGACTTACCAGAAGTTATTGCTAAAGCGAATACTTTACGTAATGAATTTTGTGTACAAATTAAAGGTAAAGTTCGTGCTCGTCCTGAAGGACAAATTAACAAAGGTATGAAAACAGGTGCTATTGAAATTTTAGGTTTAGAACTTAATATTCTTAATAAATCAGCGCCATTGCCTCTTGACTCAAACCAAACTAACTCAGAAGAGCTACGTCTAAAATATCGTTATTTAGATTTACGCCGTAGTGAAATGACGGAACGTATGCGTTTTCGTGCAAAAGTCACTTCAAAAGTGCGTCAATCACTTGAAGGTCAGGGGTTTTTAGATATAGAAACACCGATATTAACAGCGGCAACACCTGAAGGTGCACGTGACTATTTAGTACCAAGTCGCACCCATAAAGGTCAATTTTTTGCTTTACCGCAATCTCCACAACTGTTTAAGCAATTGTTGATGATGTCAGGTATGGAACGTTATTACCAAATTGTAAAATGTTTCCGTGATGAGGATTTACGTGCTGATCGTCAACCTGAATTTACACAAATAGATATTGAAACTTCTTTCATGAGTTCAGACCAAGTGATGGACGTTGCTGAAACAATGATCGTTAACTTGTTTAAAGAGTTAATGGATGTTGATTTAGGCGCATTTCCACGCATGACCTATTTAGAAGCGATGACTCGCTTTGGTTCAGACAAACCAGACTTACGTAACCCACTAGAATTAGTTGATGTTGCAGATATTTTAAAAGATGTAGAGTTTAAAGTATTTTCAGGCCCTGCTAATGATGAAAAAGGTCGTGTTGCGGTAGTTTGTATACCCGGTGGTGCAAGTAAATTTTCACGTAAAGGTATCGACGAATTAACAAAGTTTGTTGGCATTTATGGCGCGAAAGGTATGCCATGGATGAAAGTGAACGATATTGATGCTGGCCTTGAAGGGTTACAATCGCCTATCTTAAAGTTTTTAACTGAAGATGCGGTTAAAGAAATATTAGCACGTACAAATGCAAAATCAGGCGATATTATCTTTTTCGGTTCAGACACTTATAATATAGTTAGCGAAGCACTGGGTGCATTGCGACTGAAAGTAGGTGAAGACTTAGATTTATTACAAGGTGAATGGAAACCATTATGGGTTGTTGATTTCCCTATGTTTGAAGAAGTAGATGGTCATATGCATGCTATTCATCATCCATTTACAGCCCCAACTAACTTAACGGCTGAGCAGTTAGAAGCAAACCCTGTTGGCGCATTATCAAATGCATACGATATGGTACTTAACGGCTGTGAATTAGGCGGTGGTTCGGTTCGTATTCATAATCAAGATATGCAAGCCGCAGTATTTAGAATTTTAGGTATTAGCGATGAAGAAGCCCAAGAGAAATTTGGCTTCTTACTTGAAGCACTTCAATATGGTGCTCCACCGCATGCAGGCCTTGCTTTTGGTCTTGACAGATTAGTGATGTTAATGACCGGAGCAAGCTCAATTCGCGACGTAATGGCATTTCCAAAAACAACGACTGCAGCTTGTCCGTTAACAAATGCGCCGGGTAAAGCTAACCCAACACAATTGGTTGAACTTGGTATTGCTTGTCTTCCTAAAGAAGAAAAGAAAGCAGCGTCTTCTACTGAATAATTATTGGTTTATTGTAGGTCGAGCTTTCGCTCGACAATTTTGCTTAAACAATATAATTGACTAACATGAAAAAAGCAGCTTTTTAAGCTGCTTTTTTATTGGATTTTTATCGACATCAAAGCATAATCATTACATTAAAAGCTATCTGTCATTCTGAAACGAGTTCAGAGTGTTTACTAAAAAAAATCAAACAAGAGAATAACATTTGACCATTATTTTAGGTATTGATCCCGGTTCACGTATTACCGGTTATGGCGTCATTAAACAAGAAGGGCGTAAATTTACTTACTTAGGTAGTGGTTGCATTAAGGCTTTTTCTGCCAAAAAAGATAGTGCTGACAACGAATTAGGCGCACGCCTACAGACAATATTTGCAGGTGTTTCTGAGTTAATCATTCAATTTCAACCGGATATGTTTGCAATAGAGCAAGTCTTTATGGGCGTAAACCCTGGTGGGGCTTTAAAGTTGGGTCAAGCACGAGGGGCTGCAATTGTCGCGGCAACCAATACTGGGCTCACCATCGCAGAATACTCTGCAAGGCAAATTAAACAATCTGTGGTCGGTACGGGCGCAGCAGATAAGTCACAAGTACAACATATGGTTAAATCTATTTTAAAATTAGGTGGTACACCACAAGCCGATGCTGCTGATGCATTAGCGGTCGCTTTATGCCATGCTCATAGTCATGAAATTATTGCTAAATTATCAGGCCAAGCAACAAAAACTGTACGTGGTCGCCTTCAGAAGTAGTACCACTTATTTTTTTAGTTTCTATTAAGCAATTTAAATTTAAATTTAAATTCAATGAAGTACTTTAATATCGATGCTTATGCTAGGTCGTTTTTTATTTTACTTACGTTGTTGGCTTTATTCTTTATGGGTTATTTTGCCAATCTACTCCAATACAAAGCGACCAATCCAAAGGCGTGATAAAAAAAATTCAAAAATGTTTCGCTGTTATTTTCGGGCTGCTAGCTTATAAAATGGCAAATATTTAAGGTGAATCACCTTTCTAGTTTACTGTATAAATATATAGTGTTATTGTGGCGAAATTGTATTGATTCCTGTATTAGTACTGTAAGTATATTAATTAATCTGTTTGGTCTAAAAGGTGGTTTTGTTGTGATTGGTCGATTACGTGGTGTGTTATTAGAAAAAATTGCGCCAGAGGTGTTAATTGAATGTAATGGTGTCGGTTATGAAGTTACTATGCCGATGACCAGTATTTATGCACTACCTGAGCTAAATACAGAAGCTATTATTTATACCCATTTTGTTGTGCGTGAAGATGCGCAATTACTTTATGGTTTTACAAACACCGTAGAAAGAAAACTTTTTCGTTTATTAATAAAAGTGAATGGTGTAGGACCAAAACTTGGTTTGGCTATTTTATCAAGCATGTCAGCGGATCAATTTGTGAGTTGCGTTGCTCATGACGATTTAACCACGATAGTAAAAATACCGGGTGTTGGTAAAAAAACAGCAGAACGTTTATTGATTGAAATGCGCGACCGTCTAAAAGACTGGCAAATGAATATAGCAACACCTGCAACTAATGCGATGCCGACAGGTAATCTATTTGAAAATACTTTTGTTAATAATGCAAAAGGTGATGCGATTAATGCGCTTATCTCATTAGGATATAATCAATCACAGGCTGATAAAGCGATTAAAGCGGTGTACAAGAGTGATATGAGCAGCGAAGATTTGATCCGCGACTCGTTAAAAGCAATGTTATAATATTTCTTAGAAAGTAAAAGTTAAGCTAAAGTGAATCGGAAGTAGAGAGTAAATATGATTGAAGCAGATCGTTTAATAGAACCCATGGTAATGCCCGAAGAAGAGGTTGTTGATCGCGCTATTCGTCCTAAAGCGCTAGTCGATTATACTGGGCAAGACCATGTTAAAATACAAATGGAAATATTTATAGCTGCAGCTAAAAAACGTGAAGAACCACTCGATCATTTACTTATTTTTGGTCCTCCAGGTTTGGGTAAAACCACGCTGGCGAACATAGTTGCCAACGAAATGGGCGTAAATATTCGTACAACCTCAGGCCCAGTATTAGAAAAAGCTGGTGACTTAGCCGCACTGTTAACTAACCTCGAAGAAAACGATGTACTATTTATTGATGAAATTCATCGTTTAAGTCCTGTTGTTGAAGAAATTCTTTATCCTGCAATGGAAGACTATCAGTTAGATATTATGATCGGAGAAGGGCCCGCAGCACGCTCTATTAAACTAGACTTACCCGCTTTTACATTAATTGGCGCTACTACCCGAGCAGGTGCATTAACATCCCCGTTGAGAGATAGGTTTGGTATTGTGCAGCGCCTTGAGTTTTACAATACAAAAGATTTAACAGAAATTGTTAAACGTTCTGCTTATTTTTTGAATTTGAGCATTGATGAACAAGGCGCTTATGAAGTTGCCTGTCGTTCACGGGGTACACCACGAATTGCTAACCGATTATTGCGGCGTGTTAGAGATTATGCTGATGTAAAAACAGCAGGTATTGTTTCCCAAGGAACGGCGGCGTTAGCATTAGATATGTTAGAAGTTGATAAAGAAGGTTTTGATATAATGGATAGAAAATTACTACTCGCCATTATCGAAAAATTTATGGGTGGCCCCGTTGGTTTAGATAATGTAGCTGCCGCTATTGGTGAAGAAAGAGAAACGATTGAAGATGTTTTAGAGCCTTACTTAATTCAACAAGGCTTTTTACAACGCACACCCCGCGGACGAATTGCCACTGACCGTGCTTACCAACACTTTGGTTTAGATATGCCTAAGCGGTAAACTCCTTTTTCGATAGGATGACTTTGTAGGCCGACACGAACGAAGTAAAGCTCGATAAGGCTCGACAAATTGCAGCTCAACAGATTGAAGCCCAACAAGGACTGATATTCAACAGATTGAAATTTTGGACAAATTTCAGACAAAAAAAAGCCCATATTAAAATAATATGGGCCAACTTATAAAAATTAAGTTGCTAGAAGGAAATCTGGTTTTCAGATAACATGTCAGAGAGAATAGCATGTACAAGTCTATTCAGTGTTAACGGGCTAATGATGTACCAGTCAGCGATAACTGGGGTAATCAATGCGCTAGCTCAGAGAACACGAGTATAATAAGTTTTTACGGTGACGCTGACAAACTAAATAATCTCATTGTTCGCATTAGAAAAACTAATGGATACTCCCTCCAATTCCCCCCATAAAATAATTTGATACAAAAAAATTCGTTAAAAAGTACACAAACTCGATAAATAATGCCAATTTACCCGCTTAAAGCCTTGTTGTATGAAAGCTTTTTCTATTAGTATATAGCTCTGAAGATTAATTAAATATTGTGTCGGGTAAACATCAGGTAATGCTAGAAAATAATGCTAGAAAATAAGAATGATTTTCAACTGAGGGTTTATTACGAAGATACTGATATTGGCGGCATTGTTTATCATGCCAACTATCTGAAATTTTTTGAACGCGCTAGAACAGAATGGTTACGAGAAAAAGGCATAACACAATCACTCTTTTTAGAACAAAAACTAGGATTTGTAGTGACGCGAGTTGAAATTGACTATATTGCTTCAGCAAAACTGGATGATCTACTTAATGTTAGTTCATTAATAACTGAATTTAAACGCGCTAGTCTGCTGTTTAGTCAGAAAATCACCAACCAACACCAACAAATTATATGCGCAGCTATCGTGCGTATTGCTTTTGTTGACTTTACTAAAGCTCGACCTTGTCCCATCCCAAAAAGCATATTAGGAGCGTTAAAACGTGTCAGCTGAATTTTCAATTTTAGATCTGTTTTTAGAAGCCAGTTTATTGGTTAAATCAGTAATGCTTATTTTACTTGGTTTTTCTGTTACGTGTTGGGCGATGATTTTCCAGCGCAGTAAAGCGTTAAGGATTGCTCGACTACAATTGCAAACCTTTGAAGACAAATTTTGGAGTGGTTCTGATCTCAATATATTATATAACGAAGTCTCTGCTCGTAATCATATTTTTGGTATAGAAAGTTTATTTGTTGCTGGGTTTAAAGAATTTGCCAGATTGAGAAAAAGTAATATCACCGCATCAAGTGAGATTGTTGACGGCACGCACCGAGCAATGCGTGTGGCCTTATCTAGAGAAGTTGACAGTTTAGAGGCTAACCTACCATTTATGGCAACGGTTGGTTCAATCAGTCCTTATATTGGTTTATTTGGTACTGTCTGGGGAATAATGAATTCATTTATCGCGATTGGTGCACAAGAAAATGCAACATTGGCAAGTGTAGCACCTGGCATTGCAGAGGCTCTTATAGCTACGGCTATGGGGTTGTTTGCGGCAATTCCAGCGGTAATGGCTTTTAACCGTTTTAGTCATAATGTTGAAAAACTTGAAAACAGTTACGGTAATTTTATGGAAGAATTCTCGAGCATTTTACAGCGTCAAACAGCCAACGAACAACCAAAGCAATGATAAGCTGATATAAGGTAATACTCAGATGTATAAGCGAGTTAGACGTCGTAAAGTAGCAGAAATTAATGTTGTTCCTTATATCGATGTAATGTTAGTTTTACTTATTATCTTTATGGTTACTGCGCCTCTGGTCACCCAAGGTGTGAAGGTTGATTTACCTCAAGCAAGTGCAGAGCCCTTATCAAAAGATAGTAAACCCCCCTTAGTTGCTTCAATTGATGCACAAGGTCAGTATTATCTAGCGGTAGGTACCAGTAAAAACGAACCCATGACCGCGGAAGAAGTGGCGACAGTTGTTGCTGCCCATTTACAACTTGAACCAGATACCCCCGTTGTTGTTAATGGCGATGGTGCGGTATCTTATAATGCCGTTATTCAATTAATGGTACTTTTACAACAGGTAGCGGGTGTGCCATCTGTTGGATTAATGACAGATTCACCGGAGAAATAGCGCTTGAGCCCGAAGTTTACCTTAGCCTTAACCCTAAGTATTGTAATGCATGTTGCTCTTGTTATTGCACTGTTTGTAGGTGATTTTTCTGCGCCGCCAAAACCAACGGCAGTTGCAAGTAATACGCAACCTATTCAAGCGGTTGCTGTTAGTAAAAGTCAAGTAGAAGCGCAAATTAACAAGATCAAAAAGAAAAACGCGGACGACGTTAAACGTTTGCAAGATCTTGAAGATCGTGTGGCATCGGCTAAAGTACAACGTTCAAATGAAGAAAAACGTATCAAAAATCTAGAGCGTCAACGCAAGAAAAAAGAAAAAGAAAAGAAAATAGCTGACGATGCTGCTCAAAAATCAAAATCAAAAGCGGTTGCTGCAGAAAACGATCGTAAGAAAAAAGTTGCAGAAAAAAACCAAGCCGATAAAGCTGCAGCAGATGCTAAAGCTAACCGTTTAAAAGAAGAACAAGCCGCTAAAAAATCAGATGACTTACGTAAGAAAAAAGCGGCAGAGCGTAAACGTACAGAAAAAGCAGCTCGTGAATTAGCACAGCAACAAAAAATACTTGAACAGCAAATGGCCGAAGAAATGGCGAATCGTAAACAAGCAAGACGTCAGCAAATGATGACAGAAGTGGGACGTTTTACAGCGCTTATCACGCAAACCATACAGCAAAATTTGATTACTGACCGCAGTACAATGGAAGGTAAGTCTTGTAAATTAACCATAAGTCTTGCACCATCTGGGTTCGTGACTAACGTACGGTCGGGGCAGGGTGATAGGATCGTATGTGATGCAGCTAAAACAGCTATTTATAAAGCTGGAACATTACCTGTTTCAAAAGACGCTGAAGTTTTTAAAGAAATGAGTACGATTAGTTTAACGGTAGTGCCAGAATTTAACTAATACGATAACTTTTAATGAGTACGATAACTTTTAATAAAAAAGAAAACATATAACACTATGATGAAATGTAAATTATTATTAATATTTTTAATCACCTTATGTTCAAGTCGTGTATTTGCGACCTTAGAGATAGTGATCACTGAAGGTGTCGATAGCGCTAGACCGATCGCGGTTTTACCATTTAAATGGACAGGCCTAGGGCCAATGCCTGAGCGTTTATCTAAGGTGATCAGTGATGATTTATTACGTAGCGGTAAATTTAGTCCAATTAATGAACTTAGATTTCCGCAAGTACCCAGTAATGACAGTGAAATTGACTATGCTGCATGGGCGAATGAGGGCGTTGAAGCCATTATTATTGGTGAGGTGAGTGAAATATCACTTAATCGCTATCAAGTTAAATATCAGCTTGTTGACGTGATCCGGGGGCAAATAACCGGTGGTCAAACACAAATGTTGAGTAATGGAGAACTGGTACAAACCTCTGATCATATTTATGATGAAAGTACCGTAGAAATAGGTGTTGAGCAATTTCGCCGTTATGCGCATCGTATCAGTGATGTTGTTTATGAAAAGTTAACCGGTAGTCGAGGTGCTTTTTTAACCAAAATAGCTTATGTTATTGTGCGTGATCAAGGAAACTATCCTTATCAATTAGTTATCGCTGATTATGATGGTTTTAACGAGCATATATTGTTAAGTTCAAAAGAACCATTAATGTCGCCTGATTGGCACCCCAATGGTAACCAATTAGCTTACGTGACTTTTGAAAATCATCAGGCACAAATTTATGTCATTGATATTTATTCAGGAAAAAGAACGATGATCAGTTCTTTTACGGGAATAAATAGTGCGCCGCGCTGGTCACCTAATGGCAAACAGTTAGCGATGGTACTATCTAAAGATGGTAATCCTGAGCTTTATGTTATGGAATTAGCAACGAAAAAATTAAGACGAATTACCCGTCACCGAGCAATTGATACAGAGCCCAATTGGAGTCCAGATGGTAATTCATTGGTATTTAGTTCAGAACGGGGTGGAAAAGCTCAGCTTTATCGCGTAAATTTAGTCGACGGCAAAGTAAGAAGGCTTACTTTTGATGGCGAAATGAACTTAGGTGGTTCATTAACACCTGATGGTCGTCAACTTGTGATGGTAAATAGAACGCGAGGGCAGTATCATTTAGCGAAACAAGAGTTAAAATCTGGACTTTTCCAAGTTTTAACCAAAACACGTTTAGATGAATCACCAAGCATAGCGCCAAATGGCGGGATGATAATCTATAGTACCTTGCATAATAATAGACAAGTTTTGAGTTTAGTTTCTGTAGATGGCCGATTTAAAGCACGCTTGCCTGCTCTTGACGGAGAAGTTAAAGCACCAGCCTGGTCGCCATTTTTATAATAATTTAATATAACAAATCGATTTTGAATAATAAGGAATAATATAATGCGCTTGAATAAAACTGTTAAAGCCCTCGCCGTTGCTTTGCCTATGTTGGCATTGGCTGCATGTAGCTCCAACTCTGAAACAGAAGAGCAAAGCCAAGTTGAAACGAATACACAAACAACTACAAGTGTTGAAGACAACGTTCAAGTCACTGCTGCACAAGAAGCAGCAAAATTTGAAGAACAAAAACGTCAACAAATGGAAAAGTTGCGCTCTGAGCATATTGTTTATTTTGATTTTGATACTTCAACGGTAAGCAGTCAGTTTGCTTCTGTTTTAGATGCACATGCTAACTTTTTGAATGCTAATTCAAATGTATCAATATTAGTTGAAGGTCATGCTGATGAACGTGGAACACCTGAATATAACATCGCTTTAGGTGAACGTCGTGCTAAAGCTGTTCTCACTTATTTAGAAAACTTAGGTGTTTCAGCGTCTCAATTGACTACAGTAAGCTATGGTGAAGAAAAACCTTTAGTTAAGAGCCGTACCGAAGACGCTTTTGCTAAAAATCGTCGTGCCGTATTAGTATACTAATCAGGGATGTAAATGAAACTGAGTAAAGTTTTATTTGGAGTACTCTGTGCTGCTAATACTTATGTAGTAGCAGCTTTTGAGCAAGCTCCGGTGATTGATGTTAGTAGAAGTAATGTTATTAGTTCTACACCTTTAAGCCTTGTTGACAGACTCGCTAACTTAGAACGTAAACTTGACGCTCGTAATCGTGCACAAATTAATGTTCAAAGTCAGTTAGATGAACTGCAAAATGAAGTAAATGAGCTTCGAGGTGTTACTGAGCTTCATACACATCAATTAAGCCAAGTACTTGACCGTCAACGTGAACTTTATCAAGAACTTGATCGTCGTGTGTCTGAAGCACTTAAACCCGTAAATCAAGTGCCTGCGGCTCTTGTTGCACCAACGTCGAATGCCAATGTAAATTACAGCAGTGATTTACCAGAGAATGAGGCGTATGATCGTGCGGTTAATATGGTTTTAAAGGACAAACGTTACGAACAAGCTATTCCTGAATTTAGAGCATTTAATCAAAAGTACCCACAATCTACTTATGCTGCGAATGCTCATTATTGGTTAGGTCAATTACTATTCAATAAAAATGAGTTAACTGAAGCAAAAGCAGCATTTGAAACAGTTGTTAATAAATTTCAAGACTCAAGAAAGCGTAGTGATGCTATGCTTAAATTGGCCATGCTTGAACAAAAACAAAATAACGCTGCAGTCGCTATATCACTATATAAAAAGTTAATTACCGAATATCCAAGTTCTAGCGCCGCACAATTAGCGCAACCTCGTTTGGACGGTTTATCTCAATAGAAAGAGATGAGGCCAGGAAACTGAAGCCTCAGATCTTTATTGTCATTACCTTTATTTTCAAGTAGTGACGATAACTTGCCCTATCTGCTGCCTTTTTATGCGAAAAAACGAGAAAGGCAAAATAACTTGAATTTATTGTTGCACTAAAATAAATTATGAGTATTATATGCGGCGCGTTCAAGCAGCAAGTGAATACAATGTCGGCCGTTAGCTCAGTTGGTAGAGCAGTTGGCTTTTAACCAATTTGTCGAAGGTTCAAATCCTTCACGGCCGACCACTTTTAAAATTTAAGTTTTAAGTTTTAATTTTTAGTTAGAACGTTGCATTTAAATTTAATAACAATTAAAACAGTGTTGATAATGTTTTAATTGAAAATACAAATCAACATTGTCGGCCGTTAGCTCAGTTGGTAGAGCAGTTGGCTTTTAACCAATTTGTCGAAGGTTCAAATCCTTCACGGCCGACCAATTTTATATTTGGATAGGATTGTTAGTAAATAAAGCCAAGGCTTTTAACGTTACTATCCAAGGTTAGTTCGAAGGTTAAATCCTTCATAGCTGACCCAAGTTAACATTGAGAAAAGTTAACAACAATTAAAACAGTGTTGATAATGTTTTAATTGAAATAAAAATCAACATTGTCGGCCGTTAGCTCAGTTGGTAGAGCAGTTGGCTTTTAACCAATTTGTCGAAGGTTCAAATCCTTCACGGCCGACCACTTTTAAAGTTTAAGTTTTAATTTTTAGTTAGAACGTTGAATTTAAATTTAATAACAATTAAAACAGTGTTGATAATGTTTTAATTGAAAATACAAATCAACATTGTCGGCCGTTAGCTCAGTTGGTAGAGCAGTTGGCTTTTAACCAATTTGTCGAAGGTTCAAAT
>JBLHNB010000097.1:0-19727 GCA_047621305.1 Alteromonadaceae bacterium | reverse complement strand
AATCAATGGATTTAAGTGTGAGCATAGCTACTGATATTGATGCATAAAAAATAAAATCAATTAGATCACAAATTTAATCAAAATGGTATAATTCTAAATTCTATAAATCTTGATTATACTTTTATGTTATATAATCAAACCAAAGAGTAAAAAACATACTGAATTATCAAGATGATAAGATGTTTGATTATATGTTTAGCTATCTATAAGCGACCAAAATCCCAAGTTGGCTCCTGGTTTATCTCTGATGAAACCAACTAATTTAAACCTGCAGGGTCACACATAAGTAGAAGTGTGCATTAGCACTGTTCAATTTATCCAAAGAGAGAGTTCTAATAAGGTCGAAATAATGCGGCACAGTTAAATGCAATCAGGTGGAAGTGATGTTAGAGACTTTCCCGATCAGGGCGAAATTAAAAAAAGTGAAAGAATTCTAAGGAATAGGCTGACCAAAGTGTGTACTTTTCCCCACAACTGTGGTTTTTTTATGTGTTATCCATAATAAAAATAAAGATAAAAACCATATAAAACAACAGTTAATGTGTTTTTTCTTTTGGCTTGTCTTTTGCAATAGTATCTAAGGAATTAACTTTAGATAAGATGTAATAATGAAAATAATAACGAGCTTATTGGTGGCAACCACACTGGTTGGTTGTTTAGGAAGTAGTGATACTAACAAGACTAATAATGACAATCCCCCAATTAAAAACATTCAGGTTAGTTATCATAACAACGGTTTATATACTTATTTACAATCATCGGCCGACGAAATACCTGATACTTATTTATATGGCACTAGCCACTACAGCCCTGTATGGTCTTTAATCGAAAAACCAATAGATAACTTTCAAATTGGTTTACCCGGCACTTGGTTAATACCAGATAATACAGACAATAAAGTTACCGCCTTATGCCCAAAAGACAGTGCAATAAGGCGTTCTTACCCAGACTGGGGGCCAACTTGGGAAAATCAATTTCAAACCATTGAGGGTAGTTCAGGTTATTGGCGTTCAAGCCGTTTTAAAACCACTGCGCCAAAATACAGTATGAATTCAACGCCAGACTGCTACAACACAGAAGTAGCAACACCTGGCTGGCCATTTTTTCACTCTGCAAGGCCACTTGCAGACGATAATCTAGGGTTAGCTCAATTAAGTAATCGTATGCTAATGCCACCCGATGGTCTTCCTTATAACGGATCACCACAAGGGGAATTAATAGGTTACGGTTATTTTGCCCTGCCATTACGTAATAAACCTAATAACGAGCAAAAGACAGGTGTTCAGCATTGGACTTTATTTTTAAATTCTTTAAATTTTAAAGGTCCACTTGCGTTCTATCTCCCTGAAATGTGGAGTAAAGCAAGTAAAGACTATCCCTTTATTCTTGGGAGAGGATTAGACAGCCGTGCGCTAAAAAATGAAATAGCTATGGCAATGGAGGTGAATACCGTTGATCAATATCAATCAACAGATAATGCTGGTTTACGATATTCGAAAATACCACAAATCCAATTCCCTCTCGATGATGATGGTAAGATATCGTTAGTTAAAGATTTACATTATTATTCTAAGCAAGCACTTTTTAATACAATAATGAAATGGCGTGATGGCAGCGCTGCCCCTAGCTCGCAAATTAGTTTACATCATGCTTATAAACCTCAATTAAAAGCAGAGGCTCAATGGTATGAACAAGATAACAAGCCGATAACAGACTTCAACAAAGACTTTAGTTTGCAAGTGTTTAGTGATGGTTCGTTTGGTATTGAATTTACCAATAATATCAATGAAAATATTGGCAAGCTGCCCCGTTATTTTAAACATGAAAATAATAAAATCACAGCGATCAATGAAGTTGACGTTCCGCAAGAAACTAAACTTATTGAGCAAGAGTTTGCAACGGCATCACAAGACGCTCCACCTTATTCCGCTCTTCCCCTAGAGGGCTCATGGAAAAGCCCCGGCCCTATAACAGAACAGTTCACAGTTAATTTAGGCGACTGTACCCAAATAACCTATGTTTGGTATCGTTTTATAGACCAACCTGTTTTTCAACAATACAACTGGTCGCTTGACGAGAAAAATAACTTGCAAGCATTAGTTGAAAAAATACATACGCATTGGACAATTGACAAAGAATATCTAGAGCCTGTTAGCAGTGGCATTTTAGCCAGCTTTGATGAAGGGTTAATCGTCACACCACCTAAAGGATTAGAGGTCGGTTATGTGCCCATCGTTGTTCAGCAAGAGCTAGCGTCTAATGGCGTTTGTTCTGTCTAACGTTTATTTATTGAATCATATCGCGAGGAATTACCCTTGAATAATTATATTCGAACAGGTCTGTTTTTAACATCTGTCTATTGATACTAGCTTGCACTAATGAAAAGGATAAATTAGTAAAACAATCCTTTTCAAGCCGCTAGAGAAGCAATGTTTCGCTAGTAATGCAGAGAAGGTAACAAAAAAAATTCTCTATATTTTAAATATCAGGATAAGAAACTATGAATAATAAAGAACAAAGGAATGCTTGGGTTAAAGAGCATCTAAATGATGAAAGTTACACAAAAAGTCAAACGACAAACACGTTTATTACATTAATCAATTTCACGGTAAAGCAAATATCATTTAGCATGAACATGAGAGGGTTTTATTCTTATTTGATCGCTCTATGTATCAGCATGTTTGTTATCAAGGTATCAATAGCAACTGAGAATGTTGGTGGGTTACATGGTTATATGGGGAGTTATTCACATACTGATGAAAAAAATAGCGCGTATCGTTATGGTATGTCTTTTTATTCAACGGTATGGCCAATTTCTAATAGATTAACTAAAGATATGCAAATTGGATTAGCAAGCAGTTGGCTCATACCTGATAATACCGATAATATAACGAGTCCACTGTGCCCAAATGGAACCTATGCAAGAGATAATATGCCAGAGCGGGGACCAACATACGACGATGTTTTTCAAACAATTGAAGGGGGATTAGGCATTTGGGCAGGTACGCGTTTTCAAACCGGTTATCCAAAATTTGCAATAGGAACAGTGCCTAACTGTTATAACGATTTTTCAAATACCCCAGGATTACAACCGGGTAATTTTGACGACAGACCTCCCATGTATGGAATAGTACAATTAAGTAATAAATTAATAGTGCCCCCAGATGGTTTACCTTTTAAAGGAAAACCAAACGGCGAATTATTTGGCTATGGTTATTTAGCATTACCCTTTACGCAAGAAAAATTTACTGAAGTTCCAGTTGGCAACCTAAGTTGGACTCTCTTTGTAAATGTTGCAAACTTTAAAGGTCCTGTCGCATTTCCGATCCCTGACTATTGGGCCGAGCTTTCAAAAGAATATGCTTTTATAGAAGCTCGAGGACTTGATGCCAATAAAATAAGTAGTGGTAGTTCTGGTTCTATGGAATTTGGTTCTGGTCCGGCACTAAAAGCCAAGGATAATAAGAGCGATGTTTATTATAAAATACCGCAAATTCAATTTCCGATGAATGATGAAAGCGAAACCGTGCTGATGCAAGACCTAACTTTTTATAGTAAAGATGCCATCTTTAATCAGTTTGAACATTGGAAGTTAAGTGGCGAAGCTGCTAATACAAAATTTGACGAAAATGGCACTGAAAGGCCAATGCTCAAATCGGCTTTTTCCGATTTTGATATTGACAACATGAGGCAAAAGGGTATTGAAGAGTCGGCTACGCCTATCATTTTTGATGATAATTCTTTTGGCTTAAAGTGGCATGTCCCTGCAAAAAATGGCATGGGTTTATACCCTAAGTACTTTAAAAAAGAAGGTGATACCCTACAAGCTATAACCGAGAATAGTTTGCCTGACGAAACTAACTTAAAAACGACTGAGCTGCCAATTACCAACTTAACCCCTAAACCTTACGAAGTTGAGCTGAATGGCTTATTTTCAGAGCACGCGATGGGGCCTTACACTACAAACTTAAATGATTGTTCCAAAGTGACTTATTATTGGTATAAATTTATCGACCAACCATCGATTAAAAAATTCAATTTGTCTGAACTAGAAAAACAAGAACTACAACATATGGCTGAAAAAACGCATCGAAATTGGCATCACACTGATGAATATTTAGCCCCTCCAACGAAAGGAAAACTCGTGAGTTTTGATGAAGGGTTACTTGTAGAACCGCCCCAAGGACTAGAAGTCGGTTATGTGCCTATTGTTGTAAAACAAGAACTTGCCTGTGCATTACCGACAAAAATTGATTTACCTTGGCCGGAAGAAGAAAACACCCCTGAACAAGGTGACAATATAAACGAAAACATAACCAAAGTTGAAGATAAAAAATCAACAAGCGGTGGCGTTATTGGCTGGTGGTTACTTATGTTCTTTGGTGTGTGGTACTATCGTCAAAATCGTTTACATTCTATATCTTGCAGAAAAGGCATTCATAGAATGTAACTCATGAAATCAAATATTTTATAAACACCTAATTCTTTTTAAGTATAGTTTTTCTAATAAAAAGAATTAGGTACATGTAAAAGTTTACAAAATCATACGGCTTAAAATACACGAGTATATTGCTAAATGATGAACTTAAGCTCTATTTCTATTTACCATTTTAACTTTAGTTGGAACCGTTGTTGGATAAGTATTTTTTTATAAAAGTCGTTATAACGTTGTATTGTACAGCCGCTTTTTTTTCTATATCAGCAACTGCACAAGAAGACATAATAAATCATAACGATAGTGGCGTAACATCACAGACACTTATCATTGATGACATTACCTGTATTGGCAATGAAACAACGCAATGTAGTTTTATCAAGAAAAAATATTATCAAGAAATAGGTGATGAACTAGACCCTGATGAAATAATAGATGCTAAGTTGAGGCTTGGTACGCTAATTCAATTCAAAAATATTGATGTCTATTTACAAAAGGGTCATCAACGCGGACATATTGTTGTTGTTTTTGAAATTAAGGAAGCGAGTAACCTTCAATACGAAATTGTTTATCAGCATCAATATACAAAAAGGAATGAGACATTTTTTAGTTGTGATGATGAATCTAAACCTAAATACAATCAAGGAAGAATCGACCTCTGTGATCGCAACACATACAAAGTAGCTGAAGTTCAGAACCTTCTTTATGCCAATATCAAAAATTTTAATTTTCTCGGTTCTGGAAAAGAACTCACTTTAGAAATAGTTCACTCTAAAACAGATAACGAAACTGATCACTTTCTTCAGCCCCTTGCCGAACCAGAAAATACCGATAATTGGTCAAGCCGCAATATCAAACGGTCAAAGTATGTAAATATTCAGTATTATGATCCACATTTTTTTGACTCTCCCTATTATTATTTTCACGCCTACCTAGACGTTTCTAAATTCACTCATGAATCTTACACGGCTGATTTAAATGGAATACATATTGAACCAAAACCTACGGTAAATGGCTCTAATACGTGGTTCTCGTTTGGAAGACGCTTTGGTCGATATTCATATTTTTCCGTGAATATGAGTGGTAGTTTAACAGAAAAAATCAACAAGTCTTTCCGTATAAATTATGGCTTTAATAGTGAAAATGATGTCTTGCTTCCGACAAGCGGTAGTAAGTTTTTATTAAGTAACAGTATTTTTGATAATGCTAACCGGTATGCGATTTCTTATATTAAACATTTTAGTTTACCTAACCAACGTGCTTTTTCTTTAGGAGGTAAAGGTTCTTATTATAAACAGTCAACCGAAGATGGTTATGCTAAAAGTACAGATTTAAGCCTAACAGCCAAGTATTCCAGCATACGCGCAATAAATAAAAAGCAAGGAGAATATGCTGGTTGGTATATAGGTATTGAAGCGTTTAACCGACAAAATATATATGATGACAATCCTAAAGAGCGTCACCATATTGCTGAAATTAATGCGGGGTATATTTATCAAACTGAAAATATGGTGTATCGATTTACCTTAGAGGTGAGTTTGAATGAGAGCAAATAAGATGTTTGGATATTCAAATAATGTCCTTATATATTTCGCTATTTCTCTTTACATATTTGTTATATTCACTGCGAGTGCAATCAATTTAAATGTCAAAAATCATGCTGGGCAATTAACTGCAACCATAACAGATATTAACTATCCTCAATCAATATTGAAAAAAGAATTAAATAGTGGTTTACAGAATAATATTTCAATTTTTATTACTTTTAGCCAAAATGACATGAATATTTTTAATTGCCATCTTTCTTTTCAAATCACTTATGATTTATGGGATGAAAACTATGTGGTTATTATTAATAGAAATAGCGGTGTTCAGGTAACTAGAATAATTAACAGCTCTTCAGAAGTCCTTGCCTTTCTTAACACCATTCGCGTAAATTGTGGTGATAAATCATCAAAAAATGAAACTTATATTCTACAAGCAAAAGTATTAGTAAACCCGGTTAAAGCGAAACGAATAAAAAAAATCAAAAACTGGATTGCCACTAGTAAAGGTTATACTGCCGGCTCTGATAAATTAGGCAATACACCTATTAACGAAGAACAGCCTAATAACACGAATAGAAACGAAGGACGAAATACGGGGACTATGAACTTTTATAGTCAAGCGTCAGCCCGTCCTCGATTTGAAAAATTATTCGACAAAATATTACAACAATACTCAGGCCCTAATGATATTCCGTCTTTATGGAGTAGTGAGGTTGCAACATTATTGGTTGATTTAGAGACACTAAAAGATGAAAACTAAACAAGTCAGTGTTTATTTAATCAGTGCTATTCTAACACTCGCTATTTTACCTTTTTTTGCCTCTTATCTGCTTATTGATGAAATTATCGAGAATGCAATTTCTCTTGTAGTTAAACCTAAAACAGAAAAAATACTTTTAAATTACCAATACGATTTAAAAACGCTAAGAAAGCTAGCACCTGAAAAAGAGCAAACCTATAAGTCACGCTTTAATGAGATAACCGATGAACTGGTCATTTATCAACAACCCGAATTGGTCAAGAAGGTATTAAGAGATACATATTTAACCTATTACCTAATTTTATTCATTGTTGTTCTACTCTGCGCTTTAACTGCTGCAATTTTACTCAGTCGTAAAGTCGCAAGTTCATATTGGCACCTTATGGAAAGTGATATTGTTAAAGCTAAAAAATTACAAGAATTAAGTTATTTTGATGAATGGCAAATTGTGACAGGTAAATTAGCTCATGAAATAAATAACCCATTAACACCAATCGAAATGATGGTCAGTAACCTTTCTCGAATATATATGAAAACTGACCCAGCAATATTCAAAGAAAACTTACGAGTTACTGAGACTGTAGTTTCAGAAGAAATAGCTAAATTAAAGGCCATGGTAAGTCATTTTAATCAGTTTTCTAAGTTACCTGACCCCATATTAGTTAATTGTAATGTTCGTCTTTATCTTACTGACTTTATAAAGCAATACCGTTCAGCTTGGCAAACGGTAAGTTTTTCAGAATCCCACAATCAAAAAAATGAGCCTGATATTAGGTTTATGGTCAATTTAGACACGATTCTATTTAACCAATGTTTAATTAATATTATTAATAATGCCGTACAAGCAAATCCTAAGAAAGAACCACTAAATATTGTGATCACAAGTGAACTTGAATTTAATTCAGGTTTACCATCAAAAGTTGCGGTTACTATATTTAATGATGGCATGATAATAAAAGAGGAAGACAAAGAGCGTATATTTAAAATGCACTATAGTAATAACTCTTGCGCTAACCAGCATTCAGAAAATATGGGGATCGGCTTAGCTATCGTGAGAAAAATCGTTCTTGATCATAATGGAGAAATTAAATGTTTATCGTTAAATAAAGGTGCTGCATTTAAAATTATTTTACCGCTATCAAAGCACTATACGATATGTTCTAAAAAATTTACTGGTGAATAACAATGAGCTTAAAAAGGGTTATAGTAATCGATGATGAAATCAATATTTGTAGAAGTATTGACTCTTGTCTTACGCCTGAAGGATACGAAATAAAAAGTTTTACTTGCCCTAATGAAGCACTAAAGAGCTTACGTACCACGTTTTACGACTTAGCCCTTATAGATATACGATTAGGGAGCTATAGCGGCGTAGAATTGTTTGAACAAATGCAAACAGAAAAGTTTGATGTCCCCGTCATATTCATCTCTGGTAATGCTTCGCTTAATGAAGCGGTGCAGTCATTGAAGCTTGGCGCCTATGATTTCTTAGAAAAACCCTTTAATGCAGACAAACTTATTGTAACTGTTGATAATTGTTTTAAATTTTTTGACATGCAAAGGAAAATAAAATCAATAGAGCTTAATCAATCTGACCATACCTTAATAGGCGAACACCAGGCGATGAATGCACTTCGAGCCGATATTACTAAAGTAGCAAAAAGTAATATTAATGTTTTAATATCAGGTGAAAGCGGAACAGGTAAAGAACTTATTGCTCAAGCCATACATGAAAAAAGCGATAGAGCTAAGCAAAACATTGTAACCGTCAACTGCTCTGCTATTCCTGAGCAACTTATTGAAAGTGCATTATTTGGCCACGTAAAAGGCGCCTTTACAGGTGCAGATAAACATAAAAAAGGTTTTTTTGAAACTGCAAACAATGGCACTCTCTTTTTAGATGAAATAGCGGATCTTCCTTTTTCGGCACAAGCGAGTTTACTTAGGGTCTTAGAAAATAAAGAAATACAAAAAGTAGGCTCAAATCTGATTACAAAAGTTGATGTTAGAGTTATTGCCGCTAGCCATAAAAATTTAAAGGAACTAGTGTCTAAAGGAGAGTTTAGAGAAGATTTATTCTATCGATTAAATGTGATCCCTTTAAATTCACCCTCTTTGCGAGAACGAAGTAGCGACATCCCATTATTAGTGAATCACTTCATCGTTTCATTAAGTAAAAAACATGGTATCAATGAAAAGTCAATTGACCCAAGTTGTTATGAACTTTTAACGCGCTACACTTGGCCAGGCAATGTGCGAGAACTGATCAATGTTATCGAAAGAATGATCATTATGGGAGGAGTAAAACTGATTAAAGGAGATATTCCAAGTGATATCTTATTCTGCAGAGCACAAGAAAATTCGGAAGATAATCAGTTAACCTTAAAAGCGTTTCTTCACGGTAAAGAACGCGATTTTTTAATTCAAAAATTGCACAAGTTCGAAGGTAATATAACTAAAGCTGCTAATGAACTTGATATCGATAGATCTTATTTACATAAAAAATTAGCTACACATGATATTAAGCGTTCGCGGAAATTTGAATAATATTATCTCCTTGATAATATTGTTTTTTTTATTACTAAATGATGGCAAGTTGAGCCTGTTTGCTTATTCTAGATGTACCGAAACTATCGTTTGCTATAATTACGGTGACACCCCTTTTAATTCATCAAAGCGGACGTAAAGAAATTGTCCGCGCTGATCTGTCGATACAAGACTTACGTTAAAACTGTCCCCCTTTTGAGTATTCAAAAAAGGATGAAAGTGAACATTGTATATCAATGAAAGAATACAATTTAATTACACAAAACAGGCTTTTTACGTTTTCGCATAGCAAAAAAAAGCACTAGCCCCATGGGGAGCATACCTGCAGGTTCAGGAACTTGTTGGATATTTTCAGCAAAACCAAAACTGTCTGCGATCAAATAATATTCTTCGAAAGCACCAGCAGCTAAATTAAAAGTAAAATTGACGGCAAACGAATCAGAAATACCAAACTCACCCGGCCCTTCAATTAGACTGTCCAATTCAATCCAGTCTTCGAACACCATGTCGCCTAAACTATTTTCAATAAAAACGCCGGCCGTAGCATAGGCTTCTTCGTCAGTACTAGAGGTAAAAATGTTAGCAAACCAAGTGATATCAAAAGTCACATCTACGGAAATGTCCGCGCCAGTATTGTTTTCAAAATAGAAAAAGCCTTCCGTTTCCCACGAGCTTTGAACAAAACCTCCTAGACCGTCTACTTGGCCATCCGCTGCAGCACTCAAAGTGCCAGCTTCATTAGCTCCAAGAGTAATTAAGTCCGTGTAAACGCTGCCACTGTTATTACCAGAAGCGTTACCTTCCACGAAAACAAGTTCTTCAAATAAATCTGTTCCGAATTCACTTCCCGACACTGTTGATGAAATATCAACATCAACACCAGTATCAAAATACCCGATAATACTGGCTTGAGATTGGCTGCTGAATATACTGACACTCAACAATAGTAGTGCCAAACCGATTTTTTTCATTGAGCCTTGTTTTACCATTTTGAGTTCCTGTATACATGTTTTAGTCACTTCTATTCTCCATTTAGTTTAAGTTGGTTTCCTTCTTAAGCGAAAGTTTTTGCGCAATGCGTAACTCAGTGCTTATTCTATAAAGGTAAACTTATCCATTGTTTAATGTTTGTACTGTGTCCACGATTGTTTGTCCTATATCCACAATGACGTTTATAGGCAATAAAATCACTGCCAGATGTGGGTAGATCGCTCTCTATTAAATCGTCTGTAAATAATTGATGTAACGTATTTTTATTGAACTTTATGAGTGGGGCTTGTAGACTGATTTATGAAATAAAAATTACAAGTAGAGCCTGTTTGCAACTTTTAGCTGTATTAAAACGATTACTTTCTATGCGGCGAGCTAAATTACTTTATCCAGCCTTACTTTACGCGGCATTAACTTTCCTTAACAGCGTTCATGCTAATCAATACCAGTATGTCGGCAACCCCATTGCCCAGGTATTTAATGTTGAAGAACACCAAAGCAGTAATCAAATTTGGTCTATAGATCAATATATCGATGGTCGCATGCTGTTTGCTACAGGTAACGGATTATCAAGCTGGGATGGTGAAAATTGGCAGCGTTCAAGTACCCCAAATAATACCCGTATTCGCGCTATTACCGTTTGGCATGACGACAGAGTCTATGCCGGTGCAGTGGGTGAGCTTGGGTATTTCAGCCCAACTGACACTGGAGAGTTCAGTTTTACCCTCATAGCAACTGATCACTTGCTTGAGGATTTTGGTCAGACTCGAGGGGTCAACAGCAATAATGACATGGTGGTGTTTAGCACACAGCAGGCTGTTTTAGTTTGGGACGGTAAACACATTCAAAAAATTAGCCAGTTTAACGCCAATGGCTCTCGCGTTTTCAACATTGGCGACACACTGCTTGTTGAAGACAAGCAAAAAATGTATTCAATCGATATGGTTAAAGGCGAGCCGATTGCAACGCCATTGCCTTGGCAATTCCCCCCCAATATGCGCATCAATTCAATGTTCTTGAATCAGCAGAATAAGATTGTCATGGTGACTAACATGCAGGGTGTTTTTCAACTGGAAAATAACACCTTTGTAAAGGTTATCTCGCCAGACGAACTACCGACAAACTACTTGAGCAGTGCTATGCAAGGCAAAGACGGATTCTATTATCTGACCTCTAGCATTGACGGACTGATGATCTTCGATGCGTCATTTGCTCTCATGCGACATTATAAACAAACTGACGGCTTAGGTTTATCCACCATCTACCATGTTTTGCAGGACAAGCAGCAAAATATTTGGTTGGCTGGCTTACCTAATATCAGTGTTTTTCAACCGCCTCATAGTCGTAGTAAGTACCCCAGCGATACAGATACAATCGATTTTGAAAACATATTTAAAATTGACCAGAGCATGTTCTTTTCGGGTACGGGGTTTTACCAACTGACGTTCCCCAATGGCACAACGCGAACGCCAGTGTTTACCCAAACCCCTGACTTCAACCTTGTTGTGCTCGAAATTTTGGCGCTCGACAATGAGTTATTTGTGGGCACAGAAGCCGGCGTGTATTCGTTTGACTTGACCCAGGTAAACAATCAAAACGTTATTTCAAACCCCAAATTAATATCCACTAAAAATTGGGTTACAGAGATGGCATTTTCTCCTGATAAGCAATTTTTATTTGCCACCATTCGTGATCATTTATCCCATTTTGAAAAAGTTAATGGAAAGTGGCAAGAAACGCTTTTGGTGGAAGACAAAAGCGGTATGGAGTACTTATCCATTGAGCCTATTGATGCCAGTAAACAACATATTTGGTTCACTACTGAGCAACAAGAACTGTATCGATTAACCCGAGTCGGTGACAAGGTAGATATTGACTCTCTGCTCAAATTCGAGAATCCATCAACACCACTGGGCAAAGAGCATTTGCGGCCCTTTATCTATAACAAAAGAGTGTTGATAGGCACCCAAAATGGCATGATAGAATATCAGCCCGAGGAAATACCGGCGTTTACTCTGGCTGATGACTTTCCCAAGGCATTAAAAACCCCAAATAAAGATGTATTCAAGCTAGAGATAGATGAAAAACAACGTATTTGGTATCACGCGGGTCGTAGTACTGGCGTTGTCTATAAGGATGACTCTGACGTATATGTGGCACAGGAAACGCTATTTAAACCTTACAATCATTCCGGCACCCGAGGCTTGGCCTACTTTGATAATGCCATTTGGTTTGGTGTGGCAAAAGGCGATATTTATAGATTGTCGGAAGCGACTATTCACAATACCCCCAACGCTGCGCCTCTGGCTATTCAATATATTAACAGCATCAACAATAATACGCGCTTACCCTTGAACTTGCCACAGCGCGTATTTTCCGTAGACAACAATTCCATTCGCATCGGTTTTGCACTGGCGGATTATTCATCGCCGACCAAAGCACGCTATCGTACCCAACTTGAAGGGCTTGGCGAGAAAAAGTGGAGCCAGTGGTCGGCAGAATCAAGTAAAGACTTCACTTTACTCCCCGGCGGCGACTACACTTTGTTGGTTGAAGCAGAAGATGCATGGGGACGAGCCGTTGCAACACAACATAATTTTTCTATCGCCTACCCCTGGTATGCGACTATTTGGGCTAAATTGATTTATCTGCTCAGTTTTTTACTTGTCATCGCGGCAAGTATCAGAGTCGGCCAAAAACTGCGTAATAAAGCCTTAGAGCAACAAAATCGAAATCTGGAGCTGGGCATATCAGAGCGCACCAAAGAAATCGCCCTTAAAGTAGACGAACTTAAACAACAACAACTATTAAAAGACCGATTTTTCTCCAACGTGTCTCATGAGTTCAGAACACCACTTACGCTGACTATTGGACCACTTGAAACCATTCTAAAAGAATACAGTACACAATTAGATGTCAAAATTAGACGTTTGACCTTTACGGCGTTGAACAATGCCAAAACAATGTTGGCGTTAGTGGGACAGGTGCTGGATATCAATCGACTCGAAGTTGGACAGTTGTTACTTCGCGTTAGCCAGCATGATGTTGCCGAGTTAATAAGAGAAAATTATAAACGTTTCTCGCCTTGGGCTGCGCAACATCAACAACGGCTAACACTAATTAACTGTGAAAATCCACACGATATATATTGCGATCTAGACCAAATCGACAAGTGTATCTCCAATCTACTTTCCAATGCGATTAAATACAGTGGCAAACAAACCGTGATTTCGATGGAACTCATCCAGCGGCAACAACTGTTGGGAATAAGGATCACTGACAATGGATATGGCATTCAAGCATCGAATAAAGAACAAGTTTTTGATCGATATTATCAAGAAGAAAACGCTACAAGTGAATCATCTCAGGGCACAGGTATTGGATTAGCGTTGGTAAAAGAATTAATTGAGTTGCATCACGGCTCGATAGACTTGGAAACAGAAATAGATCAAGGTTGCCAGTTTACCCTATGGTTACCTTATGGAAAGTCACATTTTAAATTAGAACAACTGGAAGAGCCAATCCTAATAAAAGAAGACAGTATTACGGGAGATTATTTAACTGACTCGCTGGAAAAAGATTATGCGAAAATTTTAGTTGTTGATGACAATGCCGAATTACGGCAGTTTATTTGCCAGAGACTTACAAATAGCTTTACCGTTATTGAAGCTGACAATGGCGAATCAGGCTATCTTTCAGCGATAAAAAATTTACCAGATATCATTATTTCAGATATTACTATGCCAGTGATGTCGGGGCTAGAATTGACAAAAAAAATCAAAAACCATCCAGAAACTAAACAGATACCCATTTTATTGCTGTCAGCACAAACAATGAAAAGAGATATTGTAAAGGGCTTTGCCAGTGGCGCCGATGACTACTTGATCAAACCATTTGACACATCTGAGTTAGTCATGCGGATCAACACGCTGATAAAAAATCGTCAATCTATTGCCCGACAAAAAATAAAAATGGCACCTATGCTGGAAGGTAAAACTAACAATAGCAATTCGTTTGAGGACAATTTGCAAAGGCATATTTTTGAGCATCTACATGATAGCGACTTTACTATAGATATTTTGTCTCAGCTTATGTTTATGAGTAAAGAAACGCTTCGTAGGAAATGTCAGGCCCGTTTTGAAATTGCACCGTCCGCTCATATTCAAGAAGTGCGCTTACAACAGGCAAAATTATTATTAGAGCAAGATAAAATGAATGTAAGTGAAGTAGCCTATGCGGTAGGGTTTGACAGTTTATCTTCCTTCTCTAAAGCGTTTAAAAAGTATTATGGCCTTTCACCCTCATCGTTGATTCCGCAAGAAAAGAATAAGATCTAGATGTAAAGACTTACTCTGACTATCTCACTTTTAAAAGAGCACGATGATCACTATTGGCACAGCCTATGATAAATATTAGCGCTCTTTATTGAAATACCACTGGCAGTTGCAGTCACTAGGATTAACGAGTTACTAGCTTTCGCTTTGAGTAATATGGACGTTTTTGAGAAGTTCAGGGAGTCACACTTCGTCGACTAAATATTTTTGGTAGCCGTCAATAGCAAAATATCGGATTGATTTTTTTAATTTTATTTTTTTAGCGATAAGGTTTTCACCATCATAAATTTTTACTGTTTGTTTATCGCCATTACTATCTGTCTCATATTGATAGGTATCATTGAGGCGTAAATTTTCAAAGTCGGTTTTCATGATTAATTGCAAAATAATTCCTTAATATTTAGGTAAGTTAATGATTTTTATTTGTTTTGTTAATACCCCATTTGACTCTGTATTTTGTTGAACATGCCTTAGTGATTTTTAAATTATAAATGTTTTTATATATATTTTTCATTTGTTGTAGCCAATATTGAAGCCATCAATAAGGCATCTTTTATCTCTGATCATAAGTGTTTTTTTTAAATATGATCTAAGGAGTCGTTAATTCACTTTGAAGCACTTTCTTTTAAACTGATTTCTAGTGTATCCTGAAATGGATTATTAATAATAAAACATTATCATGACTGACTTTATTGAAGTATACCCAAATGCATTATCCACTGAGTTTTGCCAAAGTTTTATAACAAAATTTGAGCAAAGCGACCATAAAAATCAAGGACGGACTGGCGGTGGTGTCGATACAAAAAAAAAGATAAGCCAAGATATTTATCTTAATCAACATGTTGAATTTCAGCAAGAACTCAGTCAAATCACACAAGTATGTACAGAGCATATTCTAAATTATGTTTGTAAATACTATTTCACACTGATCAGTGGTATTTCTATAACGCTTAAGCACCCTAAAACCCAAGAACCGGTGTTATTAACCGCGGACAATTTTGATGAAATAGGTCGACCCAATGCACTAAACTTAGTGAAGTATCTATTTAGGTTGGCACCAATTAATGCACAAAAATATGCGCGTGGTAAAGGGAACTATAGCTACTGGCATTCTGAGATTTTTCCACAAATGGGTAATAATGATGCCTTGCACAGAACCTTGTTATTTTTGATTTATTTAAATGATGTTGAAGATGGTGGTGAAACTGACTTTTATTATCAAAAAAAATCCATAAAGCCCAAAGCTGGAACTATGATTATTGCACCTTGCGGTTTTACTCATACTCACCGTGGCAATACTCCGCTTTCTAGTGATAAGTATGTACTTACCTCATGGTTAGCATTTAATCCTGCTCAACAGATTTACACCCCAATAAAATAAAATAAAATAAAATATGAGCAGAGGCCCATTTTTTAAACACTTAATACTCTAGGTATCAGTTACCGCTAAGAGATCAATAAATCAGAACGCTTTACTTAACGCATTGAGTTCTTTTTTGGCTAAATAATTTTCCATAGTTGATCTTAATAATTTATACAGTAGTATCGAACCATCTATTTCTTCTTTGCGATTGGTTAAGCTTTCTATATTAAGACCAAGCGCTAAATCATAGGAAATCACAGCATCAAGGATTTGTTGTAAGCTATTACAACATAAGCGAATTGACTCATATAAAGGATTTTCAGCATGAAGAATACGCAAACTTGTTGCCTCAGGAACACTAACACCTAACCATTCAATAAACTCTAATGTTTTTTTACTGCCACACGGGGAAAAAGTTAAAATGAAACGCTGAGGTTTCAAGCCCTGTTTTTTACACTCAATGGCATATCTTGTCAGCATATCAATAGTTGCTTGTGGATTATAAATAGCTTGTGAGATAAAAAAGTTACAGCCTTGGTGGTATTTCTCAATTAAGCGTTCGTGTTCATTCCCTTTACGAGCATGTCGTTCAGCAATGGTAACGCCACCAATAAAAAAATCATGTTCATTATCTACAATCGTTTTATAAGCATCAGCAAGAGGCAGAGATACTTGATTACTCTTAGACGGGCTGCCAACAAGGACTAAATCGCGAACACCGTACTTTGTCCATGCATCATTTGCCCATTGGTTAAAATCGTCGCTATTTGATTGCACGACACTTTTATAGGTAATGACTGGACGATTAGATCGCTTACTTAATAGCGAAGAATAAAGTCGCGTATCGTGGGTCGTTTTAAAAGGAAATGGACGTTCTTTTTTGGTTCGTGAGTTTTCGTCTTGTATATCATAAACAATCAGACCATCAAAATCGATGTCACTCACGCGTTGTAATAACTTATCCGCAATCGCTGCTACTTGCTCTAACGATGTATCACTTTTTGGGGGGGTTGTACCAATAAAATAAACACCACGGTTAACATCGTTGTATCTAGCTTTGAGTTCAGATTCATTGTTCAAAATTATTACTTCTTTTAAGTTATAGCTGCTTGGATGTTTAGACGTCTATATGGTTAACCAATTTGATGTGAATGTCAACAATGAATATGTTTCTTTACTTAATTAGAATGAATATTTACCTACATTTACCCATCCCCAGTAATGATAAATTTCTACTCTGCCGCTCTATATCAGCTTTAATTATAGTTGCTATAGCGTTATTCTAGTCGAAATTCTATTGGCGGTGATTAATTAACAATGCAACGTGGGCGTTTAGATAAATTTATTAGTAAGCAGCTAAGTATTAGCCGCAGAGATGTGCGCCTAATACTCGCACAACAACGGGTATTGGTTGATGGTGTTGTTGCAATTGATATTGGTCAGCAGATTGATAAGTTCTCACTGATAATGCTTGATAATGAAATACTTCAACAGCAACAAGCTAGTTATTTAATGCTGCATAAACCAATAGGTGTAGTATCTGCGACTAAAGATGATAAACATCAAACAGTACTTGATCTGATAAAGGTCCCTGAAAAAAGCACTTTACACCTTGTTGGCCGGCTTGATCTTAATACCTCGGGCTTAGTCTTATTAACTAATGACAGTCGCTGGTCACAACGTTTAACCTTACCAGAGTCTAAAGTTGAAAAAATTTATCATGTGACATTAGATAATCCACTCACCGAGGCGTATATCGATGCATTTGCCAACGGTATGTACTTTGCCTTTGAAGGGATAAACACCAAAGCGGCTAAGTTAGAAATAGTGAGTGAATTCGTCGCTAAGGTGACGTTAGTTGAGGGGCGTTATCACCAGATTAAACGTATGTTTGGTCGTTTAAATAACAAAGTTATAAAATTACACCGTCAACAAATAGGCAACTTATCCTTAGATGTTGATTTACAAGCAGGGCAGAGCAGAGCGCTAACCCTAGAAGAGGTGATCAATATATAGTTCCTCTTGCCTTTAAATCTGACTATTCATAAATGCTACCAACCAACTCAAGCTGTGTTAAATAAACTCGCAATTCAAATTCAAATTCTAATTGGTGATAGTCAGGCAACATGTGTTGGCAAAGTTTATAAAATTCTTTTTTTCTTTTAAGTGCGCTAATTCATGTACCACAATCATATTTATAAAAGGCTCAGGAGATTACTTAAATATGGTACCAATTCGAATTTTATATTTAATATTGTGTTTATTACTATCTAAATAATTGAATAAATTGACTTATAGGTCCGGTTCACCTTTGTCTGAGTCTCATAATGTAATAGCCTTGGCATAGCTATTATGCAATCACTCCTTATGACTACATAATAGTCCATTTCCTGTTGTGGCAATTAACGGTCAAAACTTTTCTAATTAACCCCAGTTAAACCAAGATGTTTAATAAATTAACAGATTGAATTTAGTTATTATTTTTTCTCTATAATTAAATTCGAATGATAAGTAAAACAAATTGACTTATTATTCAGGTTTAATTAAGGTACTTACGTGTTTAAAAAACATACGGCTACTCAGTTTCTTCGAAAGAAACTAGCCTAATATATGACTAATTATATAAAGGAATTATTATGAAAAAATTGTTAAAAACTACATTGATTGCAACAACTGTTGTTTTTGCCACATTGTGCAGCACTAACTTAATTGCGGGAGAACAATATGTTTGGACAGGTTCAGCATCTTATTCTGAAAGTGTAGCTCAAATTACTGCAGCGAATGACGCACCACGACAATTAAAAGCACTACCAAATTGTGTTCTTTTTGCCGCTGGTTTTGGTTGGATGTGTGTAGGTGAATTTGCTGATTAAAAGTATTGTTCGGGCCTTGTATAGTCATAAGGCCTTCCTAAAATGTTTTTCCTACTCGTATTTATAATGAAGCGAGTAGGACAAAGACAAATGTAATGGATATTCTATATGAGTATTAACGTAATTGCGCTAGATGTCTTGCGTCTAGCGCATTCTAAACTCAAGTATGAGGCGTAATCGATGAACTCTAGGATAGGTTATTAATGGCATTGTTAATATGACATAGATAAATGTGAGTTAACGATCTTTTCGTTTGACAATCCACGGTAACTTCGTGAAATATAAATATCAGCTTGATTAGCAAATACTTTTAGTTCTGGGTGCATATTCATTGTTTGAGATATTGCCGTAGATAAGTCAACCGATTTCAGGGGGCTGTCTTCTGAGTATGCATGACCTGAAAGGATTGAAGTGATCATCAGCACAGTAGAGCTAAATTTTATATAACGCCTTGATAAAAAACGATTAGCGGTCGGTTTATTATTTGTGAATGGTTTAGTAAATAGTTTCATTATTACCTTGGAGTAAGCCTTAAACTATTATTTTAATGATCGAATAGCGTTTCAATGCGTGATGGAGGCTATCTACTGATGTCATTGATATGACGGCTAATAGTATTATTGTGAGTAAAACCACTTTCATTGGAAAAGGTTTTAGTTGAGTATCATTGAGCAATTCTAATACTCTTTGTTCAATTGATTGACGACAAAAGTGAACGAGTAATTCACTTTTGAACTGTTCATGTATGGAGTATTTAGCCGCTAACTTAGTAAATCTCACTAACGTACTCGCAACATTGTGCGCCTGTTGTTGAGTTTTTACGAAGAAAGAATCAGCCGCTTGCTCCATGGTAATTGCCATCATCGATTTCAATACTT
>JBLHNB010000096.1:0-19978 GCA_047621305.1 Alteromonadaceae bacterium | reverse complement strand
AAACGCCCCGACATACCAATACACACAAATGGCAGTGAAGGTGACATCAGAGATTATGTCAAAAAAAGGAAAGTAAGCGGAGGAACTCGCAGTGATCTTGGACAACAATGCCGAGATACCTTTGTGAACCTAAAGAAAACGTGCCGTAAACTTGGTCTCTCCTTTTGGGAGTATTTACACGAGCGCCATCATAAGCAAAAGCTCCCTTCGCTATCAAATATTCTTAAATGTCGATTGCTGGAAGTAACTTCTGCCACAGGTTTATGAGAAGTTACTACCTAAACACCTAAACCATTGATTAAAATCAAAAATTAGCAAAGAACAACCAACCAGAGTTAAGGCTATTTAAAATAATTACATCTGAAAAATCAGTTATAAAACTAACATTCCTTTGGCTAAGTGTTAAATAAACGCTATTCGGAAAAATACCAATAACCCGCGGTTATTTGTTCACTAATAAACACAATAAATGCGGTATTTTGTCGCCAAATGCTCAGTTCATTAACAGTGACACATACTTGATCGCACAATAGTTTTATTACAGCAGCAATTTCAGCTGGAAAAATCACTTCATTACCGTCGATATAACAAATACCACTATCAATCGTTTCAGTGAAATAAAACGACCTTAAACCACCAATGCGCATTAAATTATTACTCGTTAATATTTCACTAATATCTTCTGGAGCGAGCGCTTCATCAATTTCGGCTAAGTCTAATTCGTGTTTAGCTTGACTAAGATAAGAACCAGTAAAATTTCTAAAAAGATCGTCATTATCGAGTAATTGCTGTAATTGATTTTTTATCAATTGATAATCATCGCCATCAATTGCGCCTGAATGTTTAGTCGCTTTACGATGTGGATCTTCAATAAGTTCACCGCCCTGCTCGTTATCAATTAAATGATCAGCAAAAGCGCTTAATAAGCTCACTGTGGAGTTGGTGCGAAACCCCACAGAGAAGCTCATCGAATTATTTAAACTTAAGCCCTCATGTGGAAACCCTGGTGGAATATATAAAATATCGCCTGCATTAAGTTCAACGTCAATAATAGCTGTAAACGGTTCAACGTGTAATAACGACGCATGCGCTGCATATTGACGATGTTCACCTTTATCACCTACTCGCCAATTACGATTACCAGAGCCTTGACAGATAAACGTATCATATAAGTCAATATGAGGTCCGACACTGCCGCCCGCAGTCGCAAAGCTCGTCATTAGGTCATCAAGACGCCAATGAGGAATAAAACGAAAGGGTTCAATAATCTTTGCGGCATCTTCAGACCAATTATCAAGTGCCTGTATAACCAAAGACCAATCTTTTTCACCTAAATGGTCATAAGATTCAAAGGGACCAAATTCCGCTTGCCATGTCTCTTCTTTTTTATAAACAAGGCGCGATTGTACTTGCTCTTCTAACGCCAAACCCGCAAGTTCATCGGCACTGATCGGGTCTTTAAAATCAATAAACCCCTGCTTGATTACCACAGGTTTTTTTTGCCAATAGTCACGTAAAAATTCTTCTTGGCTGAATTCGCTTAAATTTAAATGATACATAGCTGTCACTGATTAAATGTTAATATGGGATATAATAGTATTAGTTTATCACGTAACTTTGCTAATACCTGTTAATTTCATGCGACTGACATACCGGCAATTTGATGCCAATAGCCATTACATTCTGCTACGCCGTCTAAAGTGAATTTCTGTGGTGTCGTTAACTGCTTTTTAAATACATCTATTTGCCCAAAGGCTTGTTCACTGTCAGCACTGACTCTAACGATATCAACACCCATCGCTTCCATATCATTAATTTCATTAACTAAATTATATTGATAACCCGACATTGTTTGAATGCCATTTAAAATAAAAACACCTTGGCCTTCTTGACTATTCATTTTACGACCTAGTGGATAATGAATGCAGCAATATTGGCAATCATCTTTAGGTTTATCTTCAGATCGGGCTGTAAAACATCGCGCCGAGTAGGCCAAAGGCATATAGCCCCACGAAAACACTTCACATTCAAATTGGTCGCGAAGTTTTTCATCAGTCGCCTGTATGAGTATTGACTTTAACCAGTCACCCGATAACTCAACGGGCATTACCCAGCGACTCATCCCTTGTTTTAATAAGACTTTAAGCGTTGATAAGTTGTAGCAATTAATCGCAGGTCCTGCGACAAATGGCATGTTTAAGTCATGCAATATTTGTACAGCGCTTAAATCATTAGCCTCAATCAATAGCTGGCCGTTATCACATAACTTACGCATAGTTTGTATTTCAGCGGGCGATTCAAGTAAGGTCATCGTCGATAATACAATTTGCTTATCACTCGTTGCCGCTAACTCTTTCGCTAAATACAACCAGTCTTTGACACGTAACTCACGGCGTTTTGAACAAACAGTTTCTCCTAAATAAATAACATCTGCTTGACTAGAAAGTGCTTGCTGGTAATAAGATTCGACTTGTTGCTTGGGCCAAAAAAACTGACTAGGGCCAAGAGAAAATTTCATAATTTTTCCAATTTATCTTTATTGTTTGTATTTATATTGGTCGTTAGATTTTAGCTCTATATTTGTAATAACGTTTTTCTCGGCATTATTTCTTTTAAATTAAAAAAAATAATGGTGTAGATGCCAATCAATGAGCACCCCCTAATAAAAACGAAGATAAACTAGCAAAGTGAACAACCGCTATTGCCATTTACGGTGGTAAGCACCTAACGTGGTTTGTGTACCTTCAGAAAGATTCGCTAACGTATCCATCCATTGTTCTTCTACTGAAAATTCACTAGGATTTTGTTGATGCTTATCCAAAGCCATGCGCCATGTTTTGGTCACTTGTTCAACATAAGCAGGACTACGTTGGCGACCTTCAATTTTCACCGATACGATGCCCATTTGAGCTAACTCAGGAATAAGCGCTAAGGTATTGAGACTGGTCGGCTCTTCTAAGGCATGATAAATATTATTATCCACTTCAAAACGACCTTTACATAAGGTTGGATAACCTGCATTTTCATTTGCTTGATAGCGGTCAATCAGAACATTATTTAGTCGACTTTCCAATCCTTGTTCCGTTTCTTGCCAACGCACATATTTTGCAGGGGAGCAGGCGCCCACTGTATTAGGAGATTCCCCCGTCATGTAAGAAGATAAATAACAACGTCCTTCAGACATAATGCATAAACTACCAAAAGCAAACACCTCTAAAGCAACCGGGCTATTCTTGGCTAATTGTTTTACCTGTTGTACTGACAATACTCTCGGTAAAACAATGCGGGCGACATCAAAATTATTCTGATAAAACTTAATCGCTTCAAGATTAGTTGTGGATGCTTGCACTGATACATGACGTTCAACATTAGGGTATTTATTAGCCGCATAGTCTAATACCCCCAGATCCGCAATAATCAAAGCATCACAGCCAATCGCAACCGCATTATCAACGGCTTTTCGCCAACGACCTTCACCACTCGGGTGGGCAAACGTATTAATAGCAACATGTAACTTTTTTCCATGTTGATGAACATAGTCCGCAGCTTTAGTAAGTTTGCCATCATTAAAGTTGAGACCGGCAAAATGACGGGCATTGGTATCATCTTTCATACCAATATAAACGGCATCAGCACCATTTTGAATTGCTATTTTTAACGCAGGTAAATTGCCTGCTGGGCATAAAAGTTCCATGAAAACTCAAACTAATCAGTAAGTATATGCAGTTTAGTCTTGTTTATACTCTCGTTTTTTGACCTAGAGTAACTTCCGGTTAATTTATTGCCGTTGTCATAAGAGAGTAAGAGCCATATAACTTGATCTGTATCTGAGAATTTTTTTTGTTAAACCGTCATATTGTCACTATCAACAATAATATCAATAACAGAGACAAAATGACTTATGATTAACCTTGCAAACAGGCTACAATTACCATCCAATACGCAGCGCCTTATTATTAATCTAATGCCTGAAATACTTAAGCCGTCGTTACGTTTAGTGCCTTACACATTACAGAAGTCATTGTTGTTAGCTGCATTACATTCTGTGTTTAAAGAGGCTATTGAAGAAGGCGACTTTGAATTTTTACAAGGTAAATGGTTACGTATTTCAATTTCAGATCTTGCGGTAAACTGGTGGTTGAGTTTTGACCACAACGAACTTGTCATGGCATCAAAACAAGCATTAATAAATGAAGACGTTAGTTTTACTGCTTCAGGGGATGATTTGATTTTAATTGCGGGTCGAAAACAAGACCCTGATACCTTGTTCTTTCAACGCCGCTTAAAAATTGAAGGGGATACCGAGTTAGGACTCGAAGTGAAAAATTTGATTGATGCCATTGATATAGAAAATCTTCCAAGTAAAGTACATAAATTTGTCGATTTTATTGCTTCCTACTTGACTAATCATGACTATAAATGAAGTGGGTAAAACCGATATTACCGTGACCAACTAAGATGCCTGATAAAGTAGTAAATTAAAGACGAAAACAAAATTTAAATTACTTTTAATTACAGGTATAATACCAATTAAATTAAAGCTGTGTGCAATTATAAGCGAGTGTAAATATTCAATAACAGACGCTTGGTTGATCCTTACATGGATAATATAAGTAAATAGACAATGCTAGAGCATATTGTCGAGCAATAGCAGACAATTGGAATTTAAAGCACAGGTTTTAAAACCTAAGTACTTACATCCGTGTGAGCAACGCAGGTATTGCATACTTATGCCGCATTAAAATGATCGATGCATTATTTCAATGGGTATAATCACATTATTAAAGAAAAAAGGGCAATCAATGTCACACATACATCATTTTGATATTGAAGATGCTAATCGCTATGGTATTGAACAAGCAATATTTTTAAACTATTTTCGGGTAGGTTTAAGAGAAAACAAGGCGCACAATACCCATATTCATGACAATTATGTTTGGGTAAATTATACCGAACATGCACTCTCCATTTTATTTCCTTACATTAATATAGAAAAAACCAATCAAATTCTACAGAACATGGTAAATAATGGTTTACTAAGATCAGGGAATTACTCAAAAAATAATAATCTATATTCCAAATGGTTTAGCACGGAAGAGTTTTGTCTTTTTAATCATATTAACAATTCAACCTCCCCTTCTACTTCGTCAACAAATAGACCTAACGAAAGCTTTTATTACATTGAGCCTTCGCAATCACCAAGAAACGAAAATAATTTAAGTACGCATCTTTACCAAAATAACAATGCAAATAACAATGCTACTAACATTGTTAATAATAACGTCAGTAACAATATTAGTCACCGTCATGCGATTAACGAAGAGTTAAATCAACCGCAACGTTCATGGTCTGAAATAGAGTTATGCGCTTACGATGTTGATATTGACAAATTAAAAATACAACATGGTTATGATAAGAGTTTTTATACAGATATTTTAGATACCTTTCTTGCTAAAATGGAAGCAGAGCAAGTACCTGCACCCAATATTGTTATTGCCCGAAGACGTTTTGTCGCCTATGCAAAAATGACTATGCTTAACTTTAAGCAAGGTAACCACAGGTATAACTTCACGACAGATAGAAAAGAACAAAGTCGACAAAACCAAATAGATAAATGGCAAAAATATTTAGGTAATCCTGATAGTAAAATCATTATTAATATGGACTTACGTGGCTTAGAAACTCCCATAGAACGCGTTTGGGATTCGTATATTGCTAAAGGTTTCGAGAAAGAAATCCCCTTAAAAAATATTCAACAGCTTGAGGCTGGGTTTAAAAATTATTTAGCCACTTGGATTAAAAATGAAACTAAGGTTAAATATAAACCAACAAATAGAGCTTCAATTGATTTAGACGATAGAAGTTGGGCCGATAACTTAATATTAAAAGATTAAAGGTTAACCGATGAAAGATGTTAGACAATTAATGTCGAGAGCCAATCACAACTTACGCACTCAACAACACCAGCCCGCCGAAGTTCAAACACCTGAAAGTGTTATTAGTCTAGTCAATACGATCAATAACCGCTTTGAAGGCATTTATCAATTTACGGGACATAATACGCAACAGCGAGCAGGATTATATAAACAAGAGTTAACCAAAGCGCTGTATAAAATCCGAGAGCAAATCAATGAAACGATGATACATGAAGCCATTGATTATTTTGCTTTAAAAGGTGGTAAATTTGCTCCCAATGTACCCGAGTTTATTCAAGTGGTATTAAAAGAGCATGAGGAAATAAGAAAATACCCTGAACATAAGTGGTTTGACCCTACCAAAGCCCTACCTCAGTTTACACCAGAACAATTCCAATCCATGGGCAAAGATGGCGTAGCATTAGCTCGACAAGCCATCAAGAAAAAGCGCTCGTAGTTCGTGTTAGTTACGCTTTAGCTTTTAAGGACATTAAATGGATTTACTACAAGGTTTATTATTAATTACCAGTATTCATCTATTAGCGGCGGCATCGCCAGGACCTGATTTTATTTTGGTCTCTCAACAAACACTGACTAATGGTAAAAAATCTGGATTTATGTGCAGTATTGGCATTGCTCTGGGTTTATCAATTCATATTATTTATTCCGCACTAGGCTTAGCTGCAGTTATCGCTAACTCGATTACGGCCTTATGGGCAATAAAAATACTTGGTGGCTGTTACCTTTTATACCTAGGTTATAAAGGCATAACAACAAAAGCCGAACTTAAAATGACACTAGACGTCAAAAAAGTGCCTAAACATTCTTCAGTAAAAAGCATTGGCATAGGTTTTTTATGTAACGCCCTAAACCCAAAAGCACCAATATATTTTGTTGCATTATTTACATTGGTGCTCTCTCCTAACTTACCGTTGAGTCATTTAGTACTTTATGGCTTATGGATGATGATAATTCAACTTACTTGGTTTTCAACCGTGGTACTACTGCTATCTCGTCCCAGTATTAATGAAAGATTTAAACGCTTAGGCCATTGGATTGACCGAGTTCTCGGTGGTGCTATGATCATTATGGGCGTAAAAATAATCACAACGCGCGTTAACTGATCTGAATTCATCTGTAGTTAAGGTTATCGGTTATCGGTTATCAACATTAAGCTAGTCCACTATTAATGAAATGATCATTAATAGTTAATCGACCATTAATTGGGTGAATATTGAGGTAAATGATGACAACCTATGTTTCTCTACTGCGCGGCATTAATGTTAGCGGTCAAAAAAAAGTAAAAATGACAGACTTAAAAATGCTTTATGAATCACTGGGACTACAAAATGTTGTTACTTATATTCAAAGTGGTAATGTCATTTTTAAAAGTGATAAAGAGGCCGATATACTTAAGGTGTTTTTGGAACAAGCCATTGAACAGCATTATTCATTTCAGGTACCGGTCAAAGTGATTTCTGAAGATGAATTTTTGATGATTAAAACGCATATTCCTTTTAGTAATATTAATGTTGAATTAGACGGTGCAAAAGTATTGATCACCTTCCTATCAGCTTCACCTAAAGTCGAGTTGGCTGACAAGTTAATGACTTATATACAAGCGCCTGAAAAGCTTATAATTAATGACAAGATTATATTTTTACATTGTCCTAATGGCTATGGAAAAACAAAACTTTCTAACAACTTTATCGAAAATAAACTTAAAGTATCAGCAACAACACGTAATTTAAAAACACTTATTAAATTATCGGCATTAACGCTAGCACAATAAATACCATTAACTAAGTAAAATCAATACCATGCTCTTTAAACAACGTAGTAACTTCTGATAAATCACTTTCATAATGCTGCCAACGCTTTATCGCGGTGCGATTAATAGGTCCCCTTACCTGAACAGAACTAGCGGTAGAAACTGATGTTTTATTTTTTTCTGGTGCTAAGCATTCCTCTTGCCAGGGTAATTCACAATATGATAGTAATTTACGGGTATATTCTTCACTATTTAGTATCAAATCTTCATAAGAAATATCAAATATTTGATTGGGATATACAGTATGCCAATGAATCATTAACTTACTATACTCAATAAAATAGTTTGCCATATCATTTAAGTCATAACTATAAGGGTAAACATGAGCGTAATTTTGTTTGAAGTTACTTAAACATGTATCTACTGGATTACGTTTAACGTGAATGATTTTTGCATGAGGAAATGCGTTTTTTATAGCCCCTATATATAAAAAATTATAAGGGAGTTTATCAATGAGCATTTTATTTTTGTAATTAAAGCGTTGTACTTCTTGGATATACTTTTGAGCAAGTATTTGATAATCAACGTTGCTACTAGCGTTAATAACTTCAGCATCTAATATCTTTAAAGAGTTAGATTGACATAGACGACGAAATTCAATGGGAAACGTCTGTATTTCTCCTGTACTGACAACGTCGATGTGACGACTTAAAATCCGCTCTATTAACGTTGATCCCGTCCGTGGCATACCTAAAATAAAAATGGGGGAAAATGTTGGTGAGTTTAATGTAGAAAGGTTAGTGCT
Source organism: Alteromonadaceae bacterium (assembly GCA_047621305.1). Classification (GTDB taxonomy): domain Bacteria; phylum Pseudomonadota; class Gammaproteobacteria; order Enterobacterales; family Alteromonadaceae; genus Colwellia_A. Next base: position 11,487 of record JBLHNB010000096.1, on the reverse strand, counting down.
TACCTTAGTAAAATTTGTCTTAATAGCTGAAAACAACTGAACTTCAACGTCCTTATTATAAGGTACTAATTTTCTTTTTATTTGATTTGCAATTTTTAAACTTGTAAAAGACTTTGAATATTCACCTAATTTTTCAAAACATAGTGCTAATGCAAATTGAATTTCACTCTTTTGGGCTTCATTCTCACAGATGTTCTCAGAAAGAATTTTTTCTAATTCAATTTTGATACCTTCCAAACTATCGCTATCAGATATCTCTACAAGAGGAAGATAAACAGAAGAATAAAAACCAATTGCAAGCACTTCCAATATCGTATTTTTAGCTAATTGAAACTCCCCAAGGAATTTATATGTAGTAGCCAAGTTAATAAGCACATCAGCGCAAGGGAGCTTACTTAGCATCATTGCACGGGTATAAACTGATAGTGCATGTTGATGACAATCTAGACGGTTGAAAAAGGCGCCTTGTCGATTTAGTAAAGCAACATCGACATTTGTACAATTTATCGATTCTAACAATTGCTGATGAGCTTGCGATAAGTCTCCTGTTCTAAAGAGTAGTTCAACAAGCTTAACTTGAAACAATAAGCGCTTTGGGTCATTTTCTACTGCTATTTTTAATAAGTCGATGGCGCGCGGTAAGTCATTATACTTAAGGGCTATCATCGACAAATAATAATAAGAGATCGAATTTTTTTGATCTGATTGTAACGTTTTCAAACATATCGCATGGCAGTCTTGATATTTCTCTGCAAGGAATAAGTCCGCTATCAATTTATCATTTATCATTTATGTATCAATTTAAAGCGCAGGGGCATCAGGAGTAACTACCGAACAATTTACAGCCACCATAATTCTTTCACTATCACCATGGTAAGTTAATACTTCATGATCGACATAGCCAGGAAAAATTATAAAGCTACCCGCTTCTGGCTTTAATGAAAAACCACCAAGCTTTGCTTGACTATTAAGACCTTTCAATCCGGCTTCCCAGTTATTTTGATTTACTCTTCGTGGATCATAAAATTGGATCATACCTGAACGAGGAAAGTTTTTTGGGCTTTCACCACCCGCTTCAACATAATACACCATGGCCCATGAAAAATTGCCATGATTATGCAACGTTTTACAACCACCTTTTCGAGTAATGTGAAACCATGATTCATAACGAAACTTCAGTTGGTTAAATTCTTGTTCAGAATAATTATTAACTTGTTTAACCCAAGATGACATGATGCCGTGCATCATTTCTCTTAATTGCCGTACGGGCGCATCAGGTAAATTAAATATATCAGCTTCGCTATCAAATATATTACCTAATGTCGTATTCATGGGCTCTTTATTACCCACTTTAGTTCGTTCATATTCTAAAAATAGGTTTTTTAGCTGCGCATTTAACAATTCAGCACCCGCAAATTTTCCAGAATATGTTGGCGTCGCAAAATGTAATTCTGCATTACCTTTAATCAAATTCATTTTAATTTCCTAACAATTGAAAAAGGGCCGATAAACGGCCCTTTATAACAACTCTAGTAATTTATATTATTAGAATTCTAGTTTATATGTAACATAGCCGTAACGGCCCATGTTGCTATATAAAGTTTGGTCATACCAAGGCCAGTTACCTGAAGCTTCAGTTGATAATGGTGGGTTCTTATCTAAGACATTACGAATACCAACGGTTACGCTAGAATTGTTATCCATGAAGTACGAACCTTGCATATCAATTTGTGTATAACTGTCAACAGCACGGTCATCACGTTGGTAATCACAAGAGCCGTTTTTACGACCGCCTGGATGATCTGTCGTTTCACCAACATAACGAACGTGAATATTTGCAGTAAAGTCATCTTGTGACCAATCAAAATCTACGTTATTTTTCCATTCTGGTTCACTAGTTTCACCAATTTGATCACAAAGTGGTTGAATCTTAGAAGACTGACGCATATGTTCCATTTGGTAATCAGAGTTTAGATGTACACCAAATGTACCCATATCAGTATCAAACGAATAGTTAACTGAAGCACTAATACCTTTCGCTGATTCTTCACTTAAGTTTTGTAAGTTACTTGATACAAATGAATCAATTGAAGATAACGCACCACCTACACGGTTAACTAAATGGCCTAAAGTACCTTCATTATTTAAGATTTCTTGAACCGTCAAAGAACCAATAATGTTTTCTACTTTAAGTGACCAATAATCAACTGAGAAATCAACACCATCAAATGGAGCAACAACAACACCAACGTTGTAAGTTTCTGAAGTTTCAGGCTCTAATTCAGTATTACCACCTGAACGTGAACGAATTTCAGTATTTTGACAAGCCGTATGGCTTGCAACGCCACCGCCAATTTCATTACAAAGCTTAGTATCAATTGCACTGTTAACACCAAAAGATTTACCTAAGAATAATTCATGCAATTGTGGCGCTTTAAAACCAGTACCTGCAGAAGCACGTAATAGGAACATATCATTAGGACGGTATGCACCGCCTGCTTGCCATGTTACTTTAGATGCACTACCGCCAGTCCAGTTAATATCATCGTTACGTACTGCTAAAGAGATATCTAAGTTGTCAAGTAGAGGTACCGCTAATTCTACGAAATAGCCAACGTTGTTTCTATCGCCACCACCGTTAGAACCGGCGCCACCAATGACTTCACCATTAATAGATGCAGTATCAGCACGATCTTCGAAACGTTCCATACGCCAATCAACACCCGTAGCAAACCCTACAGTACCACCAGGAAGTTCAAGACCTAAATCACCCGTAATACCCATATTGGCAAATGTTAGTTCCATATCGCCTGTACGGTGAATTGCAGATTGTAAACGAGCTAATAACTCTTTTTCTTCACGTGTATTGAAAGTATTAATTACAAATGGGTTTAAAGAACCATCAGCAAATGCAGCTTCAACATCTTTACGTAATAATTGACCACCAGCACCAATTTGAGTGTTTCTCAGTTTTGAATGACCTAAGTTTGCATTCCAATCATAAGATTCAAAAATAGTACCTTCAGCGCCTAAAGTTCCTGAGAATGTCGTGTTTTCGTTGTCTTTTTGACGGTTACCAAAATCTAAGTAACGACGACCAGCACCAACAGTATGAGCTGGATCCGCAAGAATTGCATCAGCAAGAGCCTGACCATGTTGCTGAACTAGATAATCTGCAACATATGGGCTAGAAGTAACATCAACTAATCCTGGCGCTGCACCGTTAGCAGTAAATGAGTATGCTCTTGAAAAACGGAATTCAGCAGACAATTGAACTTCATTGTCTAATTCATGGTTTAGAACAGTGTAGATAGATTGACGGTCGCCTTGAGGCGATAGTTGATATAATGCACCGAAATCATACGCACAAACTGCACCACCCCATTGAGCACGTTTAGAAATTGCACCTGAATCAGGACAATCTGTAAATGGTGTAATTAACTCAGTTAATTCGCCACCTGCCGGTGTGTAATATACGTCTGTAAAACCAGGTGTTCCGTAAGAACTACGACCATCATGGTCAGTTCCTAGTGGATGATAACCTGTAGAACCTAGCTCACGGTTTACAGCCTGTACTGGTTTACGCTGCCAGTAATCGAATGCAAACAATATACTTGTTTTTTCGTTAGAAACACCAGCAACTAACTGTGCTGTAATTTCTTGACCGTCTTGTTCAGCAATGTTTGCGCCGTAGCTAGTTGATAAGCTAATGCCATCCATTTCTTTTTTAGTGATGATGTTAACAACACCAGCAACAGCATCTGAACCGTAGATAGCTGAAGCACCTTCTTCAAGATACTCAATGCGCTCAACAGCAGCTAGAGGTACTTGGTTTAAATCAACAAAAGAAGAAGCGATTGCGTTGCCTGGTAAACGGTTACCGTTTAATAAGATAAGCGTATAAGCACTACCAAAACCTTTTTGGTCAATACTTGAAGAACCAGCAACTTGAGATAATGTAGAGTTTTCAGAACGACCACCTGCACCACCACCTGTGCTGAATCTCATGAATTCTGAAATAGTAGTTAAACCACTTTTTGCGATATCAACTTTACTAAAAACAGTAACAGGTGTAGCTGTTTCCATATCAGTTCTTTTAATACGAGAACCCGTTACTTCAATGCGTTCTACACTTTTTGCGCCAGCTTCGTCTTCTGCAGAAAATGCTGAACTTGAAACTGCTACTGCTGTGCTTGCACCAAACATCATGGCAAGACGAACAGCCTTAGCTATTTTACTATTGGTATACATATATACTCCCTGGACTACTTGCGTAAGTCTCATGTTTTAATTTCAAGACTTATATTTAGTCTTGTATGTTTTTATTTTTTATTTGGTCAATGACCTGATCTATCGGCCATGATATTAAACGGAATTGCTTTGCATGGTCAATGAAAAAGTGAATAAAACTGTATTTTATTTACAAACAGTAACACTTAGCAACAATAACACGAGTAATCAACCGAATTTTATACGGCAAATAAAACATTTAAAAACATAGATATAAGCACGATAGAACAAAATACGTACTATTACAACTTGAACTACAATTTAGTGAATACATGAGATTAATCGCTAATAAAATGACAAATCCTAAAAATTTAAATACCTTTAAAACAATGAGTTAAAATAATCATAAAAAAACAAAAACAGCATCTATTAAAATCTTCGTAGTCAGTATAAAAAATAGAATAATCATATATAACAACAAATAAAAAACAAAATAATTAATTATTCAAATAAAATTCAGTAAAACCTACCAATTGGTAAGTTTTACGCAAAATGTAACAATATATGTCAATTTTATTATTTGTTATCAATAAAATATTGGAATTGGGTATAAATTGTCACAATATAATGATAATAGCTTAAGCAAACGTTAATTTTTCGAGCAATGAAATATAAATAAAAGACAAATAAGAAAGAAGTTATATAAAAAAGAATGCCTGACTACCAAGAAACTTTAGTATTCAGAGTATTTCAAGTCTGTTAATTATTTTCGTTATGTAATTACTCGTCTCTCATTATCGCTTTATGTTAATCAGAGATAAACGCTATCAGTACAGTAAGTATTTACTTTGAAGTCATTCGCTATAAGATGGTTAGTATCGTTATAGTGATTTCATATTCAATCAAAAAGTAACGTCAAAGAAAATGAATATTGTGTTATACAATGACTCCATTCCTAATAATTATCTTCTTACTTGAGCAATAAATCCTAACGCGTTAGACTGATAATAAATAATGACTCAATATAACTTAACAAACAGTTATATGCCGATAAGAAGCTTAGACTCACAATGATAATTGTCACAGGTAACAGACGCTCTGGTACATCTTTATGGATGCAAATTCTTGAAGCGGGTGGATTTAAAATATTTGGCGATAAGTTTCCAGCTCATTGGAAAAAAATAGAAGCCGCTAACAAAAATGGTTTTTATGAGAGTCAATTAGTACAAGGCATAAATTATCATACCAATCCCTCACCAGAGTCTGGACATTGGTTCGCTCCTACTCAAGTAAAAGACTATGGTGTTAAAGTTTTTTCTGATGGTTTAGTGAAAACTGATTTTGCCTATATTGATAAAGTCATTGCAACAATTCGTAATTGGCAAGAAAGTGAAACGTCTCAACAACGCTTAGATCAAATAATAAAAAATCAAAACAATGCTGCTGATGACATAAATGTGAACGCCACTAAACTTATTTTACCTATAGGTTACAATTGGTGGAACGCCAATTTTGAATTACTCAGAGACATGATGACCCGACGATACCCTTGTGCGATGTTTTCCTATGAAGCGCTCCTTAAAAATCCAGATATTATTATTTCAAACGTTTTTAAATGGTTGGGTACGGGTCATATTGACAAGGCCGTTTCTGTAGTTGAAAGTTCATTGCGGACGCAGCAAAAAATCACACTTCCTCATATTAATCACGACCATGCAGGAATATTTGACGAGCTATATCATAAATTAGATAAAAGCGAGCAAATCACGCCTATATTTTATAAAAAATTACTTGATACAAATAGTAAAATAAAAGATGAAATCGCTCAACTCTCATCTAGAACCTAGTAATAAGATACAAAAGTTTAGCAAGCAGTACCCTACTTATTAAGTTTGTAACGCAGCAGTTATGCGTTTCAACCATTAAAAATGAGCAGATAGTTATACCCATTGAATTAAAGTAGTGTTCTATTATAAGCAAGAGTAAATGTTCAAGAGCAAGGCGCTTGAGTGAGTAATAGCGTACTATTGGGATTGAAAGCAACGCAGATATTGGATATTTAGACCGTCTTAGAATGATCGATTCATTATTTCAATTGGTATTAATCAACTTGAATGAATATTAGGTAATATTTTAGTTATATCATATTTTAGTTACGTAAGTGTTTTCATCGTAGCAAACAAAGTAAAGATTAATTTTTTGACAGGTATTTTCACAATTGATTTCTATAGTGTAATAAAATATTCTAAGAGGATATCCTGGTTGTTAAATACACACCATTTGGAAGAACAGCTAAATAGTATATGTATTTTTAAATAATAAGATTGGTGGTAACCCAATCAGCACACTCCGGCACATAAGTCGTCTGCTGCGGTTGCTTCCTTCCGGATCTGGCCGAGTTCACAGAGTATCATTGCGAAGGGACCGAAAGGGTCACCATAGATGATGTTTGACGCGGCGATTATGGCTAATAGCATGAGATGATGCAAGCACTACTTATACAATCTCGTTTACTTGCATGTTTTTCATACAAAAACATGCATATTTTGATAATTCAGCAATAATCCATATTAAAGTCGTGTTCACTGAATGAGTCTGAGTCGGTCAATACTTTAATTCAATGGGGTTAACTAACGTTGCCGAGTAAGTTTTTCGTTAATCTCGAGTAATACTGACTTTATGACTAACAAGTTTTCTTTACCTAAGCGCAACAGTAATTTGTCTGCATCATCAAGCGCTTCAATTTCAGCATTTTTATAACGGTACATAACACTTGGGCGTACAAGCTCTATCGGTTCTTTTGGTAACTCCATGTCTAAAACTCGTGTAATAGTACTCTGTAATACCTCAGAAAAATCATTGTCTGGGTAACCTAGTTCACTATAGGCTTGGTCTATCAAAGGTTTTAATTCTATATACCACTCAACTAACGAGTCAGTATCAACCGAACGTAATAAATCTACGTATAAGCTAAAGCGCCTTGTTGATATTTCATCCCATTGCCATTTTGTTTTGGATTCGTTGTTATCACTTTTTTCTTCTAATGCTGAAAATCCACTGCTAGGTGCCACTAAAGGACTATGTTCATAAGCTACTAGCCCTTGAGAGAAGTTATCAGTAAAGACAACAAATCGCCTGATCATATCGTCATTGATCACCAGCTTTAAAAGTTCCTTTCGCCACGTTAATGCAGGTAGCTTTTCTTGTAACCAGCTATCACTTTCATCCAAGGTAGGTAAAGGAGCAGTAACTACAACTAATTGTTCTGGTACCTCAGCAACTGGTTCAATCACAGTTTCTATTTCGACGACATCTGGCTTATCTTCAATAACAGCAAGCACCTGTTTAATGGCTACAGGAGCTGTTTCGATCACATCCTCTTCATCATTGTTAAGAAATGCCCATAATAAAATTAAAGCTAAAAAAATGCCGACAATCCCTGCGATTAAGCTTTTTGAAGGAGATTTTTTGATTGTTTCTGTTGAATCGCTCATATAAACCTTTATACAAATTGATGATTACATACTATAAGGTGATTTTTTCATTTGTATGAAAATGTAAAAATCTCATGTTAAAACGTCTACTGTGCGTCGTCTTGATTCTCAGGTAAAGCATCTATAAAAGCAGAATGCTGGTTACAACGTGCCACTATTTCGGTGACCATCGGGTATTGAGACATATCTAGCCCAAAGCGATTTGCATTATATACCTGTGGAACCAAACATAAATCCGCAATAGTAATTTTGTTTTTATAACAATAATCGCCTGACGTTTTCTTTAAACGTGTTTCAAGCGCTGTAAATCCTATATTCATCCAATGTAAAGTCCATTTTAATTTATCTTGGTCACTTACATTAAGTTCATTCACTAAATATTGTTGTATACGTAAATTATTAACAGGATGAATTTCACAAGCAATATCGAGTGCTAACGATTGTACTATGGCTTTTTCAGCAAAGTTATCAGGGTATAAAGCAACCTCAGGATAAAGATTATCTAAATAATCAATAATAGCCATAGATTGATTCAATACAAGTTCGCCGTCAATTAAAGTAGGCACTAGATGTGTTGGGTTTAACTCAACATATTCATCATGATGCTGCTCACCACCATTTTTAACCAAATGTACTGATAGCAACTGACACGCTATACTTTTTAAGTTTAGCGCAATTCTAACGCGATAGGCTGCCGATGAGCGCCAATAACCATATAATTTCATTTAATACTCCCTTAAATCTTAACTGTTTTTTTATTAATATCGTATTCACGTAGCTTATTTGCGATAGCCGTATGGCTCAAACCTAATTTTTTTGCTAATTGCCTAGTACTTGGATAGGCAGGGTATAATTTACGTAATAAGTCCGCTTCAAAGTTTTTAACGGCTGCGTCCAGTGTACCTTCAAATTCTTGTTCTAAATAACCATGTTCACGTGTATATGCCGGAAGTTGTAAGTGAGATGTCATCACTATACTCCCTTCCATCAAAGATACCGCTCTAATAAGAACATTTTCAAGTTGTCTAACATTCCCCGGCCACGGGTAGTGCTCTACAAAGTCTCGACAGTCATCAGATAGAGTTACACTTGATTTACCAATACGTTGGCCAAATTTTGCGATAAAAAACTCTGATAATGGGATAATATCTGAACGGCGTTCACGCAACGAGGGGATATTTAAACCTAAGACATTAAGTCGGTAATACAAATCTTCTCGAAACTCGCCTAAAGAAACCATACTAAGCAAGTCTCGGTTTGTTGAGCCAATTATACGAACATTAACATTTATTTCTTTTTCGTCATCAACACGCCTAAAGCTACCATCTTGAATAACTCTCAGTAATTTTGTTTGTAATTTTGGCGACATTTCTCCGACTTCATCAAGAAATATAGTCCCACCGTCAGCAAGTTCAAACAAGCCTCGTTTACTGTTAGCTTCTCCTTGACTACCAACACCAAATAACTCTGTTTCAGCAGCATCGTCAGGTAAAGCGGCACAACTTAAGGTCATAAAAGGATTGTCTGTTCGTTCGCTTGCTGCATGACACGCATGAGCAAGCAGTTCTTTACCTGTGCCTGTTTCACCTACAATCAGCATCGATGAATCTAATAAAGCCATACGTTTAGCTTCACGTATAACTTTACGCATAGCGCCACTACTCGCCTGAATACCAGCAAAATTATTCTCATTAGCTTGTTTAAATGCGCTAATTTGCTGACCAAGGCGCATTTCTGATTTTAGAATAAGTACCGCACCAGCGAGTACATTACTTTCAATACCATCACAAACGTGGATCGGCATAATGTCAGCAACAAAATCATCTTCTTGAAATTTAAGCCGACGCGTTTGCGCCAGTACTTCTTCTCCATCTAACCAACGATTGAAGTTAAACCCTTTCAACCACAAACTAATGTGCTCTCCCACTAAACTATCTTCTTTTTGTCCCATTAGGCCTGCGGAAACATTGTTAACGATACGAATATAACCTTTAGAGTCAATTGAAATAAAAGGGTCAGGAAAGGTTTTTATCAGCGTCTCTAATTCGTTTCTTTCTCGTTCTGAAGGCATATATGCTGTTGTTTTAACATCTATAACCCCAGTGATCAGGCGAAGTTGTGGCATAAAGGTTTGCAATTCAGAAAAGTCTAAATCTGGGATGTTAATGAATATATGGCCTGGCTGTTTTAACTCTATGCCGCGTAAATCGATATCTCTTTCAACAAAAATGGATAAAATTTCTTGCGCAATACCTACTCGATCACTACAAACTATTTCCAAGCGCATTTATATTCCTTTTAATAACTCACCTAACAACAATATCGTATTGTAAACTAATTTTTACAACAATAGAAAGACCTTAAAGCTGGTCTGCTTTCAAATAAATGAGGATATATGTAAATAAATATTGTAAAGCAGTAACGTATAAATTTCTCACACTAAAAAACCTCACTTTGTCAATTAATATCAGCTAGTTAAACTATTACAGCCACTAAAAAAAGACACCCACCTCGTTACGACACAAATTATACAAGTCATTATTTTTTGATGTATCACAATATCAATTGAACAAATGCCATTTAAACTAAGGCTATTACTTAATAAATAATAATGCTGATGACTAATCAATTCGTTTCTGAATATCACGTTTATAAAATTCTTAATCAAGCAGGGATTAAAACGCCAAAATCCTTCCTCCTCTGTGATCAAGTACCTACTGGTACCTGCCCTTTTATAGAAGGTGAAGCGGTAGTTATCAAAGGACTCGCTAAAAACTTATGGCATAAGTCAGACCTAAATGCTGTCCACTTTGGTAATTATGACCTAAGCAACGTATTGATATTAAATAATGAAATGAAAACACGTTTAAATTTACAATACCCCTGGATAGGTACGTTAATCACTGAGAGAATATCTTTTCAATCACCTGCAGGAGTCCCAAGTGAAATATTTGTCAGCTTAACAAGAGACAAATGCTGTGGCGCAGTGATAAGTATTGGCTTTGGCGGTCTACTCACTGAAGAATGGGCTAAGGAATTAAAAACACCATTATTAGTTTGGCCTTCCTCTGTTTACAATCCTCAAGAAGCATTTGAAGAATTTACAGCACACTGGCTAGGGAGATTACTCTTAGGAAACGCTCGCCAACAAGATGCGATGATTACTCGAGAAAAATCATTTGCTTTTTTTAAATCACTCTGGTCATTAGGGCAAATAATGGCGGATAAAAACATAACACTTTTGGAGGTAAATCCTTTTGTTGTCAGTACTTCAGGAAACATTATAGCCTTAGACGGTGTTGCTCTTATCGACACCGACGAAAGTGATAATATATGCCCTGTCCCTTTAAATCATAGCCAGCTTTTATCGCCCAACTCCCTTGCTATCGCTGGTGTATCCAACAAACCTGGCAATATCGGCGTTATGATTTTAAAAAATATCCGTCAATCAAAAATACCTAAAAAAAACTTATATGTTATTAAACCTAACATTGAATGCTTTCAAGGGATAACATGTTTAACAAATATTAAGGCGTTAATGAATACCCCTGTCGATATTCTTATACTTGCTTTACCCGCTAAAAATACCATAGAAATAATCACACAACTTTGCATACAAGGTTCTGGCGCCCATGTTGTGTATATTGTTGAACGAAGCCGCTCGCGGCAGAGTAATACCAATTGCATTAATTAAGTTCCCACTTTTATCCAGTCGCGATCACATAATTTCATTACTCTTGACACATCACAGATAAAGCTCTTC
>JBLHNB010000095.1:0-20807 GCA_047621305.1 Alteromonadaceae bacterium | reverse complement strand
TTCGCCCATTTGTTTCCTTTCTTGATAATTTGAGTAAATCTACTGAGGTGAGTTGTTCCAAAACGTGGTGTCTACTTCCAAAATAAAAACATATTAGATCACATCTTTGTGCAGATTGGTATAAAAGTTAATCCTTTAAGGGAGTATGAAAATTACTATTGGATTGAACTTTGATATTTGATCTTTGGTATTAAAATACCTGCTGACAGCTATTTATAAGGCTGCCTGCAGGATCTCATCATTGTTCTAATTTTAAACTAAGAGGTTAACTGTTCAATTGCTACTTTGTCTTTTTTACCGAACAGGTTATGCAGATCTTCTTTAATCAAGTACAGCGCAGGAATTAAGAATAATGTAATAACTGTCGCAAACACAATGCCAAAACCTAATGATATCGCCATCGGGATAATAAATTGCGCTTGTAAACTACTCTCAAAATAAAGAGGAAATATACCAAAAAAGGTGGTTAAAGACGTTAATAGGATAGCTCTGAAACGTTGTGTTCCAGCTTGCATTACCACTTCCATCATTTTCATACCTGAGCCTTTCGCTTTATTAATAAAATCAACCATGATCAAACTATCATTTACCACCACACCCGTTAATGCGATAAAGCCATACATCGACATCATGTTAATGGTTTTTCCTAATAACCAGTGACCGACAATCGCGCCAATAATACCAAAAGGGATCACCGACATGATCACTAGCGGTTGCACGTAAGATTTAGTTGGAATAGCAATCAAACCATAAATAAGGAATAAAGCACCGAGACCCGCCATACCTAATTGTCGTAAAAAGTCCGCTTGATCTTTACTTGCGCCTTCAACGCCGTATTCAACCGTTGGATAGTGACTTAACACTTCAGGAATACTTACTTCGTTCATTTCTGTGACAACTTTACGTGACTCTACTTTTTCACTGTCAATGTCAGCAGAAATAGTAATTGAACGTTTTTGATTAATACGGGTAATACTTGAAAAGCCTTGTCCTATAGAAATGTTGGCGACTTGATAAAAGGGCACTTTTTCGCCACTTGGTGTACGTACCCACATATCTTCGAGATCAGCAATGGATAGACGATTTTCTTTGGGGTAACGCACCATGACTTTAAGTTCATCACGACCACGCTGAATTCGCTGCGCCTCATCACCAAAAAACGCTTGGCGTACTTGTTTTGCTAACGCAGCTAGCGTGATACCTAAAATTTCGGCTTCGGGTTTAATATCAAGTTTAATTTCTTGGCTACCACGTGAGAAAGAATTACGAACATCATAAACGCCGTCATATTCTTTTAATTTACCTTGAATAGCTTCTGCTGCCGCTTCAAGTTCACTGTCGTTACGACCGGTTAACTGAAACTCTATGGCGGCACCACCTCCTGCGTTTGTGCCCGCAAAAAATCGGAGTTCACGTGTTCCAGGAATTTCACCTATTGCTTCACGCCACAGTTTTTCAATGGCATACGCATCTAATTCTCGATGTTCAGATTTAACCAATTCCAATAAAAATCCTGCACCGGTATTGCCTTGTGTAAAGACCATGGTATGTCTAAGGAAACTGACACCATTATGTTCATTGTCAGCAGAAATTTTAAGCGCTGCTGCCATTACTCTGTCAATGGCTTTATTTCTTTCACTTGGCGCAGACCCATCAACCATAGTGATGTTCCCTTGAATAAAATCACTTGGGACATTAGGAAATACTTCAACCTTAACAAAAGCACCGGCAATTAAACCTATAGCCAATATTAATATCGCTATAAAGGCCGCCATGGTGTTATAACGCGCAATTAAGGCTTTTTCTAATAGGGGTTTATAGGTGTAATGAATAAAATGCTCGAGCCAATCTTTAAAACGCATTTGTAATTTTTCTAAACGATTACTATTTTCTTCTGTGAGTGGCACATATTTCATATGCGCTAAATGCGAGGGTAAAATCCACTTAGATTCGATTAATGAGAATACTAGACAAAAACTGACCACAATCGCGATAGATCTAAAAAAAGCGGCAAAACTTGCATCGATAAATAGTAGCGGCGCAAAAGCGGCAATCGTTGTTAATACGCCAAAAGTAGCTGGCATCGCTACCCGCATGGTACCTCTAATAATATTATCTGTTGAGTGTCCGTAACGCTGAATTTCTGAATAAGCACTTTCACCAATAACAATAGCGTCATCAACCACTATGCCTAGCACCATAATAAAGGCAAATAAACTCAGTAGATTAATGGATACTGACCAATCACCTAAGAGCGGCATCATAATAAAAGCGCCAAAAAAGCTAATCGGAATACCTAACATCACCCAAAAGGCAATTTTGATTCTTAAAAACAATGTCAACACCAAAAAGACTAACAGCGAGCCCACTAACATATTGGCTACCATCATATCTAAACGCTCTGATAGATAAAAAGAAGAGTCACCCCAAATTTCAAGTTCGGCACCTTTAGGTAGGCTTAAGTTCTTTTTTTCAACGTATGCGCGTACTTCGGCGGCAATTTCTAAGTCGTTTTGATCACCGGTTGATTGCACTCGAATACTAGTAGTCTGTTGACCATCAAATTTAGAAAAACCTTCAGATTCAACAAAGCCATCAACAATATTAGCCACATCAGACAAGATTAAATGCGTACCATCGGTAGACGTTTTAACGACCAAATTACCGTACTCTACTCCAGTATATGCTTGTCCTTGTGTTCGAAGTAGAATATCACCACCACGCGTTTTAATCGTGCCCCCTGGCATATCAACGGAGGATGCTCGTACCGCACGAGTTATTTCATCAAAAGTAAGGCCAAATTTTTGCAACTTATCCTCTGAAACCTCAATGCTAATTTCATAATCTCGGTTACCAACAACATCTGCACTATTGACACTCGGTAGTATCATAATTTCATCACGAATGGTTTGTGCCATGACTTGTCGGGAACGTCTGTCCATAGTGCCATTAATAGAAAGCCATAAGACTTGGCTTTTAAATTCCAATTTACTGACAATGGGTTTTTCTGTTTGTTCAGGGAATGTGGTGATCGCATCAACTTGCATTTTAACTTCATCAAGCTTTTCTGATATCGAATAACCTGACTGCAGTTCAATATTTACGACGCCAAAACCTTCATTAGCAGTAGACGTTATGCGCTTAATGCCTTCAAGATCTTCCAACGCTTCTTCAACTTTTAAGATCACCGACTGCTCAACTTCTTCAGGCGCGGCACCTAAATGTGCAACAGTGACTTGTATGCTGTTTGGGTTAAATTCAGGGAACATTTTCTTGTTGATGTTTTGATAAGAAAAAATACCGACAACAAGAATAGACACCATCAGTAAGTTTGCTGCAACATTATTTCGTGCAAACCAAGCGATGATGCCTGATAATTTTTCAGATGATTGTTGTGATTGTTGGCTCATCTTTATTCGCCTTGTTTTTTGGTATTGTTTGTCATAATTTTACTGACATTTTCCTCACCGGAAATTCGTAGCGTCATACCATCAACAACTGATTCTATTTTAGTGGTAATTAAGCGCATACCCGGCGCTATAACATCTCGGGTATAAACATAATCAGCATCACTGCGTAATATCGAAACCTCTTGTAAAAACAAATGGTTTTGATCGGCTAAACGTATAGTGTTTTCGCCATATACCGCGCCTCGTGGGATAGCAATAGTATCAGTTAATACTTTACCCGAGACTATCGCATTGACATACATTCCAACACGTAACGCTGGAGAATTATTTGTTGATTTGATGTGATAAGGATCGTCTATTTGAGCGACAACATAATGAACACGACTAGCACTGTCAACCTCCCCTTCATAGCGCGTTAATCTTGATGATACTGAAAATTCTTCACTACCCAGTTGATAGGTAAGATTAACTGATGAGCCATTGCTGTGCTGATTTACCTTAGGTAAGTTCAAAAACAGCACATCCTTTTGCTTTATCGGTAAACGTACTTCGGCAAAATCCACGGCAAAAGTTGATGCTAATACTGAACCCATTGCAACATACTGACCAATATCAACATGCTTTGCTTGGATCATCGCATCGTAGGGCGCTGTTATTGTTGTACGTCTTAACTTAACTTCTGCTTCTTGTAAACTTGCTTGTGCTGCTTTGACATCTGCTTTAGATTTTTGTAATTGTGGTATTCTCAAGGCTAATATAGGCGCTTGCGCTAACGTTTTTCCTGTTAATAACCATTCATCTTTTTTTTGTGCTGCATTTGCTTGCTCTTCGATCAACACTGCTTGCGCAGCTTCTAATCGCGCTTGAGCCTGTAGCACCGCAACCCGGTAGGTAATGTCATCAATATTGAGTAATACTTCACCCTTTTTAAAAAACCCACCAACGTTAAATTTCTCAGCAATATAAGTAACAACGCCTGATACTTCAGAGATAAGGTTTGTTTTTGTTCTTGGTACGACATTGCCTTGGCTGGCAATAGAAAAAGTAACATCTTTACGAACCAGTTCAATGACCTCAACAAGGGGCGGTTTTATTTCCGGTGGTTTTTTAGCGGGTTTGGGCGCTAATGCTCCTAAAATGCCAACCACAAACAAGGCTAAAAAAATAATAGCGATAGGTGATAATACATACCTAAGCTGTACCATGCGTCGATTTTTAACCTGATCGGTGTTTGTTGTAATACTCATAAGTTCTCTTTTTAGGATGAGGCTTCAAATACTAATGTCGATTTAAATTATAAAATATAGTATTTTTAATGTCCTATAATATATAACAATAGTAAATAAATATTCAGAGAATTTTTGTTAAGAAGTGTGATAATTATTGCACGCTAAAAGTTAATTTTTTATTGTGCAATTTTGATCATTAGCGTTTAATAAATATTGCCCACGAATGTAGTAATTCTTTAAAGTCTTCAATACCACAAGAGGCAATATTGTTTTGATCAAAATCAAGATCTTCTTCCGCTAAAGTATCAGGTAGTGACTGAGCGCCATTAAGGCTAGCATTTGTTTGAATGGTAACGTCATCTTCGCTAAATACAGCAGAGTATTCATGCCCGGTTACTAAAAGATCACTGTTTTTGCGCGTATTAAGCTTGGCTATTGCGGTTAATAGCTCTGTAAGCTTTTCAGTATTATGGCCTACTTCAACTTCTAACCAAGGTCCCATAACTTCATGTTCCATCGAAAATTTGGCTTTAGCATAACCTGTAATTGGATCTTGAATAAATTCGTATTCCATATTCACCTCAAAACAATATTTATCTGTTAGTTAGTTAAGTAATTAGCTAAAAACAAATAAATAACGTTATTAGATAAGTCTACCTTGATTATAGCAAAAACTTGCCTTTTGGCACGCTGTTCCGTGATCAATTACTTTAATAAATTCAAAATATGAATAATCTTTCCATAATGTATATACTTAAGGGAAGTTATCCGTATTCTTACCCCTGTTATTTAATTAGGTATCAAAAAACGTGTTCTTTAGGTTGTTCATCCTTTTATCTATTTTCAGTTCATCTGCTGTTGCCGAGCAAAAAGACACGATAAACGTTGCGGTTTCTCTTGAGCCCCCAATGGTTGATTTTGTTGAAGGACGATATGTGGGAAAAAATATTGAGGTGATACGTTTACTCGCCAACAAGCTTAACAAAAAATTAAATTTTTTGAGATGTCCCGTCGCAAGATGCTTCGCTATGATTGAGTATGGGCAAGCCGATATGATAGTCGCGATTAGAAAAACACCGGCACGTGAAAAATATATCGGTTACCTTAACCGGCCTTATGAAGTTCAACACTTTCCTTTACGATTTTATCTTAGTATCGATAGCAAATTACAAATAAAAAGCGCTAAAGATCTAAATAATATCTCCATTGGTGTATTACGGGGCTTCACTTATTTTGATGATTTTGATCATAATAGGCAATTAAATAAAGTAGCAGTAACTAACCATCAGCAATTAATTAAGATGTTATTAAACAAAAGAATTGATACTTTTTTAGAACGAGAACAAACAATTATGCCCTTAGTGGAGCAACAAACATATAAAACAAAACTGAAACTTGCTCAATATCAATATGACAAAAGTGTTGATTCCTACATCGGCATTTCAAAAATGTCCCCTTTTCATCAAGACATCGATTTAATATCTGAGAAGTTATCCGCATTGTTAGACAACGGTGCTATTGCCGCGATCATTAATCCAAAATAATTTCTTAAATTATTAACTTTTTTGGAACTTACATTTTTTTTGTAGGTCTATTTTTTACCTTTATCTCTATTTCCCTTTATCTAAAAACCCCTTAACTCAAAGTTGTTGATATTATTTTTACATTAAAAGGACGTTCGCCTGCCCTAATAATTTCTATATTGGTGCATATCTTAATATTTTTACTATTAAGTCGTATGGATAATCACGTCCCTGAAAAGATCCCTCCTCCGATTAAAGCAATAAAAAGTTACCTCTATAAAAAACCACCTGCAGCGCTTAAAAAAAACATAACGCCAGAACCCATGACGGAAACTAAAATTGAAGTTATTGAGCCAAAGTCCACAGAAAAAAATGAAATAAAAAAAGTTTTGTCTACTCAAGATGTCCGTATCAAAGTAGAAAAAAATATTGAACCAATAACCCTTCCCTTGCAAAGAAAAGATAATAAACAATCGTTTAATGAAGCTATAGCTAAGCCTGATTTTTCAGCCTTAGCACAACTCAATAAACTACAAAGCAGTATTAATAGAGAATCAATACAACAAGGATTACAACAATATCAACAACATCGTTCGGTATCCGTTATGCACGGTGAGCCTATCCCTGTACAACACTCCTCCAAACAACTTAGCTATGAAGAAAAAAAGACAACAAATACCACTGTGCTTTCTGATAATGTGGCAATAGTCAAAGGTGATGATGGTCGTTGCTTGATCGAAAGAGATTTAAGTAATGTGGGTATGGAGGGCGTAACCTCAGTCTCATCATTTGCATGTGGATCAAGTAAATTCGACAAAAGTTTTCGTGCTCATATGAAAAAAATCAAAGAAAAACTTGGAAAATAGACAATACTATAGCCAGAAATAAAAATCATAACGGTATTTTATGTCTGACTTTTTTGAGTTCGAAAACATGGGGATAAAAAAGCCTACAAGTTATCAATAACATTTTAGCGTATTACCTATGGCGTTATATAACTCATATAACGATATTGACTACCCAACATAAATGATATGAATAGTGCTTATTTAACCAAATGATTCGTAGAAGTCAGAAAATAAGGTAAACTAGAGAGATGATTTGTCCTGCTAATGACAATGTTATTAGCATATTATAGCTAAAGAGAGAATTGAATGAGCCTGTATTTAGAGTATATAGCCGAAATTGAAAATCGTAAGAACAAATTAGGGTTAGCTCCTCTGCCAATTGATGCTGCCAATTTGTTATCTGAAATTATCGCTCAGATTAAAGATTTAGGAAGTAAGCATCGCGAAGATTCGCTTAACTTTTTCATTTATAATACATTACCGGGCACAACCAGTGCTGCGGGTGTAAAAGCTGTTTTTCTAAAAGAAATTATTCTAGCTGAATCAGTGGTAGCAGAAATTACCCCAACGTTTGCGTTTGAATTGTTATCTCACATGAAAGGCGGCTCTTCAATTGAAGTATTACTCGACCTTGCATTAGGCGATGACGCTGCATTATCTGCTCAAGCTTCAGATGTGTTAAAAACACAAGTTTTTCTATATGACGCTGATACTGCACGCCTTGAAGCGGCTTTAAAAGCAGGCAATCCAATTGCTAAAGATATTTTAGAAAGCTACGCTAACGCAGAGTTTTTCACTAAACTGCCTGATATTGCAGAAAATATTGACGTGGTGACTTATATTGCCGGCGAAGGTGATATTTCAACTGATTTATTGTCGCCGGGTCACCAAGCTCACTCTCGTGCCGATCGTGAATTACATGGTAAATGCTTAATTTCTCCTGAAGCTCAACAAGAAATACAAGCATTACAAGCTAAGCACCCTACCGCAAAAGTTATGCTTATCGCAGAAAAAGGCACTATGGGTGTTGGTTCATCTCGTATGTCTGGTGTTAACAATGTTGCTCTTTGGGCAGGTAAACAAGCAAGCCCGTACGTACCTTTTATTAACATTGCACCTGTAGTTGCGGGTACCAATGGTATTTCGCCAATCTTCTTAACGACAGTAGATGTAACTGGCGGTATTGGTCTTGACCTTAAAAACTGGGTTAAGAAAGTCGATGCAAACGGCAACGCGGTTATTGACGCAAATGGCGATTCTGTACTTGAAGAAGCCTATTCAGTGGCAACGGGCACTATATTAACTATCAATACCAAAACGAAAAAATTATATAACGGCGACAAAGTACTTGCCGACATATCATCTGCCTTTACGCCACAGAAAGTAGAATTCATGAAAGCCGGCGGTTCTTACGCTGTTGTTTTTGGTAAAAAACTACAAACTTTCGCCGCACAAGCATTAGGTATAAAAGCAACACAAGTATTTGCATTGGCAAAAGAAACGTCAATCGAAGGTCAAGGCTTAACCGCTGTTGAAAAAATATTTAACAACAACGCTGTAGGTGTAACTTCTGACACGCCATTACATGCAGGTTCAGATGTTCGCGTTACAGTGAACATTGTTGGTTCTCAAGACACTACCGGCCCAATGACATGCCAAGAGCTAGAAGCGATGGCTGCTTCTACTATTTCGCCGATTGTTGACGGTGCTTACCAATCAGGTTGTCACACAGCTTCAGTATGGGATAGTAAAGCAAAAGCTAACATTCCTAAATTGATGAGCTTCATGAATAAGTTTGGTCTTATCACCGCGCGTGATCCTAAGGGCGAATATCTGCCAATGACGGATGTTATTCACAAAGTATTGAATGACATTACCGTTGACGACCGCGCTATCATCATTGGTGGTGACTCACATACGCGTATGTCTAAAGGGGTAGCCTTCGGTGCCGATTCAGGTACTGTTGCCTTAGCACTAGCGACAGGTGAAGCAGCAATGCCAATTCCTGAGTCGGTAAAAGTGACCTTTAAAGGTCATATGAAAAGCCACATGGATTTTCGTGATGTCGTGCACGCTACACAAGCGCAAATGCTTAAACAATTTGGTGGCGAGAATGTCTTCCAAGGCCGCGTTATTGAAGTGCACATCGGTACGTTACTAGCGGATCAAGCCTTCACCTTTACTGATTGGTCAGCAGAGATGAAAGCAAAAGCATCTATCTGTATTTCAGAAGATGCCACGTTAATTGAATCACTGGAAATTGCTAAGAGCCGTATCCAGATTATGATTAACAAAGGTATGGAAAATGAAGCGAAAACCCTTAACGGTTTAATTGCTTTAGCTGAAAAACGTATTGAAGGCATCAAATCAGGTACTACGCCAGCATTATCGCCTGATGAAAACGCTAAATACTATGCAGAAGTTGTGGTAGATCTTGACGTTATCGATGAGCCAATGATTGCTGATCCTGACGTTAACAATGATGACGTATCAAAACGTTATACCCATGATGTAATCCGTCCGGTATCATTCTACAAAGATAAGCCTGTTGACTTAGCTTTTGTTGGCTCTTGTATGGTTCACAAAGGTGACATGCAAATCATCGCGCAAATGTTACGTAACCTTGAAAAACAAAACGGCAGCGTAACCTTTAAAGCCCCCTTAGTTATTGCACCACCAACATACAACATTGTTGATGAACTTAAAGCTGAAGGCGACTGGGAAATTTTACAAAAGTACTCTGGTTTTGAATTTGATGATGCAAACCCGAAAGGCGCTGCTCGTACTAAGTACGAAAACATCATGTATCTTGAACGCCCAGGTTGTAACTTATGTATGGGTAACCAAGAGAAAGCTGAACCTGGTGACACGGTTATTGCCACGTCAACGCGCTTGTTCCAAGGTCGTGTTGTAGCAGATTCAGCTGAGAAGAAAGGTGAATCACTACTAGGTTCCACACCTTTAGTGGTACTTTCATCGGTATTGGGTCGTTTCCCTACAATCGAAGAATACAAAGCTGCGGTAGACGGTATTACGCTGACTGACTTCATTCCTCCGACACAAGAAATGAGCACTAAGTTCGCTGGTAAAGCTGTACCCATTAAAGTTATGTAATTATTTAGTTATTTAGTTATTTAGTTACGTATAGCTTTCTAGCGAAGCGTTTTATTTTAAGCAGTAATTAGAATAAAGTATGAGGGCTACTTGTTTTGGTTGAATAAGGTAAAATTTACCATCAACTAAAATGAGTAGCCTTCATTTTTTACACCTACCTAAAATTTATATAATTGAGATTTTATTACAGATCAATAACAATGAAGTAATCAACATAGCTCAGTTATGTAATACCTTTGATATTTCTTCGAGAAGTCTACAACGTTTATTCAAAACTTATATCGGAATTACACCAAGCGCTTATATTCGTCTCAATAAAATTAGAACGATATAAACAACGATTGCAAACGACCAGTTTGACTCTCTGACTCAATGATCAAACGACCATAATTATTTTGATCAAGCCCATTTTATTCGAGAATTTAAAACCTTCATGGAAGAGACGCCAAAAAGGTATTATCAATTCAAAAAATAGTAATATTTACTTTTTACATTCCACATTAGCACTAAGTGAAGATTGGATAAGATGTGGTAAACCGGCACGATCATTAAAACCTTCAACGCCATCTAATATTTCAAGGTTATAACCGTACTGACCACAAAGTTGATACGAGTGTCTCATTAAAAAAGTGGCTAATTGACTAAAATAGGTCTTATTTTTAGGGATTATTTCTAAATGGTATTTATTGTCTGCTAATTTTGTTTCTTTAAATTGTAGATCATGATCAAAATCCCATCGTGAATTATTGTCCGCTCTATTTAAAGTCGTACATGACGACAATAAAAGTACTGAAAAAATCATAATAAAAGTACGCATAAATTTCCTTATTTAATTCAATCTTGTAGGTAGACTCAAACATGGCCAGACTCGACCAAGAATGTTAATAATACCCTGAATTCATTATCAATGTATAGTTTATCAACGGACACCAAATGTAGCTCAATTCAAGTGATGAAGGTTCGACATAGAAGTCAATATTATCTAGCAAATTTATAGACAAGGTACGGTGTATCAACGAAGACATCTCAGCTAATGTAAGTCGATTAGAGCGTAGCGAGACGCGATAAAGAATAGGAATATAAACCTAACTTCATAGCCTCTATGAACTCAAGAGCTATACATAAATAAAAGCCCGTGCATTTTACAATACACGGGCTTTAAATTTTAAAATTTAGCTATTCAATTAGCTAAATGTAGCCTTCATCATCCAGAAAAATATAATTGAAAGACCAGCGCCTACCGGCAATGTAATCACCCACGAAACAATAATATTTCTCACTACCGTCATGTTAATAGCGGCAATACCTCTTGCCATTCCTACACCTAACACGCCACCAACTAAGGTTTGTGTTGTGGAAATGGGTAAACCAATACCTGAAGCAATAACCACTGTAGATGCTGCAGCTAATTCAGCAGCAAAACCACGACTTGGCGTTAAATGTGTAATACCGTTACCAATCGTTGCGATAACTTTATGTCCAAATAATGCCAAACCAGCAACGATACCAAAACCACCTAGTGGTAATATCCACCATGCTATCGCTGATTTAGCGGCTATTTGCCCTTCATTATCAACAATACTAACAACCGCAGCCAAAGGTCCTATCGCATTAGCAACATCATTTGAACCGTGCGCAAACGCCATACAACATGCGGTAACGATCATAAGTAATGCAAAAACTTTTTCTACATTGGCATAATGTGTAGATTTGTCAGCTTTTTCATCAAAGTTAAGACGATTGATGAATATCTTACCTATGATAGCGACGATTAATGCCACAGCAATAGCATATAAATAACCATCTACTGCACCAATGTGTAAACCAAGGTGTTTTAAACCTTTTTTAATGGTCACTAACGCAAGTACAAAACCAGCAAGGAACATATAAAAAGGAACATAACGTTTTGCTTGTTGTAACGGCTTGTCGGTATCAAAAATAAGTTTTTGGGCACTATTAAAGATTAAAAATGCAATGACACCAGAAATCAATGGCGTAATTATCCAACTACCAACGATATCAACAACCTTACTCCACTCTACTGTATCAGGACTAACCCCAACGGCAGCGAAGCCAATAATTGCACCAACAATAGAGTGTGTGGTTGATACCGGCCAGCCAAGTACTGAAGCGACTAATAACCATGTCGCGGCAGCAAATAATGCTGAAATCATACCAAAAACAAGTAATTCGGGGGTATCAACAAAGTAACTGGCATCAATAATGCCTTTACGTATAGTTGATGTAACTTCACCACCTGCTAAATAAGCACCAGCGAATTCAAATACCATAGCAATAATAATGGCTTGTTTTATCGTTAATGCTTTAGAACCTACTGATGTGCCCATCGCATTGGCTACATCATTAGCACCAATACCCCAAGCCATAAAAAAGCCAACGACGCCTGCAAGAATAACAAGAGTTGCGCCGTGAGTAAGTAAAATATCCATGACTGCCCTTATTTTCTAGCAAGTAAAATTTCTAAACGTGCACCAACACGTTCAGCAAGATCGGCAAGATCACCAATCCATTCGATAATTTGATATAAAAACATCACATCAATCGGATTTAAGTCGTTTTCAATGGCTAAGAGATCACTGCGTAAGGTAACTTGCATCACGTCGGTATCATCTTCAATAGCATCAAGTTGATTGATCATGTTTTCAACCAATACAACTTCACGACCACGAAAACCCGTTTCTAATAAATCATCTAACTCGTTGATCGCATCTGCCGCTTTTTCAATCGCGTCAATATTACGTGCAACGTATTCAACAAACGAGGTTTGCATATTTTCAGGTATGAGCAGTTTACGACCAAAAATACGACCTGCAATATCTTTTGCTTTATTTGCAATTTTATCTTGTTGGCTTAGTAGTTCTAATAAATCGGTGCGGTCTACCGGCATAAATAATCCGCCAGGTAGTTCTAAACGTAATTGACGTTTTAGTTTATCCGCATCTTGCTCAAATTTCGAAATTTTTGTACGAAGCTTCCCTGCAGTATTCCAATCTTGCTCTGCACATGCAGCAAAAAAAGGAATAAGTTGGTTACAACATTTTGCAACTATCCTGATGTGTTTTTCTAATGGTTTAATTGGTGATTTTGCAAAAACACCAAGTATTGAATTTCTGGCCATAATTTTTTTCCAGGAGAACAAATTCTCTGTATGATAATTCGGAGCGGATACTAACTCATTTGAAACGAAGATCAAATGCTTAATTCGCATGACTTATTGCTTTAAAACTACTGTCCTGCCATCTTTTATTTACAGCTTATCCATATCTTCCATCGTCGTATGTCTAACATCTTTTCCTTTGACAAAATAAATAATGTATTCACAAATATTTTGACAACGGTCACCTATTCGCTCTAAAGCACGTGCGGACCAAATAACACTCATCACTTGTGGTATTGATCGTGGGTCTTCCATCATATAGGTCATTAATTGACGCATTAAGGCTTCATATTCACGATCGATTTTGACATCACTTTTGTGAATACTAATAGCATCTTCAACGTCCATACGTGTGAAAGCATCTAAAGTATCTTGTAAATACTCGAGTACTTGACGCCCTAAATTATCTAAATTGAGCAATAAATCTTTATGTTTATTAGATAAACTTTCTAAGGTCACTTTAGCTATCTTAGTCGCTTCATCGCCAATTCGCTCAATATCTGCAATTGTTTTTATAATCGCCATAATTAAACGTAAATCTCCAGCCGCAGGTTGACGTTTAGCTATGATGCGTGTGCATTCGTCATCAATGGTAACTTCAAGGTTATTCACCTGATAATCATTTTGCAATACAATTTTGGCTAATGCTTCGTCAGCTTCACTGACCGAGGTTAATGCATCATGAAGTTGTTTTTCAACTAACCCGCCCATTTGCATAACCAAATTCATAACACGTTCTATGTCTTCATTAAACTGACCAGAGATGTGACGACTATTTAAACTATTCATTTTTAACCCTTAATTATTCGAGTATTTCTTAAACTTACTATGCTAACCGTAACGACCAGTAATATAATCTTCAGTTTTCTTTTTAGATGGCATGGTAAATAACGTATTGGTATCGCTATATTCAATCAAGTCCCCCATATACATAAATGCCGTCTGATCAGAAACACGTGCTGCTTGTTGCATATTATGCGTAACTATTACCACCGTAAATTGCTTTTTTAAATCGTTGATAAGTTCTTCAATGACCAAAGTAGAAATAGGGTCAAGCGCCGAGGTAGGTTCATCCAACAATAAGACTTCAGGCTTAATTGCTATAGCGCGAGCAATAACTAATCGTTGTTGTTGTCCACCTGATAAACCTAACGCACTTTCATGTAAACGGTCTTTAACTTCATTCCACAATGCCGCACTTTTTAATGCGATCTCTGCTGCTTCATCCAATACGCGACGATTACTCTCACCCATAATACGTAGGCCATAGACAACATTTTCATAAATGCTTTTTGGGAACGGGTTAGGACGTTGAAATACCATTCCTACCTTTCTACGCAGCTCAGCAACATCAACATTACGATCATAAATATTTTCGCCATTGAGGTTGATTTCTCCTGTTATTTTACAAATATCAACGAGATCATTCATCCGATTTATACAGCGTAATAGTGTTGATTTTCCACAACCACTAGGCCCGATAAACGCAGTTACCTGCCCTTTAGGGATCGACATAGTAATGTCTTGTAAAGCTTGCTTATTCGCATAATGTAGGTTCAATCCTTTAATTTCAAGGGCAACCTGTGCTGGTAATAAATTGTCCAAATCAACTTTATTTGGGCTGTCTGCTAACGCTTTGGGTGTTACAGAAATCATATTTTGCTCTTTATTTATTTTTTAACAATGAAGTGACTAACTCTCTGTCACTTCAATCTATAATTTGATGATTCACTACTATCATTTATTGATTAGTGCTCTAACATCCGATATTTTTCACGTAACCTATTACGAATGGACACCGCGGTCATATTTAAGCAAACAATAATGGTAACTAATAATAAGGCGGTAGCAAAAACCAAAGGACGTGCTGCTTCAACATTAGGGCTTTGAAAACCAACATCATAAATATGAAAACCTAAATGCATAAACTTGCGGTCTAAATGTAAAAATGGAAAATTGCCATCAAGTGGTAAATTAGGTGCCATTTTAACCACACCAACTAACATCAGTGGTGCCACTTCACCCGCAGCACGCGCTATCGCTAAAATAATACCCGTCATAATCGCAGGGCTGGCAATAGGTAAAATAATTCGCCATAACGTTTCGGCTTTCGTTGCACCTAGCGCTAAACTACCATGACGCATTGCCGAAGGTATACGTGAGAGACCTTCTTCAGTTGACACAATCACAACCGGTAACGTTAAAATGGCTAATGTAATCGCTGACCACATCACCCCCGGCGTACCAAAAGTTGGGCTGGGCAATGTTTCTGCATAAAACAATTGATCTAAACTGCCCCCCACCATGTAAACAAAGAAACCTAAACCAAAGACACCATAAACGATAGAAGGCACACCCGCTAAGTTAATTACCGCAATACGTAATAACTTGGTAAACGCATTATTGCCCGCATATTCATGTAAATAAATAGCGGCAACAACACCAAAGGGCGAAACAATAACCGTCATTAATAACACCATTAATACCGTACCAAAAATAGCCGGAAATACACCGCCTTCGGTATTAGCTTCCCTTGGGTCGTTAATAATAAAACCGCTCACTTGATGCATGAACATCAATGTTTTCTCAAATAAGTCTAAACGATTATTATGGCTAATTTGTAGGATGTGCTCAAAATTAATGGTGACTTTTTGCCCGTCCATAGCGCGCACAATCAGCTGATCTCGAGCAACTTCTTGTCGAAGCTTCATCAGCTGCGCTTCTAATATAAGGTAGTCACTATTTAATTGCTGAGTCTCACTTTTAAAAAGCTCACTGAGCTCAGGCGTTAGCGATTTATCCATCTTATGTTTACGTTCTTTTAGGCGTAAACGTTCAAGTTGATAGTTAATGGCACCAATATCCGCTTTTTGTAATGCTTCAATTTGATCTTGAAATTGATCAACACGTTCTTGTACTTGCGGTAGTTGTGATAAACCAACATTTTCTCCGTCTAATATCAATGCATCAATATATCCATAAAAATTACCATTAGTACGACGTTCAATAACAACAAGCTCTGCTGGTGTGGTCATTGCTTCAATTTCCGGCACTAATATCCAACGAAAATCTAAACTAACCAGCTCTCGGTTACCGGTTTTTATCAATAGTCTTTCAATGGTTTCTTGACCTGGCTTAAGCTTAATATCTGTGTGCGCCAGCTGTGATGCAGGAATTTTTTCACGATCATATATTTCACCAATAACCGTAGTACTAATACCTTTTTCATCCAATAATTGAAATTGATGAAGCTCCGCAGGCCAGAAGTATGAAAGCCCTTTTGAAGCGATCAAAAATAATAAACCTAATACGGAAATCAGACTGATACTTACGCCTCCTGCTGATAACCAGATCCAAGGAGAGCCTGAACGAAACCACTTTTTCATGTTACCAATCTCTTTATTGCTATTTTTCATCATATTTATCTCGGTCTTCTTAGGCTATAAAGAGCTATATTTTTCACGTAAACGCTGACGAATAAATTCAGCGAGCGTATTAAAAACGAACGTAAATACAAATAATACAAACGCCGCAAGGAATAAAATTCGATAATGTGAACTACCCACCTCTGACTCAGGCATTTCAACCGCAATATTGGCAGCGAGTGTTCGCATACCTTGGAAAATGCTCCAATCTAATATCGGCGTATTACCCGTAGCCATCAATACAATCATGGTTTCACCAACAGCTCGGCCAAGCCCCATCATTACCGCAGAGAAAATTCCCGGACTTGCTGTTAGTAAAACTACTTTAATTAAGGTCTGCCATTGCGTTGCACCCAGTGCTAATGAGCCACTGGTTAAATGACGAGGTACACTAAAAATAGCATCTTCTGTCATCGTAAAAATGGTAGGTATAACCGCAAACCCCATTGCTATACCAACCACCAAGGCATTACGTTGGTCAAAGCTAATACCAAGCTCATTAGTAATATACTGACGCATGTCACCACCAAATACGTGCACTTCTAATACGGGTGATAAAGCAAAAGCTGCATACCCTGCAAGTAATAACACAGGAATAAGCAATATCGGGGCTAACGTTTCAGGTAGATTATTTTTTATTTCTTTTGGTAGTTGATGCCATACAAAAGCCGTTAATAAGGTTGAACAAGGCAAAAATATCACTAACAAAAACACGGCGGGTAAATAGTTCTCTATTAACGGTGCCAACCAAAGTCCCGCTAAAAAGCCTAAAATAACCGTAGGTAAAGCTTCCATTAACTCAATCGTGGGTTTAACTTTTTTTCGTAAACCAGGTGTCATAAAGTAGGCCGTGTAAATAGCGGCCGTTAGTGCAATGGGCACTGCGAATAACATCGCATAGAGTGCCGCTTTAATTGTCCCAAATGAAATAGGGACTAAAGAAAATTTTGCTTCAAAATCATCTGAGCCTGAGGTTGATTGCCAAATAAAATCTGGTTCAGGATAACCTTCATACCAAACTTCTTCCCACAATGCTGACCATGTCACTTCTGGATGTTCATTTTCAACAAAAAAAAGTTCGAGTTTATTATCGTTAATTAGCAACAAACCGTCGGCACGAGGAGAAATAACAAAAGCATCAGGTTGATTGTTGGCAATACTTCCTTGCCATAACTGCGCTTCACTGGTGGTATAAAAAACATCCATAACACCTGATGACGTCATAGTATAAAAGCTTTTACGAAACTGTTCGGTAACTATAAGGCTAACCGCTTCTTTACTACTCGTTGAAAACGTTCGGATCTGTTTAAACTGACGGCCATTTTTTCCTGCCACTTCAAACCACTGACTAACGGTACCCGTACTATCACCTAATAAGATGGAACTACCACCGGATAAAAGCGCGATGGTGGTTAACTCTGTTGCTGACCTTATTTCAGTTTTTAGCGAAGCTTCATCTGTGTCATTAAGATCAAAAATAGAGACTGTATTACCACTTCGAATGAATGCTAAAGTTAAATCAGGCGTAATGAGAATGTCATCAACTTGGTTATGTGAAAAATCAATTTCTTGATAATCAGCTTCATAAGCAGGGTCATAATTAAAATCATCTTCCGCCACAAAAGTAGTTTTAATTAAACGATGATCATCAGTAAAAGCAACAAACATTGCTTTTTCATCCGTTATTGCAAAAGCTAATTTTTCAATACCTTGGTTTTGTTCATCAATAATTAAATTTTCATTACCTAAAGGGTAACCAATACTTGGAATGATCTCTCTGCTATCGTCAGTATATGTTGCTTGAAATTTAGGCGTAATTAATTGAATATTATTTTTATTATCAAGCAAAAGTTTAAGGTAAACTCCTGAATTAACAACCATTTTAACTTTACTCTGTTCAGCCAATAGCTTTATTGAAAGCATTTTATAGCCAATGCCATGTTCGGCCGTTGCTTTTAGCTGATAAAAATCAATAAGGCCATCATTATTGATTGTATAAGCAACTTCTTTAAGTTCATCAAGACCCGTACTTAAAGTTTTGCTGGTGCTTTCAGTCGTGAAACTGACGATTGATTCAATTTTTGCTGAATCAAAAATAGGTTTAATCACATAGAGCAAATACATAAATATTAGCACTAAGGTAAAAAGTACACTGATGCCACCCAATGTAATTAACCACTTTGCCAGTGTATTTTTCAGCTTGCGAGTGCCTGAAGAGTTAAGTGCTTTGATCACTAAAAATGCCTTTATTTATGATAGTTTCTACAACGCCGCTAAGTATAAGACAATTTTATTACACTTTTGTGACACCTTGTAATATTCACAGAGTAAATTTTTTATTTAGATGTGTGGAGGTGTCATAAAAAATGAGAATAGTGTCAACCAATGAGAATTTTATGACTGCACATGATGCTTGAGTTAATAAGTGTTTTAAGCTCTTTGCTGCCGTTGATAGTCTACTTTTAATTTTAACTATGAGTCTATAGTTGACGTAACTATTTGAAATAGTTACTGTAAGCATAAATCGACAAGAAAAAACAACCACTTTTAGATGAAATTATTAAACCTTTCTAAAGAAAATATTGAATTACTGGATAATGTTTTCGGTGAAGATATTAGATTTGATTTTAGTGTTAACAGCATAATTGATTCAAGGATGGGTAACGTCTATGTAGATGATGCATTATTTCCAACAGTTTTTATGCTTACAAATGGTATTTTCAGAGTTTTTGCTGGTGATTGTGATTCTAGCGCTGTAAGTAAATTCATAGAAACAATGCCTAATAATTCTATAGTTCTTCCATCTCATAAAGGCTGGTTTAATAAAATTAGTGAAACAAAAAATATCAGTACTGAATTATTTCATCGTTACTCAATGAGCCATAACAATGTTGAGATTGAAAACCTTAAGATTATTTCTGCTCCAGAAGGGTATAACCTTAAGCGTATTGATTTAATTGACGCAGAGCTATTGTCTCAATCCCCAGACTTTAAATATCACTTACAAAACTTTAAAAATGCTGAAGACTTTGTAAATAGAGGACTCGGTTATATTGCTAAATATCGTGATGTTGTCATTGGTGCAGCAACTTCAGCGTTAGTTTGTGAAAAAGGAATCGAAATAAATATAATGGTGTTACCAATACACAGAAAAAATAGTGTAGCTCTTTCTTTAGGTGCAAATCTCGTCATTGATGTTTTATCTCAAGAATTAATACCTAATTGGGATGCTGGTAATTTAGCTTCAAAATTATTAGCTCAAAAATTAGGTTATGAATTTGACAAAAGATACGAAGCCATCAGGGTAATTACACTTTGAAGTCTTGCAACTACTCTCTAACTATGCCACCCATGGTAAATAGCTTGGGCTAACTTTCTAGGTTATTAACTCAATTTTAATCATATGGCTTATTAAAATTTAATTACAGAGAGTAGGTTAGAGTATGCATCCGTCCATAAAACCTGCTGTTCTTTCTTTAATTTAAAATATGTTGCTCTTCTTTGGATATCTTCATTTTCATAAAAGTCACTATTATTAGTCACATCTACCCATTCAGCGGCATGTTCGTTGGCATCATCTGAAGCAGAGTAAAAATGCTGTATTTGTTTCCCTACTTCTTCAGCTAATGTAGCTACCAAAGGTAATAAATCAAGATGATTATTAGATATATGTAATACTAATAATCCATCATCAGTTAAGTGCTTCCAATATAACTGAAAAGCTTCTAATGTCAGTAAGTGAACAGGAATAGAGTCACTGGAAAATGCGTATACGACTAATACCTAACTCATTAATAGAAATGCGGATTATTACACATTCTGAGCATAAAATGATATTTCTATCCTGTATTATGCAAATGAGACTAAAAGATCATTAGTTGATATTTATAACTACTTTGACGGAATGATTTCTGTTCAGGGTTAAATCCCCTATGACTGCAATAGTGGCTTTTGAGACGTGAACGTCTCGCTAAACACACCTAGCCCAGTTTTACATTCCAAGGTAGCATAGCTTCTATCGTATTTTCATCGACCTCACCGCTAAGCTTTTCAAGACAATGAGCGATGTAATCAAAGGGA
>JBLHNB010000094.1:0-21001 GCA_047621305.1 Alteromonadaceae bacterium | reverse complement strand
TGGAGCAGGCATTTAGTTCCTTTCTAATTTATTTTTCCTAAAGTTTAAGTTAATAACACCAATTGATTACACTTAGACTGTAACATTTTTTGATTTTAATGAAATTCTTATCCCGAATTCAGGTTACGTAATAATCTATATAACAATAAATCAACAGCAACATTAATAATACTATTTGAAGGGGGTTACCGAAATTATCCTAGCGACAAATCCTCTTCAGTGGTATAAATAATATACAAGCCATAAGCTATAAGCATTTCTTATGAAAGATAATTATTCCAATAGTAATTTTGCTGGTTTTACTTTAATAGAGCTACTTGTCGGTATCGCTATTATTGGTATTATCGCAACTATAGCAACACCAAAATTAAACAAATTCATGACACAAACGCGTGTAGATAATGAAATTTCAGCCTTGCACCGTTTATTACTCAGTGCTCGTAATACTGCAATTAATACCGGTAAAAATGTCACCCTTTGTCCACTTTCTAGTAATGTCTGTGGGACAGATTGGCAGGAAGAACTTTCCGTATTTACCAATTCAGACAATACCCTTGCAAATAGCAGATCTTATAACCCAGTAAATGAAAAAATCATCAAAGTAAAAAGTAAAAGTAAGGCCGGTGATAATATACAATTTAACCAAAATATTATTGTGTTTTCATCGACAGGAAGGTTAGTTACAGGTATTGGCAGTCAATTAACTTA
Source organism: Alteromonadaceae bacterium (assembly GCA_047621305.1). Taxonomy (GTDB): domain Bacteria; phylum Pseudomonadota; class Gammaproteobacteria; order Enterobacterales; family Alteromonadaceae; genus Colwellia_A. The sequence goes on along the minus strand of JBLHNB010000094.1, from coordinate 20,293 downwards.
TTGCCCTAAAGGTAACGCTTCACTTGCAAGAAGAGTAGAAGTATCACTATCCGGTCGTATTTACTCGAGTTCAGATAGTGATAATAATGGCCATGATGAAGATAGAAATGGTGTTGATGTGGTATGTGCTATTTAAATAGCCTCAATGTCATTGTATAAGTTGACTTGGTTTCAAATAATCAGCAGATAATTTTAACGTGCTGTTCTCTCATCAACTTGCTTTGAGCTACTCGCTTTGAAAGTATCTTTTAATAATACACACTCATACACCTTATAAATCTTTTGCTTTTTTGAAGATAGCGTAGTTAAAACACTTCGATTAATTATCTTTTTAGCGAGTTTATCAAGGTTTTCTAACTTAATGGTTCTAAAATAGAGCGTTTGTGCTCCGCCATATAACTCTATATGGCACTTCGCATCGACCTTTTTAATCTTTTTATTTACTTGCTCAGCTTCACTTAAAAAACTCATCATTGTAAAAAATATAAAGAAACTTATCTTAGTCATGTTATTTCTCCCAGCATAAGGCTATTGGCGTTTTAGCACCTGTTTCACTCACTGTCATTGAACTACAGACGACATCCCTAGTAGCTTGTGTGCCTTGAGCTGTCGCCGTTAAAGTGAACGTGCCATTTACATTACTCACTACAGCAGAAATACTATAATGACCATTCGTGGTAACAAAGGGACTAGCATTGAGTCCTAATTGAGTCAAAACACTCGTATAATTTCGGCTATCTGCATAGTATTGTTCTTGTAAATTGGCGATTCTTACCAGCTCTCTTTGACCTTCTGTGCGGTTAGAACGCACAACATAATCGGTATAAGATGGAAAAGCGACTGAGGCTAAAATACCAATAATCGCAATTGTCACCAATAACTCAACCAAGGTAAATCCCATACGAATATTTGCGTATAACATTACTGCTCCTCTGTTATGTACAAATAGGTACGAAGTGTTGATAGATTAAATCCCACAGGGATGATTTTTCGACCCACAATGATATTGCCACTAGCCTCATCATTAGTATTTGGATCGCCATCATCTTCAGGGATAACAATTAGCGTAGGAGCTCCCAAAAATTGTTCACTAATGAAAGTTTTACGATCATCATTACTCTTAGGATCTTCAACTGACCAGTTATATACTTTAGTCCCTAATGCTAAATCAATTGCATATAACCATGCTTGCCCATTAGGCAACTCACAAGTAACGACATTAGGGTCTAATGATGGAGGTATAAATGATGTAAAATATGCAATACCATTAATAACAATAGCCGACGAAGAACTTTTTTCTCCATTTGGAGTAAAATCGAAATACCAACCCTTTTTAAGACTTACTGCTACCTGTAAAGCTTCTAAATCTGACTTTTCTTGAACACTATAAGGTAAAGTAAATACGCCAAAAGGATCATGAGTATAGTCATATAAATCTGCAACACCAATAGTAGTTAAACCATCAGGTAAATCACTACTGATCAATGATTGTGTTCTAATAAGTTGATCTTTTATCATAAAAAATCGATCGTGCGTATCAATACCTAGTGGGTTTGAACGGTCGCCACTGCCTAATAAAACCGCATCATAGGGTTTCTCTTGTGTACGTACTATGGTCGTTGTAGTACCTCCTACTGTATGTTGTGCTTCAATAGTTTCAGTGATAAACGTTCTCACAATTGAGGGTTCACTAAAAAAACGGTAATCCGATGAGTTGCTTGTTCCTGCTAAAGAGGCAAGTTTAAATGCCGTCCATGGTTCGCTTGAATTACTTGGACTTGAACCTGGCATATCAATACGCCAAACATTACCGCCCGTATCACCCGTATAGAGCCTATCAACAAGGCCGTCGCTATCGCTATCTAAGGTAGCTATACTTGATGGAATACTGTCTGTACCTGCAAAAGTTGTTGTACCTCCACTTGGCAGCAAACTCCATTTAAGCGCACCTGAAGCGGCATCAACCATATAAATGCCTTTACCCTTCGTATCACTTCCTCCTACACCATCAGTATCTTTGGCTGGGTCATAACCACCACCAAAAAATAGTACAGGTGCAGCCGTTGCAGAAGTACCACTCCCTGTAAGATTTAATTTAGAATAACCAACTTTTGGTTGCGACCACGTTTGCCCCAAAGTGCTAAATTCATTTTTTGCTGTTATGTGCCACATCATACTAGGGGAGTCTCTAGTACTGATATCCATGGCATAATACGAGCTACCTCCTCGTCTTAAGCCAAAAAATATCCAGACCTTATCCGAACCATCAATAATACCATCACCGTTGCCATCCAAAACGTAGGAGGTAATGCGGCCATCTATGCCATAAATTTTAGCGGCAGAAGAATAATTGTCACGAAGCGGTTTTATATTGTTAAAGAACTCTTTTGGCATAAATGCCCATTTCTCATCAACGGTATCGCCTTTATCTTCAAACATATGAAGTGCGCCGGCATTAGTACCTATAACTATGCGAATACTATCTCCATAATTAATAACTAGAGGTTTAGAATGTAGGGGGTCGCCAAATACATCAGGGCGAATAACAGGAACAGTTCCATCATCTAGTTTAACATTGTCAACGTTTTTTCCTTTTGCCCAGTCGAGGTAATCATCAATATCGCCTTCCGCTACACCTAATTTTGTAGCTAACTCTGTTGTTCCACCCGCAGATGTTGCCGCTAATGTATTCGTGAATAATTTTAAGCTACTAGCCTCACCAATATCGCTATAAATCACGCGATTTGTTTTCTTGCGTAGCATGTCCGCTACACCACCTTCAGCAACAGAATCACCATCTTTTGAGCTAGGTGTAGACCAGAAACTAGTGACATCTTCAGAAAAATGACCATTCTCATCATTTAAGGCAGGTAGTCCATTTTGTCCGACCTGTTTACCACCGATGACTTTATATTTTTTAAGGTTTCCTTGCCAGCGCGGACCATTTTGGGGATCAAACATTGCGTAATAAACGGAGTTTAAAGTTTCAGTGCGATCAAAGTTATTTGCAGCAACCGAAGCCGACGTTAAACTGTCATTACTTGGTTCTAAGTTTTCAAGAGCCCCTATTAACGCTGCCGTTAATTGATTGCTATCCGCGGCTTTAAAATATTGTCCGCCTCCTAATCTTGCTGCTTCTTTTAATAATGGCTCGGCATCATCAGCACCGGCACTAAAGCCGATAGTATAGGTTTCAACTTTTTGCTCGCCTGCCATATTTGGATTTATATCATGATCTCTCATCCAGCCAGCTAAACTCGCTAAGTAATTATAGGGATGAGTATTATTTTCTTCCGGTACCGGAATTGAAGAACCACTAAAATTAACCGTAACACCATCTTCAACTACAGACATCGCCTTTATTTTACTATCGGCAGCATTATCCCAAGTTGGTGCACCATCAGTGATAATAATGACGTAAGCTTTACTATTGCAGTTGGTAAATGGTGATATATAGCGACTACCATTTTCTATTGTTTGATCTCTTGGAGGTTTATTTGCTGCATAAAAGCGGCCTTGTTGTTTGTCGTCATCACCAAAGTCGACGTTTTTGCCCGCAAAATACTGCGAAGCTTCATATAAAGATTCACACAAAGGCGTCCAAGTTTCTGGTGATATATCATTATTTAATAAATCCAAAAACTTAGCTTGATTCGTGGTGTTCATGGTTTTAATGCCAGCAACTATTCTGCCGCCATTTGGATCGGTTGACGCATCACCGTCGTCATAATTAAAAACTTGTAGACCAAAGTCGATAGATGGCGCAGATTGAATAACTTTTGAAATACTCTCTTTAGCAATAGCCATACGAGACTTCAACGTTTGATCTATAGTTTCACCTTGATGCCAACGTAAGTAATTATCGGTATAAAGTGTCACCAAAGCACCAGCCCAATTCACATTTGAACTAGCAAGAGTGGCAGTATGGTATTGTTTAGTTTGCTTATTACCCGCATTATTGATTGGATAACCTTGAGCAAGAGTCGCTATATTTGTAGGGTCAGAACCGGTGACATCATCTTCGCAATCAATCACTTCGATGTTGGCACCATTATTATCAGGGATTTCATTCCAAGTACCTGAATTCCCTTTAAAGGAATATTCTCGAATATGCCCCGTATAAAAGCCATTAGTGTCTAAAAGTTTACGTGCGGTTTCACAACTATTAATTTCATCTAAAAAGCGTCGTGACTCACTTGGGCTATCAGGTACGGGTAAACTCACACCATCAACGCCACCTTTAGTAAAATAAATAAATTTATCTGATAATGAGTTTAATCCCCCCACAGCTGGATATGGTTCATTTGGATCATAATCTACATTCACATATAACTCGTTAGTCATACTTCCTGAATTATCAAAAATAATGAGTACTTGAGGTTTTTGAGAGGCTAATTTAACTTCCTCACTAATGTACATCTCTATATCTTCGCCAAATGAAAAGCTTGATATAGCAACTAATAAACTTGATATTATAACTTTTTTCATCATTACTACCCCAAAAGAGTTGTACTGAATAACAATACGCTAACGTAATAGTTGTTGGGCTATTCCTGAGTTAACTTCGATTTCATTGCTATTAGCACGACCATATTTTCTAATTACTTGAACTTTTAGTACATTACAAGTAAACACCTGAACGGAAGAAGCTGATTTTGAGGGGGGGCAATCAGCTTCCAATTTAAATGGATTATTGGCAATATAGATACTTGCTGAAGTATCGTTATGCACATTGGTTTTTTCTAAGCTAGCTGTCACCGTTAAAGGAAACAATACCAAAGCGGAGGCAAATCCATTAATTACATCACCGTTAACTTGCCTGTATATAGCTTCATCTACTGCACTAATTGCCTCCTGAGTCGCAATAACTTTTTCCTCGCTTGCTCCTGACATTTTCATATCAGACGTAGTATTTTGCATCAATGCAGCAGCAACCGCCGTTAAAGCTATCAAAAAAACTAGTGATACAATTAGCACAACGCCACGTTGATCTTTTTTAAACTTCATATTAAGTCGGTTTTTATTTAATTCCACACATCAACTCCAGCATTATATAAAGTAATAGTAGAACTAAATAACAAACGTCGATAGTTATCATTAAAAGTAAACGATAAATCCCCTATCTGATAAGTATTTGTATTGTCGTATTTATTATCAGGTAAAATACTGCGCGCTAATACATAGACTTTAATGGCAAGAATATTTGAATCATTTGCATTATTCCACAAGGCATCCGTCATATTATCTGCAGATATAAAAGCATTAACAATTCCGTCACCTGTATTATCAACACCATACATAAATCGAATAATTTCAATTCCATCAATTATGGGATCAAAGGTCATGTTATTATTCAGTCGCCCTTGCATTAATACAGGAACTTTATTACTTCCCTGTAATTCTTCCCTAACATAATAAATGTGATGTTGATATTCCCACATTTGACTATTAGTAATAGTAGGTATACCTCCAGCGCCGCTAAAAATAGTGCCATCACTGATATTTGTAATCAAATAATAATTCGTCGCATTAGGTACAGTTACAGGGTTTGAGACCACTCGCTTTAATTGAATAAGATCTGATGACAATTTTGCATCATCAATACAATTCATCATCGAGGCTGAAGTTACTGTAGTTCCCCATAGCGTTCGAAAACTTCCTGCTATCACAGGAAAAGTTGCATTATTTATACCTTCACCAGCACAATCAACAGCTGGTGCATTTGGTACCGCTGTCAAACTGGCAAAATCTAAAGTTCCCGTATAATCGCCCCAAAAGTCCTGTCTCAAAATGTCATCACTTAAAATACTGAGGGCAAAACGTCCATTTTCTTGAAGTTCTCCAGAGGTTGATGTTTCTTTACTGGTCGTTTTCATACTAACAAAAATACTCAATACACCCGCAAGCAGTGTTAAGCCGATGCCAAGGGCAACAAATATTTCGACAAGAGTGAATCCGCGCTGTTTAATCATCATATTAATTTATAAATGCCTTTACAATAATTTGCCTACGTTTGGCGCCTGATGTTCCACAACCATCTTGTAGGCTATCACTAATTGCTGTACGTCCTTGCCAACTAATGACAACCGTTACAGCATTGGCAACATAACTAATACATGCGCGCGCTCCTGATAGCCCTGCAACTCTATTTGTTCCTTGAATAACATCTGCGCCTATCAACGCCATTTCCCATTCATATTGGTCATTTATTAACATTTCTGCTGCGGTACAGAAGGCAAAAGAGGAATTACATCGTTTACCGGGTAGAGAATTAAGAGCCACACCGTAGTTTGTTCCTGCATATCCAACTAATGCGGTGGCATCATTACTACGCATCCTTTCGATAATATTTTGTGCAAGTGCGGAGGCGACAGAGCGCTGCATCGCATCAAAGCTGCCTTTTTTTGCTGAGGCTTGCATCGCAACCGCACCTAAAATACCAGTGACTAAAATAAACATAGCAATCAATACTTCTATTAACGTCATGCCTTTATTTTTTGATTTCATCGATGGTTCACGATACATAGACATAACTTCCTTTAACTAAAGTTTTTCGTAAAAAGGTATTTGAATATGAGAAGTGATTTTTTGATTTTTTAGTATTGAGAAGTATTTTGGGTAATAAAAATACTTGGGGTGTATTATCAAGATAATAACCCTTTAATAAACTATATGTGTTAAAAATCACAAATGTGAACAGCATTAACTCATACCTTAATATCCATATAATGAGTAGCCACCCATTAAATGAAATACAGGTTCTACTCAAAATTTTGGCTGAAAGTTACTAGCAGTCTATTATTCTAGTGAAAATAAAAAGATAGTAACTAACTTTATATAGAATCACTGAGCAAACATCATTGCTTAACTTTTAATCAACCTTAAGACTAGCGCAATTCTATCGGTACCGCAAACACAGTATTCTCTTCTCGCCCTGGATATTCAATAACCTCTTGACCACCATGATTTTTTAACGCGGCAATAACTTGTTCCACTAACACCGCAGGAGCAGACGCTCCGGCAGTAACACCAATTTTCTCTATATTTTCCAACCAGTGAACTTGAATATCATCTGCAGTATCTATTAAATATGACGTAGTGCCTATTTTTTCTGATAACTCTCGCAATCGATTTGAGTTTGAGCTATTTTTTGCTCCTACGACTAGTAACAGGTTAACTTGACTAGCAATCGCACGAACAGCATCTTGTCTGTTTTGCGTTGCATAACAGATATCATCTTTTCGAGGACCTTTAATGTTAGGGAAGCTAACTTTCAAGGCATCAATAACATCAGATGTATCGTCAATAGATAACGTAGTTTGACTACAGTAATAGAGATCGTCAGGATTTTTTACTGATAGTTTTTTAACATCTTCAGGAGACTCAACAAGGTAAATTCCACCTGTATCGCTTTCATATTGTCCCATTGTGCCTTCAACTTCGGGGTGTCCTGCATGTCCAATCAATACACATTCAACATTCTTTCTACTTGCCCTTGAAACTTCCATATGCACTTTCGTAACCAATGGACAGGTTGCATCAAACACGTTAAGTTCACGCCGTTTAGCTTCTTTTCGTACGGCTTTAGAAACACCGTGAGCACTAAATATAACGGTGTTATTATCTGGTACTTCACAAAGCTCATCGACAAATATCGCGCCTCGCTCTTTTAAGCCATTAACAACAAATTTATTATGCACAACTTCATGACGAACATAAATTGGCGAACCAAATAAATCAAGCGCACGATTAACAATACTAATTGCCCTGTCGACACCTGCACAGAAACCTCGTGGATTTGCTAAAATAATTTCCATAAAACCTTCGTTATTGTATTTCAATAATATCGATGACAAACGTAACGTCTTGACCTGCTAAGGGGTGATTAAAATCAATGGTTACAGAAGAACCTGAAACATCTTTAATCATCCCAGGCAGTTCGCCACCTGGTTGTGTAAATGTGATGATATTACCGACTTCGGCAGGCGCATCATCATTAAACTTAGTTATATCCATATAATGAATATTATCAGGATTTGACTCACCAAAAGCATCAGATGCTTTTAGGGTAAACTCTTTATTTTCACCCGCATATAATCCTAAAAGTTGCGCTTCAAACGCTGGTGATATACTGCTATCGCCCATAATAATCTTAGCGGGTTTATTATTAACTTTGGTACTGTCTGCTGCTGAGCCATCGGAGAGCTTCATGGCAATGTGTGCAATTACATGAGAGGTGCTTTCAATTGTTTTTTTCATTTATCACTCTACACTTAAGCTTAATATTACGTGGATATTTCGTTTTCTTTATCTGTATTTTTAAATGAATCGACTATCATCAAAACAGCACCAATAAAAATCATTGAGTCTGCCACATTAAACGCCGGCCAATGTTTATTTGCAACATAGAAATCGAGAAAATCGATGACATAACCAAACAACAATCGATCCACTAAATTACCTAATGCACCACTTAGCATCAAAGCAAAGGCAATACACAAATATCGATTGTTTTTAGGTGTTTTTGCTAACCAATAGACAAAAAGAATACTCGCTAGTGCTGCTATACCACAGAAAAACCAACGCTGCCAGCCGCCTTGATCGGCCAAAAAGCTAAATGCAGCGCCTAAATTACGAACATACGTCAGATTAAAAAAAGGAAATATGTTTATTGATTGATATAAGTCCATTGAACCTACAATCAACTGTTTAGTTATTTGATCAGCAATTAAACAGATCAATGTTAACCATAACCATTTTAAGCCTGTTTCTGTAAAAATTTTATTCATCATTTATTCAAACTTAATAAAAAGCGTTCCATTTTGATGAAACGCTTTAATAAAACTATAAGGTTAATTTTCAAGAAACATTGTTAGGCAAATTGGCGAACTTCGCCTTCTTCATCAATGTTGGTAATACAGCGACCGCATAATTCTTTATGCTCTTCATGCTGCCCAACATCTTCGGTAACATGCCAACAACGATCACATTTGATACCTGTTGCCTGACTTACCGATAACCATAAACCTTCAATTTCTGTTGCTAATGCACTTGCAGGTGCACTTTCAACCACTTCCACTGTTGCTTTAGAAGTTATTAACACGAAGCGTAGTTCTTCACCTAATTGTTGAAGTTTTTTGGCAAGCTCAGCGGTGGTATATAGTGTTACAGCAGCTTCAAGAGCTTTACCTACTTGTTTTTCTTTACGCGCATTTTCTAATACTTTATTGACTTCAGTGCGCACCAATAAAATGTCATTCCAGTAATCATGATTTAAAGCACTAGTAGTTGCCGTGGTTGGTAAACCATCAAACCAAACACCGGTAAAAACAAATTCGTCACGAGTTTCATCTGATGGTGTTGGTAATGCTTGCCAAATTTCTTGGGCAGTAAATGACAAAATTGGCGCCATCCAACGTGTCATAGCTTCTGCAATTAAGTACATTGCCGTTTGACAAGAGCGACGCGCAACACTGTCTTCTTTCGCGGTGTACTGACGATCTTTTATAATGTCTAAGTAGAAACCGCCTAATTCATTAGTACAGAAGTTCATTAATTTATGCACTACAACATGAAATTCATATTCGTCATAAGCCGTCACAATTTCTTGCTGTAATTGTGCCGCTTTATCAACTGCCCAACGGTCAAGAGCAACCATATCATCAAAAGCAATTGAGTCTGTTTTAGGATCAAAGCCATTTAAGTTTGATAACAAAAAGCGCGACGTATTACGAATACGACGATAAGCATCGGCTTGACGTTTAAATATTTCGTCTGAAACGGTAATTTCTTGCGTATAGTTCACCGAAGCAACCCATAAACGTAAAATATCAGCACCCAATTTATTAGTGATTTCCGATGGTGTGATCACATTGCCTAATGATTTAGACATTTTGTGACCATTAGCATCAACGGTAAAACCATGTGTAAGCACTTGCTTATAAGGTGCTTTACCATTCATGGCTACTGAAGAAATCATTGACGACATAAACCAACCACGATGTTGATCTGAGCCTTCAAGATATAAATCAGCAATGCCGTCAAACTCTTCACGAGCATTCACAACAGAATAGTGTGTGGTACCTGAATCAAACCATACATCTAAAGTATCTGGTACTTTTATGTATTCATTAGCGTCATCACCAATAAGTTCAGCAGCTTCTAAATCAAACCACGCTTGAATACCTTTTGCTTCAACAAGCTTCGCAACTTCTTCTATCAATTCTATGCTGCGAGGATGCAAAGCACCGCTATCTTGATGAATAAATAATGCCATCGGTACGCCCCACGTACGTTGACGTGAAATACACCAATCGGGACGACCTTCAACCATAGATTCAATACGACGTTGGCCCCAATCAGGGATCCACTGCGTTTTTTCAATTTCGTTAAGAGAATCTTGACGTAAGCCTTTTTTGTCCATACTGATAAACCACTGTGGTGTTGCACGGAAAATCAATGGTGTTTTATGGCGCCAGCAATGTGGGTAAGAATGCTCTATTGCATGGTGATGCATTAATGCGCCGTGTTCTTTTAATGTTTCAACCACATTAGCATTAGCTTTAAAAACATGCTGACCTGCAAAGATTTCAGTATCTTCCAAATAAACGCCATTAGCGCCAACAGGGTTTGCAACTTCTAAGTCGTATAACTTACCGACAACAAAATCTTCTACGCCATGTCCTGGGGCTGTATGAACACAACCTGTACCTGAATCGGTGGTAACATGTTCACCTAAAACAACGGGAACAGAAAAATCATAAAAAGGGTGTTTAAGTTGAATAAGCTCTAATTCTGCGCCCTTACAAAAGCCTAAGACATGGTATTTATCAATACCAAAACGATCCATGCAAGTCGTTACTAAGTCTGACGCTAAAATTAAACGTTCTTTGCCCTGCTCACTTTCGCATTGCACTAAGGTATATTCCACCTCGGCATTAAGCGATACCGCACGATTGGCAGGTAATGTCCAAGGCGTTGTCGTCCAGATAACAACAGAAATAGCACCTTCGCCTCGATGATTTTCAGGATGACTAAACTTATCTGCAATACTTTGGTCAACAGCAGTGAATCTCACGTCAATGGCTGGCGACTGTTTATCTTTATATTCCACTTCAGCTTCAGCCAAAGATGAACCACAATCTGTACACCAATGTACTGGTTTGAAACCTTGATGTAAGTGGCCGTTCTCAGCAATTTTACCTAATGAACGAATGATATTTGCTTCAGTACCAAAGTCCATTGTTAAGTAAGGTTTATCCCAATCAGCAAAAATTCCTAAACGTTTGAAATCTTCACGTTGTCCTATAACTTGCTTCGCTGCATATTCACGACATTTTTCGCGAAAAACACTCGCAGAAACTTTTTTGCCTGGTTTACCAATCTTTTTTTCTACCATTAACTCAATCGGTAAACCATGACAATCCCAACCCGGCACAAATGGCGCGTTGAAATCAGACAATGTTTTTGACTTAACAATAATATCTTTAAGAATTTTATTAACAGAATGACCTAAATGAATATCACCATTTGCATACGGAGGTCCGTCATGCAAAATAAATGATTTTTTACCTTTTTTAGCAGCACGAATTTGACCGTATAAATCTTTTTCAGCCCACTCTTTTAGCATGTTCGGTTCACGGTTTGCCATGTTACCTTTCATTGCGAAAGACGTTGCGGGCAAATTCAGGGTATGTTTGTAATCACTCATTTAAATCATTATCCGTTGTTATATTCGCTAAGCAGTAGTTAGCCTCTAATAAATTAATAATAAACCCAACAGGCCCTAGATTAAGCGTCGACTATTACTTTTATTATTAATTCACTTACTTTTTTGTAAGTCCAATACAAATGTTTTTGCTTGTTCGCTATCTTGTGCTATTTGTTTAGTTAAATCATCAATTGATGAAAATTTAATTTCGTTGCGCAGTTTTTTCAACATCACAACCTCAATTGAATGGCCATACAAATCAGCGTCAAAGTTTAAAATGTGTACTTCTAATTGCTGTCTAATACCGGCAACCGTTGGTCTTGAACCCACATTTGCCACACCAAAGTAAGTCCCTTGTATGGTTTTAACTTGAACAACATATACACCTGAAACAGGTGATGACCGCCTTTTCAAGCGAACATTAGCCGTTGGAAAACCTAACTGTCGGCCTCTTTTATCACCGTGAAAGACTCTGCCAATAATAGAATATGGGCGGCCTAACATCAGCTCTGCACTTTTTAAATCATCATGCTCTAGCGCATAGCGTATTTCGGTACTACTGATACGACAATCTGCCATTTTATAACTTGCCGTATCAAATACTTCAAAGCCATATTTTTCACCTGCTTCACATAACATTTCAAAATTGCCGACACGGTTTTTACCAAAATGAAAATCATCGCCTACAATTAAGCGCTTAATACCGAGCTTTTTAACCAACAGCTTATCAATAAATTCTTGTGCTGTTTGTGCCGCAAATTTGTAATTAAAGTTCACACAAATTAAGCGTTGCACACCTAAACGTTTTAATAACGTATATTTATCGCGTAAACGACATAATCTTGCTGGCGCTGACTCAGGAGAAAATAACTCCTGTGGTTGTGGCTCAAAAACAAGTACCGCTGGTACACAATTTAATTCTTCAGCTTGTTTTACTAAGGCTTCAACCACTCGTTGATGACCAAGATGTACACCGTCAAAGTTACCAATAGTTAATACACAACCATGATCTTCCGACTGTATATTGTGTATACCGCGTATTAAGCGCATGACTATGTTAAACCTTAAAATAAAACGTAAAAGTATTCATTTAGTTACTTTTACGGAGCTGAAGAATAAATAATCGACGGATTATATATCAGTATTCAGTAAGAATCAGTACCTGAACGTAATTTGCTTAAATTAAATTTAGCTTTCACTCGCTATTTTAAAATCTCGCATCCTGATCCCCAAAATAAGCAGACTAATAAAATAACTTAGTACACCAAAAGTAATGCATTGGAGCAGTGTTATTACTCGTTCAGAAAACGCCATTTCCAGCCATACATCAAACGATGGCGATAGAATATTAACGACCAACGCCATGATCCCCGCCGAGACGATTATTTTAAGCATAAATATTAAGGAACCAGAAGAAAGTTTAAATATATTCTGCGCTTTTAAGCCTTGGTACAGCATCACCGCATTTAATGTGGCAGACAGTGCTGTCGCTATCGCCAAACCAATATAACCAAAAAAAGGTGCAAGCATCAAATTAAAAACCATATTAGCAACCATGGCTTTTATGCCAATTTTTACCGGCGTTTTAGTATCCTGACGCGCATAATAGGCTGGCGCTAATATTTTAATAAACATAAAACTAATCAAACCCGAGAGGTAGGCATACAAAGCATAAGAAACATATGACACAGTATCTTGAGAAAATTCACCACGCATAAATAAGATCATAATGATTGGCTGTGCTAATACCATTAAACCCGCTAAAGCTGGCCAACCAAATAATGATACGATTTTTAACCCCCATGTGATGGTGTCACTAAACTCCCGTTTATTTTTCTTAGTATGAAGTTTTGATAAACTAGGTAAAATAACCGTTGCAATGCCAATTCCAAATAACCCCAAAGGAAATTCTAACAAGCGGTCCGCGAAATATAGCCAACTGATAGAGCCAGTAACTAACATAGTGGCGATTAAAGTATCTAACAATAAATTAATTTGTGTTACAGAAACACCAAATAAGGCAGGTAAAATGAGCCGGCGAATTTTTTTTACGCCTGGTGTCTGCCATGCCCATTTAGGCTTAACAAAAACCCCAGCCTTAATCAAAAAGGGGATTTGAAATAGAAACTGTGCACAACCACCAATGAATACTCCCCACGCTAATGCGTAAGCTTGATTTTCCATTAATGGCGATAAATAAATAGCGCAAGCAATAATACAAACATTCAGTAACACGGGGGTAAAGGAAGAAACAGCAAAACGGCCAAACGTATTTAAAATAGCCCCCGCAAGCGCCGTAAAACTCACAAACCATAAGTAAGGAAAAGTAATTTTCAATAACGATGACGCCAATTCAAACTGCTGTGCCTTAGGGCCATCATTTAACCAGTCAACAAACCAACCAAAACCAAATAACATTACAAAAAGTGGAGAGGCTATCATGCCAACAAGCGTCACTAAGGTAACAATAACGCCTAATGTTCCAGAAACTTGAGCAATGAGTTCCCTTGTCTCACCATCTTTTACACTAATACCCGCTTGTTCATCTTTAGCGTGGTATTCACTTAGTACCGGCACAAAAGCTTGTGCAAATGCTCCTTCAGCAAAAAGCCGACGTAAAAAATTAGGAATTTTATTAGCAAAGAAAAATACATCGGAAACAACTCCCGCACCTAAAATGTTAGCCATAACAACATCACGGACTAGTCCAAGTACGCGTGAAATCAATGTCATTACACTAACAATAATGCCTGATTTAATCAGTTTTTTACTCAAAGAAATTCCTTAGAAAATTAAATAAACAAGTGTTGCATTGTATTTTTACGACTTAACTATTCATATTTATAACGTCTAAACAATATTATGCTTTTTTTTAACGAAAAATAACAAGTAAATTAAGAACTAATGACTATTTCACCATTATAATTTCGGCGAAAAGATAGAATAACATTTAACATTTGCTGTAAAATCTAAGTATTTAAAGTCAAAATAAATAAAATAAAGCGTTAAAAGGTTTGACAATCAAGGTAAAAACAGGCATATTTCCTCGCCTTAAATTTAGGCTATATTTATCAATTTTAGGAGTTCACCTTGGCTAACTCAAAGTCTGCTAAGAAGCGCGCAGTACAATCTGAAAAGCGCCGTCAACACAATGCAAGTCGTCGTTCAATGATGCGTACTTTACTTAAGAAAGTAAGTGCTGCAATCGAAGCCGGTGACAAAGAAACAGCATCTAAAGAATTTGCTACAGCAACACCGATCCTTGATCGTTACGCAAGCAAAGGTCTTATCCACAAGAACAAAGCTTCACGTAGCAAAAGTCGTATCAACGCTGCTATAAAAGCTCTTTAGTTTTTGTGTGAAATTTAAAAAACCGGCTTACGCCGGTTTTTTTTTGCCTATTTTTCGGCTTTCCCTTGCGATCTACCTCAATATTTTTTAGTCTCTTAACGGTATTTAAATAGGACTAAACAATGAAGCTTTCAAAACTTGCCCCTCTCGTTCTTGCAGCGACGTCTATGCTAAGCGCATGTGACGGAACAAACAATAATCAAAAAAATAACGTTACCACACTTTTACCTGAGTATCAGAACCGGTTAGATATATATAAGACAGTGACGCTAACGGCTGATTTAAGTCACTTATCTACTAACCAAAAGGAAATGCTTGGTTTACTGATTGAAGCATCTGATATTATTGATGACCTCTTCTGGCAACAATCCTATGGCCAGAATAAAGAAAACTTTCTAGCTAGCATATCAGATGATAAAACGCGTCAATTTGCCAACATCAATTATGGTCCTTGGGATCGGTTAGATGCAGATAAACCATTTTTAAGTAATACCCCAGCAAAAGCTCACGGTGCACAATTTTATCCTGATGATATAACAAAGTCAGAATTTGAAAAAGCCGACTTTGAGGACAAAAATGGCTTATATTCTTTAGTACAACGAAATGCTGAAGGACAATTAATGACGATTGCCTTTTCTGAGGTTTATGCAGAAGAAATCAATAGAATCGCCGTTATTTTAGAAAAAGCAGCGACTTTTGCTGATGATAAAGAATTTGCTAACTATTTAAAAATGAGAGCACAAGCATTACGAAGTGATGACTACCAAGCATCAGACTTTGCGTGGATGGATATGAAAAACAATCCTATTGATGTGGTTATCGGCCCTATAGAAACCTATGAGGATCAATTATACGGTTACCGTGCTGCATTTGAATCCTATGTATTAATAAAAGATTTATCGTGGAGTAAAAAATTAGCTAAATATGCAGAGTACCTTCCTGAGCTGCAAAAAACGTTACCGGTAAAAAGAAAGTATAAAAAAGAAGTGCCTGGTTCTGATGCCGATCTTAACGCATATGATGTTATCTATTATGCCGGACACTCAAACGCAGGTGGAAAGACAATAGCCATTAACTTGCCTAATGATGAACAAGTTCAATTAGAAAAAGGAACACGACGTTTACAATTAAAAAATGCTATGCGTGCAAAATTTGATGCCATCATGCAACCCATCGCCGAAACATTAATTGTTCCAGAGCAACGTAACAATGTCACTTTTACTGCCTTTTTTGCTAATACGATGTTCCATGAAGTTGCTCATGGTTTAGGTATTAAAAATACGATTAATGATAAGGGAACCGTTCGCCAAGCCCTCAAAGAACATGCTTCAGCTCTTGAAGAAGGCAAAGCTGATATTTTAGGTTTATATATGATCAGGCAATTGTTAGCGAAAGGAGCAATTACCGAGGGTGTATTAGAAGATTACTACACTACTTTTTTAGCAGGTATATTCCGCTCCGTACGTTTTGGTGCTAGCTCTGCACACGGTAAAGCTAATATGGTTCGTTTTAATTACTTTGCCGAGCACGGTGCATTTAGTCGAAATGAGCAAGGCTTATATAGCGTTAATATGGAAAAAATGACGGCTGCTATTGACTCATTATCTGAACTTATTTTAACTATTCAAGGCAACGGTGATTATTCAGCAGTGGATAAACTTGTCAACGACAGTGGAATTATCACAGCGACGCTTGCTCAAGACTTAGCCATATTAGAAGTTGCTAAAATCCCCGTTGATATAACCTTTAAGCAAGGTAAAAAAGTGCTTGGTTTATAGTACTAGCTAGCAGAAACAAATAATATCATCCATAAATAAAACACAGTAACGTCTCAGTGAAGTTTAAGTTACTGTGTTTTCACAACACAACATCAAATAATAAGTTTTGAAACACAATCGCAACTTATCAGGTCATATTAAATACACAAATCCAAAAAGCTCGTTACTACATCATATGAAAATATATCTTTTAAGCGTAACGCTATTAATTCTAAGTATTTCACATACACAAGCTCAATCAATAGCACCAGACTGGCAACTTAACACTCAAGATGGTGCAGCAATATCCCTTAGCCAATATCAAGGTAAGCCCATCATTCTACACTTTTGGGCAACATGGTGTCCCTACTGCAAAAAACTTCAACCCGAACTCGTAAGATTACAAAAAAAATATCAAACAACAGGCGTAAAAATTGTTTCTATCAGCTTTAATGAAGATGAAGGTGCGATGCCACAAGACGAAATACACAGCCGAGGATATGACTTTATTACTGCTGTAAACGGCGATAGTATTGCCAAACTTTATGGTGTAAAAGGCACTCCCACTACGTTTTTTATCAATAGATCAGGGGAAATCATTTTCAAGTCAACAAGCTCAGATATTAGTGATCCAAGGCTTGATTTAGCATTACAAGCGATTACCCAATAGGCTTCACTACACAGATTTAACTAGTGATGTATTTTATTTTTATAACGCTGTTGTTAGTTTTCTACTGATGTCACTCAAGGGGTTTTTTTCATATTAAAGTTAGCTTGAGTGAGTTTGCCTCTTTAAAATAAGTTTATAGCCATAAACACATAATTTTACACATTTAATAAACATCTAATATAAAGATAACCTACTGTTATTAGGTTAAATTTCATCATAAAAAAAATAAATATTCATTAGCTAAGCTTGTATAGACATACAACACAACATACACTCGGCATACAAATGCTACTTGTCATTACTAAGCAGCATTAAAGCGAGGATACACTCGCTAAAACAAATGAATTATTCAACAACTTGTTATTAAACATTTGCAAAAATTAAATTATATATTCAATCATAGGAAGCTCCATGAAACCACGTTTTTTAGCCCCAATAGCAATCGCTATTGCATTGGCTGGTTGCCAATCAAATTATTCTAATCAGGCCGAAGTTACTCCACAACAAGTAGAAAAAACACATATTAATCCTTTCTTTAAAAGCTTTGATACGCCTTACGGTATCCCACCATTTGAACAAATTGAAAAAAGTGATTATTTACCCGCCATCAATCACGGCATAAAACAAAATGAAATAGAAATAGCTGCAATAATTAATAATCCAGCTACAGCAACATTTGAAAATACCATTGTTGCGATGGAAAAGTCTGGCGATTTTCTCAACACAGTCACTAATGTTTTTTATGGCCTAACCGGTTCTATGTCTGATGACAAAATGCGAGCACTTGCCAAAGAAATATCACCAAAACTTTCATCATTAAGTGACGATATCGCTTTAAACGAAAAATTATTTGCTCGTGTTAAAGATGTTTATGATCAAAAAGATCAACTTAACTTACGTGCAGAGCAATCAACATTATTAGAAACAACCTACAAAAGCTTTGTTCGCGGTGGAGCCAACTTAAGCGAAGGCGATAAATCAACATTAAGAGAGCTAAATAAAAAACTTAGTGTATTAAGCTTAAAATTTGGTGAAAATCTATTAAGTGAAACCAATAACTTTGAAATGGTTATTGATAATAAAAATGACCTTGCTGGTTTACCTGATGACATAGTTGCCGCAGCAGCCGCAACAGCAATTGCACGAGGTCATGAAGGTAAATGGGTATTTACAACGCATCGCCCGAGTAAAAATCCATTTTTAACCTATTCAGCTAACCGTGAGTTACGTGAAACGATTTACAAAGGTTATACCATGCGTGGTAATAACGGTAATGAATTTGATAATCAAAAAATTGCTGCCGAAATGGCAAGTTTACGTTATCAAAAAGCACACCTGTTAGGTTACAAAACCCATGCCCATTTTGTTTTAGAAAACGCGACAGCAAAAACACCTGATAACGTTTTTGCTTTACTAAACCAAGTATGGCCAGCCGCATTACAACAAGCTAAAACGGAAGCTGCTGATTTACAAGAGATGGTAGATGCTGAAGGCGGCCACTTTAAAGTAGCCGCTTGGGATTGGTGGTATTACTCGGAAAAAATTCGTAAAGAACGTTATGATATTGATGCAGCTGAAACCAAACCCTACTTTTCAGTTGAAGCGACATTAAAAGGCGTATTTTACACCGCAAATAAACTTTGGGGTGTAACCTTTAAAGAACGCACCGACCTACCAAAATATCACCCTGATGTTAGAACCTTTGAAGTTAACGATAGAGATGGCAGCTATATAGGTATATACATGGCTGACCACTACGTGCGTGAAAGTAAGCGTGGCGGTGCGTGGATGAGTAGTTTCCGCAAACAATATAAAATGAATGGTGAAGAGGTAACACCGATTATCTATAACGTACTTAATTACCCTAAACCTATTGGTAACCAGCCTACCTTGCTGACGTTTGATCAAGCATCAACGATATTTCACGAATTTGGTCATGCCATTCAAGGTTTATTATCTGATGGTTATTATCGTTCACAAACGGGTACATCGTTACCTCGTGATTATGTTGAATATCCGTCACAGGTAATGGAAAACTGGATGACAGAGCCTGAAGTTTTAGCTAATTTTGCTAAACACTATCAAACAGGTGAAGTGATACCTCAAGCCCTTGTCGAAAAAATTCAGGCGTCAGGAAAATTCAACCAAGGGTTTGGTACTGTCGAATATCTTTCTGCGGCATTACTAGATATGAGCTGGCACTCACTTGAAACGGCAGAATTACAAGACGCTAATACATTTGAAAAAAATGTGTTAAGTAAAATGGGCCTCATTGATGAAATATCACCACGATATCGTACGGGTTATTATTCTCATATATTCTCTGGCGGTTATTCATCTGGTTACTATGGATATATTTGGTCAAATATCTATGATGCCGATACATGGTTAGCATTTAAAGAAAACGGTATATTTGATCAGGAAACTGCAGACTTATATCGTAAACATGTTTTAGAACCTGGTGGTACAGAAGACCCTGCTAAAATGTACCGTCGCTTTAGAGGACAAGATCCGAAGGTTGAGGCTTTACTAGAACGACGTGGCTTAACAAGTAAATAGCTATTCTAGCTAGAAACAAAAAGGGCGTTATTCAACATGAATAACGCCCTTTTTTTTATTCTCTTAAAAGATTCTTCAGTAATAATACCAATTGAAATAATGAATCGATCATTCTAAGGCGGTCTAAATATCCAATATCTGCGTTGCTTTCAATCCCAATAGCACGCTATTACTCACTCAAGCGCCTTGCTCTTGAACATTTACTCTCGCTTATAATAGATCACTACTTTAATTCAATTGGTATTA
>JBLHNB010000093.1:0-21070 GCA_047621305.1 Alteromonadaceae bacterium | reverse complement strand
AGCTGAAATATGCGCTGCCAATGTTGTTCTTTTTTGCTTTGTGACATGATTTTATCCCTTAATTTAATGAAGGATAATCATGCAATAATTGAAAATATTTGGTAGGTGGGTTTAACTAAGCGCTTACGTTTATAACGCGTGGCAAAGCAGCCCTGAGGTTACAGAGAGAGAACCAACATTAGGCACCACCCAAACATCATATCGCGCCTTGGTTGTCATGTTAACGCAGGAAGGTAAACCGCTTGATACCGTGATGAAGGATAAACTAAGTGCAAATATTACAAATTTTGCACGATCAGATGGCAAGCATAAAATCTACAATGGCGGCACATTTTCAAGCAGAAACTTTTGGCATGCAACAGGGCAAAGAGCTACGATTAATCTTGTTGATCTAAAAGAGGCCAAATTAATTAAAGATAGATAAACAGCAAAAAGCCCCAAATAATGGGGCTAATAGAACCCCGTTACAACAGGCTCCGCCCCTGTTTACGGGGTTCTGTGCGTTTAATGAGTAGCAGTAAATGGCACTGAATAGTACTAATTTGGTCACAATGTGGACACTGGGTTGTACTTCATTGCCTCATTTAAATAGTCTGGTGCAAGGTGTGAATAGGTCATTGTTTGCATTATTGTTGAGTGTCCCAATATTTTCTGTAGTGTTAATATGTTGCCACCGTTCATCATAAAATGACTAGCAAACGAGTGTCGTAAAACATGCGAAGCCTGAC
Source organism: Alteromonadaceae bacterium (assembly GCA_047621305.1). GTDB lineage: Bacteria > Pseudomonadota > Gammaproteobacteria > Enterobacterales > Alteromonadaceae > Colwellia_A. The sequence continues at coordinate 20,342 of JBLHNB010000093.1, read as the reverse complement.
CTTTAGGTATGTCAAATTGTTGCTGTTTAAGTATGGCAAGGAATAGGGTGTAGGACCCATTAAACAGTCGGCCACTTTTTCCATGCGAAATCTCATTTAAAAGCTCATCAGTGATTGGAACTGTTCTGTTTCTACCATTTTTAGTATCACCAAATATGACTCGTCCGTGCACAATATCACTACTTTTCAATTCTGCTGATTCACTCCAACGTGCACCGGTGGATAAACATAACTTAGCTATATGTAATTCGTCACCACTTAAACTCACCAATAATTGCTTTATCTCAGCTTTAGTTAAGAACCCCATTTCTGGCGCTCGTACCTTTAATGGTCCCATGCCTTTGAATGGATGTTCATTATGGAATTCTTCAGCTTTAATCAATGCCGTGAACACACTACTCAATCTAGTCTGGTTACGGTTGATTGATGCGGGCTTCATACCTCCAGCCATTTTATCTGCGCGATATTGCATGAAGCGTTGCCGTGTTAGCTGGTCAGCTTTAAGGTTGCCTAAATCAGCATTAATCGTGATTAAGTGTTTAAGCTCTCTAGGGCCTGTCTTTAACTGCTGACCATGATAATGGTACCAAAGGTGTATTAAGTCGAGTAGGGGACGTTTATCGGCAGACTTTTCAACCCAATCCTTTTGATTCTGAGTTGATAGCAGCCAGCGCTCATATTTTTGCGCTTCACCTTTGGTCGTGAACTTTTTTCTGTACCGCTTACCGCTCCTACCCTGTGGACGACAATCGACCTCATAGCCGTTGGTAATAGATTTAATAGACATGAATTACCCTTAAACTTAACTGGTTTTATATACAGTTTAAGTTCACATAGTAGGGATTTAAGTGGGTTGATTCAATATTTGTTTTCTGAAAATCAAACAAATTAATATTTATACGCTAACTAATTTTTGCCCCAAAATGAGTTAGCGCTATTGCTCATCCACAATATCGCCATATTGATTTTACATATATTTTGTTATCGAAAACCTAGCTTTATGTACAGGTATAATAAGATTTAATCATTTTGGGTGGACATCATGAATTTATGCTACCAAATAATCTTATTTTTTAAATGGTATAAACATGAAGTATAACAACTTTATTTTTTGGTTATGCATCTACATGGGCCTATATAAACATAATTCTTGTTTTTCCTCGCTTTAATTTGATTTAGGATAGTTAATTGAAGTTATCTATTTGTAATAAATGATAAATTTGTTACTGTTTGATGCTCGTTAAATTGAAATGTAATTCACGTTATACGGAATTACGTATAACAAACTCTTAATTTTTAGGACGAAAATATGGCTATCGGTACAAAAATAAAGAAAATCATGTCCGATGGTTGGACAATAGTCGAAACCTATATCCCAGACAAGGGATTAGAAAATGAATATTTCTACGAAGGTAAAAAGGCTCCTTCTGTAAAAATGACTGACAAAATCAGTGAGCAATATGCCGCTTATACTTTAATTGATAAAGACTTAAGAAGTGTAATTTTCTGGTTGAACGAAATAGAGAAGTTAGAGCCTGAGATTCTAGATCGAGTAAAGAATCCAGATAAAATGAACCTGATTAAAGGTCTCTTTGTTGCATCTTTAACGTTCTACGGGAAATGTTTCACTTCATGTGAAGGTCGGAAAGTCAAACTGGAACGTAACTTTATCGATGAAGAGCATCGTGAAACACATGACCAAATTATGAAGTTAAGGCATAATTTCGCTGCACACAGTGGAGCAGAAAACTTCGAAGAAGTAAAAGTAAGCTTAGCACTTCATCCAACCAAAAAATCAGATATGAAGCCGAAGTTGTATACTGAGCTTATTCAGCCGGACTATATTTCTGATGAGGTTGAATTCAAAGCTCTGGCGGAAAGCCTTAAAAATAAAGTATTTGATAAACGAGCATCGGTAGGGGAAACTGTATTTGAAAAGATTGTTGCTCCTAAAGGAAAAATGTATTGGTATAAAAAGGCTCAATCTAACAAGTAGTTGCATCGGACTAGTTAAAGTGTCATCGATGAGCCAGACATTATATTTCAGTCCAGCACTATTTCTCTCTCAACTAAGGAAAGTAATATGAGCATCAAAGATATAATTCATTCGGCAGGCCAAAACTGTCATACGGTGATGGTAAAAGCAAGAGAGAAGGATGGTTCAACCGAAACTCGGGAGGCGGAACCGTATAGCTATCGTATAACGGCTGGAACAGAAAAGTTTTTTTGTTATGACATTAGAAAAGGTGGGATACGGAATTTATCTATTTCCAATATAATATCCGTGGAAGAAACCAATAATATATTTTCTCCTCGCTGGCCTATCGAAGTTTGAGATAAAATATAATAAGAATAGGTGTCGCGCAGATGACACCTATTCGGGTGTTGAACAAGTCCAAAAAATTGCTTAAACGGACAAAACAGTTGGCTTTTGCTTGTTCCTCACCATTTTAGCAAACAATTTCATTGCCGCTTAGCAAAGCGTCAATCTCAACTTCGCTTTACTTTAAATAATGCGAAACAACCACTTTGGAGCATAAGTTCTAAGCCATTTCTGTCCATCAATGATTTAAGGTGTTCGCTCTAAGCAGAAACTGCCTTTTTGAGTTTGATCTGTTGTTTTCTCACAATATGTTCACATCAGTTATTGATGCCTTTGTTGCCTAACAGAAACTAAATATCAAAGTTAAATTCCAAGACCGAAGCTTTGGGGCAAGAAGTTACAGAGTGACGAAAGGTCGAAAAGTAATGGCTAAAGCATTAGATATTGGAAAACCCAATAAACACAACTAAAGTTGAATCAGAAACGTTCGTTGATTTGAATTTTAAAGTCAGCGCTGAATTTAGAAAGGAATTTAAAATGTGGGCAAGTGCCAATGACATCACACAAAAAAGAATTACTTGAGATAGCATTCAACCAAGTAAAACAAAATGTTTAATAATTAAGAGCAGTAACTATCATAATGAATAGAGGAATCTATATGAGTATTTTCGACAAGTTATTTGAAGTTGGCAAGCAGCTTGGAAGTAAAGCATTGGATGCATTGAAAGACTTCAATCCATTTTCAAATGATGAATACAAGAACGCTTCATACGAAGAGCAAAGAACAATGGAGCGCAATGTATCAGACATAGCAAACGATAAAACATTAGATCATGAATACCGAATGGAAGCGCAAAGAGTATTGGTTCAAATTGAATCGTATCGCCATGCTGAAGAGCTAGCAAGAATCGATGGAACTACGAAGATCACTATCGTTCAAATAGAAGCAACAAAAGAGATCGTAATAGCTAAAATAGACGTTATTAAAGAGAGCATAATTAGAGCTAGTAACAAAGAAATAGCCTTAATAAATGCAATGGGTAGTAGTCCAGAACTGGCTGATAAATTCTTAGAAAGATTGGACAATACCACTCATGATATAAATTGCCTCAGTGATAAAGCTGACCTGTACGGCAGCGAGGTGCTAAATCTCGGCAATCTAATGCAGAACGCTAAAGTAGAAGCTATAGAATATAAAAAAAATCAGGCGTGGGCTGATACATTATGGGAGTGGGCTGATAATAACGATATAAGTGACGATGATCTTCCAAGAGTTTTAGATGAATTAACGCAGCTCACACATCTTGATTTAAGCAATAACCACCTAACTGAGTTACCAAAAGAAATCGGTAAATTAACTCAATTAACAGAGCTTAACTTAAGCATTAACAGCCTAACGGACTTACCAAAAGAAATCGGTAAATTAATTCAATTAACAGAGCTTAACTTAAGCATTAACAGCCTAACGGACTTACCAAAAGAAATCGGTAACTTAACCAAACTTACATCTCTTTATTTAAGTCCTTGCTACCCAGTATTTTTTGATGATGGTAATAACAGATTAACAGAAATACCTAAAGAAATAGGTAACTTAATTAAATTGACAGAGCTTGATTTAAGTCGTAATAAACTAACAGAAATACCTAAAGAAATAGGTAACTTAACTCGGCTAAAAAAGCTTAAATTAAACGATAACAAACTAACAGAGTTACCCAAAGAAATAGGCAATCTAACTCAACTTACCACGCTCGATTTGAGCTCTAACGAACTCAGAGAGCTACCATGTGAGATAGACAATCTCATTAAAATAACTGAGTTAAATTTTGAACATCAAAGGTCTTACGTCATTCATGTGGCTTAATGCAGTTATAACAAACAAAAGAGACTTAAAAATCTGATCTATTTAGACAAATATGATGGTGAGTGACGTGAATCATTGCCCACAAAAATTATTCTAGGAAGGTGGCTAACGTCGCCCCCAATGATTGATTCTGTTGTCACAACAGAATCAATCACGACTTAAGTGCTTTCAAAAAATCAAACATTATATGACTAAGGAAAAGCTTCATTATCTGATTTCCAACCACTTCCCATAGTGGTTGGTGATCCCCCCCTAATTCAGCAGCAATTTCCCTATTACTAAAGCCACTGCCTTTTAGCTTCTGTACCTAATCTGCTTTATTGGATGGCATCAGTTAGATACCTCCCTCCCTACATAATCTAATGATTATTACTATCGACTAGTACAATAACTATAACGCTAACGCGATTATGTCCAGTTCGGGTTTAGTGCTTGAGTTAAGCCCAACGCCCATTTTTTTGTTTACAGTTTTTTGTTCTGTAATACCAAGTTTTAATTATATGCTTAATAAACTTTAACTTTAGTTAGAAATAAAATTCCTTAATTCAAGCGGTTTAATTGGGAATTTGCTATAGTGTTGTAAATAATGAAGTTATCCGTTTAATCATCCGATATCGCAAGGGCCAAAAATGAAATTAAACCAAGTTCTGTCCAGCATTAACCAAGTTGAAAAATCTAAATTTATATCTTGTTTAGATAAGTTATGTTCTGGTGCCATGCACAATGACACACAGCTTGCGGAATCCATTAATAAGATTGACGGTCAAATAAAAAATGCATCGGGAAGTGAAATAACCGCATTATTTTCCTTATTATCATCGTATTTCAAAAAAGAAATCGAAGAACAAATCGCGATGTCTGGTGCACAAATAGGATTGTTAATTAACATCCTAACAAGAGATGGTAACTGCATTGCTAGGACGTCTTGGATAGAATCATTATATAGTAATGAGCTGAGTAATTTAAACCAATCATCTAAAGAAATCCAAGTCGAAATTGATTCGAGCCTAAATGACGATGAATTTAGTCGAGGTAAGACGTTAAGTATTTATCGAGACTGTTTAAAAGTAGCATTCCATAATGATGAAAAAATAAATCGTGAAGCCAAAATATCAGACGACGAAAGAAGTATTCTCAACGTTTTGGCTGATAGATTAAACATTTCAATAGATGAAGTATCTGCAATTGAACATACGATTGATCCTGTGCCACAAAATAATGCATTAGAAGGTTTGAATGTTCTAAGAGAAATGGGTGTATTATTTATTAGCCGTAAATCATCAGAGGTGTATATTGCGGATGAAATAGTCGCTATTCTTAATGAGATACAAGGCAAAGAATTAGCTGATAAGCATACTCTGCGTATTCTGCGCAGTTTAACTGACGCAGAACTTTCGAACGTTTTAAAGCACTACGGTAAGAAAGTCCGTGGCATCGAACGCACGGATAAAATTCAGACTGTTATACATTCACGAATAGGTATACGTCATATATTGAATCGAGATATATTTGCCGCAAATGAGACTCAGAATCAAAGAAAAGAAAGGCTTAAAGCGTTAATTAGTGAGTTAGACTTGAATGTCGAAAAAATTGGTACGACACTTGATGATCGAATCAATGTCATTATCAATACCCTCAATCAGTCAACTAATGATGAATTTGAAGCTCTCAGCGCGGCAGGGTTCAAGGAGTTATATTCAACTTTACAAATTCATTTTCCGTTGTTTGAGAAATTATTAAAAAGTGAATTTGAACTTGAAGATTCAGAGGTTCTTGATACCGATAAACTTAGAAACTTAAGCATAACGCCTATTGATATCTTATATTTACTAAATAACGATGAAATTAAAGTAGTACGAGATAAAATGTCATTATCAAAAAGAGGTAATGCAAGACTGTTGATTTTAGAATCTTTTGCAAATGCTAATGATAAGTTAATCGAAAATTACGCAACTCTTGCAAAAAGAGATTTAGCAAGCTTGAAGGCTGCAGGCATAGAGATAGCAGAATCAGAAATCGGTGTTAAATTCGAGGAAATTACAAAAGAAATATTTGAAACTCTGAATCTTTTTGTTGATGAAGATATTCGTAAAGCTATTAATACAGCTAAAGATAAAGCTGATATTATTATTTCATTAAGTGATGATGATGTAATTATCGGAGAAGCAAAAACTTGTAAAAATGGTGATTTTGCCAAATATTCAACAACCTCCCGTCAAGTCAAAGCGTATGTCAATCGTTGTGAGAATCAAGGTAAGCGAGTTGCTCAAGTTTTAATTATTGCTCCTAGTTTTTCTAATGATTTTATTGAAAGTGCCGAAATGGATACTGAAGTTAATATATCATTGCTTGAAGCACAAGGCTTGAAATTGATTTATGATGCATTCAAAGCTCGTCGTAATCCTAAGTTTTCTGCAAAATTATTAACTAAAGGTGGTTTACTCAAAGCTGAATTAATTGCCAAAAACATTTAATTGATAATTAAAATTGTATTTAGTATTGGCACTGATGCTAGCTGGGTAATGTAGTAGTAAAGCACGTTAAAGGTGCTTTACTCTTGTTAATGACTAATTTTTATTACTGAATTTATTTTAGTTTAACGATTTCATCGTGATATTTAATTAGATTAAACTCAGCTGCAGGTTATCAAACCCATAAGGAAAAAAAGTGAACTCCACGCCCCTTTTTTATCACATGAATATACTATTCCATCGAAACACTACAACTATTGTAATACTTTTTTCTGTTGCTATAGCGTTCATTAGTAGCTTCAGCCAATCTATGGTTATCCATATGTCAAATTGGGGGGTCATCGCTTATTTCTTACTTGAACTCGCTTATAAAGTTAAATTATTGTCATGGCGTGAATATATATCATCATATGGCCATAAGTTTGATTTTGTTATACTAATAATCAGTATTGGTATGCTTATATCTCCAAACGTCGAGTTAGATAGTCTTGTGTATCTTCGTGTATTTAGAATTATGTCATTATTTAGAATTATTAAATTAATTCCTAATGCGGAACATATTATTCGAGGTGTATCTAGAGCTGTAAAAGCATCTAAAACAGTGACGATATTACTTGGGGTTATGCTTATATTTTTCTCTATGCTTGGATACACCTTATTTTCATCTTATCTACCTGAATTTTTTGGTGATCCGTTAAAATCTATGAATACTGTGTTTACCATTTTCACAGTTGAAAACTGGGGGGCAGTTCCTGCAGAAGCGAGGAAGCTTGGAGTAGATTCCATATATTATGCAGTTAATTCATTCGTTATAACTGTTTTAATATTAGGTGGCTTTATAGCTTTATCGCTTGCAAATGCAGTTTTTGTTGATGAAATGGCAAGTGATAACAATGATGATTTAAAACTAGAATTAAAACGGATAAGAGAAGAAAATACTGAGATTAAATTATTGTTAATAGAATTGAAAAATAATCTTAAAGAGTAGAAGTAACTCTAACTGGATTCAATAATTTAGTTATTTTGATGGGGCGTCACTTCGTATTTTATGCCCTGTAATGGCTTAGTGGAATAACGCTAAGCCATTACTTTCCAAACAAGATTGAATAAAATAAGCCTATTTACTAATAACTTAAACCACTATTCACATCTTCTGCCCAGTCCAAACCACACGCCCAATCAACGCCAGTTCTTCACCGTCCAATTGTGATTTCGTGATCTCCCAAGGGTCATACATTGTATTATCAGATTTAACCCGAATAATGCCGCCTGGTAACATCTGCAATCGCTTCACTAATAAGTTATTGTCATGACGCATGACATAAACACCATCAGATAAATTATCCACATCACGATTAACCATGATCATAGAACCATTCTTTAATGTCGGCTGCATGCTGTCGCCGTCTACCAACATCAAAAATACGTTACTTGGGCTTACGCCAATATCATTACGTAGCCAATTTGGTTCAAAGCTGATTGATTTTGGACATTCTTCAACTTCTGCTAATAAACCAACGCCTGCTGATGCAGATATTTCGTAGAAGGGGAGCTTGATATGCTTCTCTTTGGTATGTGTATAGACATTATTAAGAGTGTCATTTGGAGATATTTGGCCAACTTCAGGTTCTGTTTTTTCACTGATTAACCATAGCGCATACTTGTGAAACCGATCGTGATTGATGATTTTATCAAGTTTTTCCAAGCCTATTGCTTTGATTCTTCCAGTTTCATACTGAGCTAATGTATCAGTACTAATTCCTATTAAATCAGATAGTTGACTTCTAGTTAGCCCTTCAGCTTCTCGAATGCTCTTTATTTTTAGTCCGACAGTAGTTGACATGTTTATACGCAGACCTATATTATGTGTTTACACAGCCTGATGTTGCAGGTGGTGTTATCAAATGGCAGTAACCCTAAATAATCCCATAAGGAAGTAATGATGTCGACAACAATTGTTATTCAAATGAACGATGTACCTACCATGGCAGTCGAGTTGTTCGCTGAGAGAACAGGACAAACTGTATGCGCAGTACAGTCTCAAATGGACAGAGGAACTCTACCATTTACACAAGATAGACCCCGTGCCACTCGTTTTGTAAACATAGCTAAGTTGACCATGATGTGTTTGGAATCAAACAACGATAAACCATGGCTAGCTTAGAGGCATTAAACATGTTTAAGCACATCAAATTAAGCAGCAAAGGTAAATGCACAAAACGGTGCAGTCAGTGTGAAATCAAACACGAATTCATATGCCCAGTAATCATCGTATCTGAAGTTGCTTTTGTAGCGTTCATATTCACCTTCGCTGCTTTGTCAGCGTAGTTGATCATCGCAAATAGGGAGATTTGTTCAATGTATGAAATTAATGATAGCAAACAAACCGTAATTGACGCGGCTTGTATCCGTTTTGCAGATATTGAAAACGTAGAATCAATTGCAAAGACATGTGGTATGCGTGGCCAGATGCTACGCAACAAGTTAAACCCAAATCAACCACACCAGTTAACCGTCAGTGAGCTAATCAAGATAACTAAGGCAACTGACAATCTCGACATTATCAACAGCGCGATACTCGAAGTCGGTTTAACCGCCGTTCGCCTACCAAAGCAAGGTGAGTCAAAGCCTCTCACTGTAAGCGCAATGAGCGTAGCAATTCATACCGGTGATATTAGTCGCCACATCTTAGAAGCTGAATCAGACCGCCGTCTTACGCGCCATAAGAAAGACGCAATTATTAAAAAGGCACAATCAGCAGTCCGTGAATTGGTCTTTCTTATGTCAGACGTTGAAAACCGTTGCGGTGGTGCAGGGCCGTTCGTGTCTATGTGTGCTGATGCAGTCATCAATGGAATGCCGATACCAGGCATGTAACTTATAAAGGATAGATATTATGCAAACAGTTCAAAGCGTTATTAATGAAATTATGTTTATTGCCACATCAAGACCTGATGCGATTGATATTACCGTTGAATACAGTGGTGTTAGCGATTCACTTTCAGTGAAAGTGATGCCGCGTGGTTTTGATTACATCAAGGCCACAACCTCAAGTTATTGTGCTGCGATGCTTTACTGCACCGAGATCTGGTTAGGCCATTCAGGTCCATTGCAATCTGCACTTGATGCTAAAAGTAAAATATTGGAATTAATGGCAATGCCGGTAAATATTGAGGTGGCAGCATGAAGCGTATCTCAGTTCCTATTGATTGCATGATTAAGTCTCTTACCGATCTTAATGTTAGTACCGATCAAGCAAATGACATTATTGGGCTGTTTGAGGTCGTAGATGCTGGTGACTTTGATGTACTGGTTATGCCTGTTTTTTCATTTAATCACACACGCCAACTTTCACGAAAAGAAGTTCTCATTACTTTATCTGCATTTTGGATAAGTGTTATTGGTCATACTGATTCTTACTCTGAATCAGAATTACAGGGATTGGGCGCGCTACGCTCGCTGTACTTTGTTGCAATCAATTTAGGCTATCAAGACCTCGCTGTTTGGATTGCTAAATATTGGGAAGAAACGTGTCCACTACATGGCTCTGAATCATTGGAGTTATGGACATGATGTATGTAGCAATCGAGATCGGCCCTGATGCTGGCATGCGTACATGCCCTAAAACTGCAGAGTATAGAACAGTGGAAGTAGGCGAGTTCGAAGATAAAGTCGATGCAGTAAGGAATGCATGTCATCAATTGAATTGCCGTCAGCTTTTCCGCGGCGTGATAAGACGCATTAAAGGTAATGGTGGTTATATGGTAGTAAACACACAGGACTATGACCAATTATGAATAAATTAACGATTGAAGAAAGACGCCGTGGCTTGGCCAACGTTAAAAGGTTACGTGCAGATTTAGAAGTGATCAGTGAACGTAAAAACTTTGCTAAGCGTAATTACATCCAACGTATCAAAGTGAAAGCAGGTCAGCTGAAAACAATAACAGTCAAAGAGTTTAGATCCCAATACGGTAATCCTTGTTAATGTATACACCAATCAAAGACAGCAAGAATCCCCTTAAAAAGCTACCGTATAACCTGCGCTGTGAACTTGCTAGTTTTGTAACTAACAACGCAAATGCATACAACACCGAACCAGCTCGCGATCGTGCCTTTGCTTTCGCGCGTTCGGTCGTGTCTAAACTCAACGTTCCTTACGATATTAAAAACTACCTTGATAAAGCTGGTGCGGCACGACTTAAAAAACACGGCCTAAAACGTGCGGTTAAATTTATTGATGATCGTAGTGCGCACATTGTTGCTAGTTTAGGTGTATTACCTGAGCCTTGGTACCGTGTAGATACTGAATATAAACGTGTACGTCTTGCTGATGAACTAACAGGGCGCGCATGTTTACATTTAGAACTTGCACTAAAAGCAGGGAAGAGGCCACTTGAAGCACTTGAAGAAATTAATGAATTCACAGGCCTTGCTTTGTGGATGCCTCATTTTGAACCTAAAAAGCGTGATCGTGATGATGACGTCTACTTAGGTCTTATCGCCCGCGCATGTGATGACGCTGTTTGGTTACGCGCTATCAATCAAAAGGTAACAATAGCCTTTGAATCAGCTCGACGCGCTGCAGGTATGGTTTCACCACATGTCAGCCCTTATGCCTCGTTTACTACTTGTCAGTGGTTAAAAGACCGCAAGAAAAAGCAATTAGATTGGCTTGATAGTATGGCTATTGAAAGCGAGTGTGGTGAAACGCTTGATCTTAAAGATGTCCATGATGCATCGGTATCTAATCCTGCTAATCGCCGTTATGAGTTAATGACTCAACTTAGTGGTTGCCAGACATACGCAGACTCTCAAGAACACGTTGGTTTGTTCGTTACAATGACAGCTGCAGGTCGCTATCACCGGTTAAAGAAACACGGTAAGTACTTTGTTGAAAATCCTAATTGGAATGGTGCAGATCCGATTGCTGCGCATGATTGGTTGAAAACATCGTGGCAGCGCTTCCGTGCAGCTGCCGATAGAGCAGGGCTAACTTATTATGGTATGCGTGTTGTTGAACCTCACGTAGACGGCACACCACATTGGCATGGTGTTTTCTTCGTACCAGAAAACCAAGTTGAAGACTTTACCCAGCTATTAACTCAATATCAGCATCAACGTGATAATGATGAATTGTTTATGCTTGATGGCACACCAAAGTTAAAAGCAATGGAAGCGCGCGTTAAAATTGAAAAGGTCGATCGTAGTAAAGGTGATGCGGTTGCCTATATTGCTAAGTACATTTCTAAAAACATTGATGCGCATAAGCTTGAAGGTAAAAAAGACTTAGACTCAGAGCTTGTTGATCTGGTTGAAACCGTTACTAACGTTACAGCCTGGTCACGTGCATTTTGCTTCCGCCAATTCCAGTTCCAAAAAACGCCATCGGTCACCGTATGGCGCGAACTTCGCCGCATCGAAAAAGAGCAAGAGTTCTGCCTATTTGAAAAGATACGTCTAGCCGCTGACTGTGGTTGCTTTGCGTCTTACTTCAACTGGATGGGTGGACACCGCCTTAAGCAGCGTAATCGCCCGATAAAACTATTCTACGAGCGTTCAGAAAACCACTATCAAGAATTAGTGAATAAAACGGCAGGTCTTACAGGTGTTGGCATTACCGTGTTAACGCGTGAGAAGCAGTGGACATTAGTTAAAAAAACCGACGAGTCAAAAGGCGATGCTACAAATATTATGCGAGCGATTACCCGACGTGCTGCGATTGTGGCAAAGGAGAATAACAAGGTCACTCGTATTTTAGGTTCTTTGGGCTTTTTAGGTTTTAAGTCTTTAGGCACTGCTGAAAGCGGCGGGAGCCGTTTTCCTTGGACTAGTGTCAATAACTGTACGCAAGGTGCTATTCCACAGGAAAGCACCTGTGTTCCAGATGTTGAAACCAGTAATCAGACAATAACAATGAATATTGAGTCGGTGATCCCTATCCAGATGCCAGAAATTGATAAACCGCCCTTGATAGGTGAACCGATATGTTAGGTAAATAAGGAAATTAAAATGCAAATAGATAAATTGAATTTAGAAATAGGTCAAACATACTCAACGCTAATCAAAGGTTATGAGATAGATGATTTAGAAGGTAACTTATACGTATTTGAGGATGAAGTTATCAAAATTGAAATATTTGAAAAACCTGAATATGTCATGATTGATGATGGTCCTAATGGCGAGTTGATAAAAACGAAACTAACCGGACATCTTCTAGAATCACATTGGTATCTAGTTAAAAACTTTACAACTGGAACGAAGCAATGGTTTAGCGTACTACATCGTGAAATTATTAATACACAGTTTGAACCATCCGTTAGCTTGATATAGTTAACAAAACAGAGGCTTACTTAAATTTACACGTTATTCATACTAGTAAGAGCCCCCCTTAAGGAGTACGTTTAGATACATCTATATTTAAACAACTGGGGGGGAGCACGCCATGGATGTGTCTGAAACCATCGCCGATGGTACATTATGTACTATTGAAATGTATGAACGTGATCCCGAGGAATACAGGGGTCGTATTCAATGCATCGAGTGTAAAAAAAAGGCCTGGCATAATCGAGCATATATGTTGGTTAAGACTGATAGCGAGAGAGTTGCCTGTTTTGGTGCTAGACATGTTGAAGGTTGTGAAGCATCAACTGTTAAACATGAATTCACAGATGGCCTTGATGGTGAAGAGCCTGAACAATCCCACGATATTTACATTGATCTAGATAAAGCCAAAATTCAGTCTTATTTGGTTTCCCCACCAAGTGATAAAAAAGACAGAAGCCAAACGAATTGGGGAAGTTCAAAGTCGGTCATTGAAATTGGCGGTGGTTCTGCGTTCCCAGCCAGTAAATCATTACGAAAAATATTAAGTTACTTGGATAAAAATGAAAACTTTGGTGATAAAGGCCAAACAATCAAAATAGTAAGAGATTCGGGTGTAACGCTTATCGATGGGCAGCTGAAAGATTACTTAGTCAAATTTGAAGAAATTAATCGCAAGCACTCTGGTGATCAAAAAATATTTTGGGGAACGATTAATAATGTAAATATCAAAGATGGGACTCTTTGGATTAACTATGGCGATAACAGAAACACACATGAACCAAGCATCAAGTGCGAAGAAATATTTAAGTATGACTTAATGAGAAACTTTAATGTATCTGACGTAATGGATTTGGGTGGTTCAGATGTGATCATTGTTGGCCGGCTTGGTTATTCGCCAAGAGGGAAACCTCTAATCCATGCCACATTCACCAAGTATATGTCGTTTAGAAAACGTGTAGATGTGAGGACATAACAATACCTCTGTAACGAGATTGTCTGTTATTGATATAAAAAGATAAATTAATTTGATAGTGTAGAACCTTATAGGTTTATTTTGGGGTGTACCTGATTGGTTTTGATAATTTATAGTAGGATATATGTCCGATAAAATAATTAATGATGCTGTTTTATTTGCAAAAAAGAAAAGAACAGAAATTGCACGTGAATTAACAGATAAGAAAAAGTATCTGCCTGAAGAAAGCCCTGTATCTGTTTTTATGGCTGGTTCACCAGGAGCAGGTAAAACTGAAGTTTCAAAATCATTTGCTGAACAAATTGGTGGCGATTTAATACGCCTTGATCCAGATGAACTACGTGAACGTTTTCCTGACTACAACGGCGCAAACTCTTTTTTGTTTCAGAGAGGCGTTATAGTGTTAGTTGAGAAAATTCTTGATCACCTTTTTAAGAATAGCCAAAGTTTTCTTTTAGATGGCACGTTATCTCACTTGGGCGTAGCTAAAAAAAATATTGACCGTTCTTTAAGAAAAGATCGTAATGTTCTTATTATTTTCGTCTATCAAGAGCCTGAGTTGGCATGGCAGTTTGTGCAGGCTAGAGAAAAAGTGGAAGGACGAAAAATTTTACCTGAAACATTTGTGGAACAGTTTTTTGGTGCTCAAGAAGTGGTTGATGAAATCAAAAAAATTTATGGGAAACAGGTGAGTGTAGACCTTTTAATTAAAAATAATGACGGCTCTGTTCATAAATATCATGATAATGTTCAGTCTATAAGCCATCATTTAAGAGTAAAAAGAACTCGCGAAGAAGTAAAAGCTTTGGTATTATTCGATCATAGGCGGTGAGATCCCCCGGATTGACTAGAGGAGAATTGATATGTTAACTATATTTGGTCACAAGAAAGTAGCTAGTTCTAGTTTATCTGATTTTGTGCAAAACTATTCGTCTGCGGACAAAAAGAAGCTTTATACAAAAGTAATCAGAAAAGCGACTGAATCTCAAAACGAGATCTTAAGAGAAGCAAAAGCTATTTCTTAAATTATAATAATAGAAAATTATACTAAGCCCTCAATATTGAGGGCTTTTTACTATCTACAGCATTGAAAGTTGCTGCTTAAGTTCTTGCTGTTGGGTAGGGGCTAAGGTTCTCAACAACTCAAAAGCTAATTGACTTGAGCTTTTCGCTGATGGGCTCAGCGTATGGCTAAAGCTAAGATTCATTACAAATGAATGGCCACACTCCGGGCTATTACAACTGCAATATAAATCTGTGTAGCTATTCGAAATTCTATTCGTTTTCTGGATACGGCTTTTAACACCGCACTCTGGGCAAAGTACTCGCATAAACATCCACTCATTTCACATACTGACCTGTAAATTATACGATATTTAACTGTTGTTTTATACAGTTGTATGTATTGTTCGCTATAATACATAGCTATTGCTGGTGGCTGATAAAAACATTTGATCATGCGGGCGAGCCCACGATAAATTCACTCCTCTTCGCCTACCGCGTTTTAGCAATTTTTTCACGTTTTTGACACAGCGATGGACACGCTGATATTGCCCAAGCCTTATCTAAAAAGGATCTCAACGATCATTTAAGGATCGCTTATGTCAAAGCTGTGACATTGTTTGCCACTAAATGACAGACCAGTCAGGTTTATCCTAACGATAAACATCAATTCGCCACAATCAGTTAAGTGATGTTAATTTTATGAAGTTTTTAACGAAAGGCTTAGAGCTAGATAAATTAATTAGTTCTTACAGCTAACCAAAATTGGTAGTGGAATATCAAAATGGTTTTAGTTGAGGATTTAACATAGGTCCTCCTTATTTTTGGATGTCCTATGTTAAATATTTATTTAGTATATTCGGAATAAATTATTTCGATTTACTAATTATTTATCACCGCATATGATTGTTGATGGGAATTTAAGGCAAGTATATTGAATGCCTTCTTGAAGTAAAGTATCTGGCTTACCACTACTAATGAGCTTGTTCATTGCATCATCAGCCTCTATTGTTGGTAAATATGCTATTGATACAATGGCAATTACCATATTTAGGAACAAGAGGTTACGAGCGGCATTCTCACCATCATTTGCATATAAATGAGATCCAAAGATAACGATTAACGATATAACAACTAAAATTAATGGCACCGGAACCACGGCCCAAAATATTACTAATACGACGATTAATGCAATTATCAGTAATGGATAGATGAATTTGTCGAATAATGATAATTTTCTTTTTGGTAGAAAAAATAGACGTCTATTTGGTTCTGATAAAGTGAAATTGTGTTTATTCAAGGTGTTTCCTTTTATATAGAGATATGATTATTCAGTGTTTACTACAACAAAGTTGTGGTAGTAATTGAAACCTTAATTTCAATTACTACCATTTTTGTTATAAGCCAGGAAATTAGTCAAGTAAATATTCATTTTTTAACGTTAAATCTAAAAAACATAATAATCATATTCTTAGGTGAAGATTAATTAGAAATCTGCTTCTTCCCCCAAAACGCCCGAAACAATCGCATTAATCCAAGCGTTGAAACCGCAATACCCACGATCACAAATTCAAAGTACCAAGGTGCGCCTTTATAACCCATGGCTTGCCAACCATTCGCCATATATGGCTGCAGCTGTGGGACAAAATGAGCAATGAACAATCCTAAAAACACCGTAATAATGATTTCATCCATTATCGATTCGCGCCGGTTCTTCAATACCTGCAGGTCATAATCAGCATCGTTACCTTCCTGGTTAGCTAGCCGCTTAGATTCAGCATCTAGTTTGGCCAGTTTAAGGTTACCTTCTGCAGTCGCAATCGATGCGGCCATTTCTGCTGCAATACGTTTACGCTCTCGATAGCTACCCGATAAATCCGCAATCGGTGCCGAAATAAAACTAAACAGCGAAGTAAGCAAACTCATGATTTATTCCTCATAATAATATCTAAAAAGTGTCTTGGGTCTTTTGATACAGCTTTAGCAAGTGCATTCAACCCAGTTAAGAAATGCGGTGCGACATATGCTGCAATACCAATAATTCCCGTTTTAAGTCCATCATTCAGGCCCAGCCAAATACAAAAGCTTTCTGCTATGTACGCAGACAGAATCGCCATCAGCACTGACATAAAATAATGAAAAAAAGTAATGCGGGTACCAGACATATACATTTGCGTAGCCGCGGCCAGTAGTGACAACAAACAGAGTTGTCCCCATTGACGAATAAAAACAATTAACTCTTCCATCAATCTTCACTCCCAGGGTTTAAATCTGAATAAGCCGGCACTGAAAATTCAATGTGCAGCGCTGCAGGTAAATACTCGTTAATCTCCATCATGTCTTGCTGCATCGGCACGACTTCATTGTTGTAATACGCGCGGGTGATTTTATCTAGGTCACCAAAGCCAGGACTGTCACCCGACGTTTGCCCACTTAATGCCTCTTGGGCGCGGTGCATACTCAACATGTCGTTTAACGTCATCTTCTTAATACGTTCAAATTCATCCTTGGTAGAGATATCACCCACTGGAATGATCTTGATTGCCTTTTCAGCATCAGCCTTGCCACTGCGGTTATTAATAAACAGACTGCGAAAGTTACCCACACCGCGAGAATCTTTGATCGCTTTTTTCAAATCATCTTCATCATCGGTCGATAAATTCGGATCCGCCATCGAAAAAATAAAGCCCATGTGTGCGCCGTTCTTGTAATACTTACGGCGAAACAGGGTGGCATCTTCATTCAATAACGCCGACTGAATACCGCCATAATATTGCGGGATACCATAGATACCCTGATTCGGATCGTATTCTTTCAGGTGGATTACTTCGCCCTTATTAAAGCGCAGCACTTTGCCATTACTTAAGCGCTGCCCATACACACCAGGCGTGGATGTATAGCGCATCGACAATGCTGGTAAATGTCTTAACTTAATGACGTTACCGAAGGCATTTTTAATCACCTGCAGGTAAGCATTCGCTGCCCAGCAATAATCAAACGCAAACTTCTTAAACGTACGCTGCGTTAATAACGCATTAGGCTGGAACCATTTCATGATCATATTGCGTTTAAAATATAAAATGGGCCCATGCTGGGCATTCACGCGCAGTAATTTAACCAGCCCAGGCAAACTCACCGGTGGTGAATATAGCCCGTCCATATCTGCGTAAAGGCCGACATATTCAGTCATGTGATTATCTAAACACGGCTCAGGGTCGCCAAAGCTAAAGGTATCGATAGACTTGCTTTTAGCCGGTTCAGTGGTCGTACTCTTAGTTGAATTCATTATGCTGCATCTAATCCTATTGATGTTCTGGTACTTGAGCAGTCACCAGATAGTGGTTCGTAAATCATGGCGTGCATGATTGCCCAGGCTATATCTGCATGGCCTGTGGCGGCGGTGCGGTTGGTTGCATAACTGATTTGGTCACCAACTACCTTTTTGCGAATATTAATAAAGCTACTGGCAACCATCACCGAGCCTTCATCAAATTCAAAGCGGCCTTTACCAATCACGTTTAAGGCTTTAATCACCATCTTGTTTTTGTTGTGCGGGTTGTAATGAATTGGCATCGCCAACGGGAAGAATTTTTGTATTAACTCAAACACACCTAAGCCCATGCCGGTGGTATCAACACCGATATGCACCACATGGTATTTAAGCGTGAGTTCTTTGATTTCACTGGCCATGGTTTCAAAATCGTTACCACTTAAATTCAGTGATTCCAACAAGCGAAACTTATCATCAGGGCCAAGCGGTAAACTCAAAACCACCACAGAGGCAATATCGCGGGTTCGCGCAGGGTCAAAACCAATGACCACCGGCTTCATGGCATAGGGGCGTGACCAGGTTGGATCAAAGTCTGCCCATTTTTTACTATTACCCACGCAAGCCATTAGCTGTTTAAGGCTAAACGCACTGTGGGCATCATCAATAAACTTGCACATAAAGAGATTATCAAACTCTTCTTTGGAGTATTCATTCTCAAGCATGCTGATATCAATGCGGTCAAAGCCTTGTTTCACCACATCGTAAACATCGAGCTTTTGACGCCAGATACCATCTTCACAAAGCCGACCATCCTTTAAAATCTTATGGCTAACATCGATGGCAAACTCGGGATCATTACAGGCTTTGGTTTTTCGGTACCAGCGACCATTCCACAAATCATAAGCTTCATGACTGGTCACCGATGGCGTACTGAAATAGGTAATACGAAAATCTTTATGGGTTGCCATCGCCTGGGCAAGGCCGCGTAACTCTTTAAACTTCGGGATCCAAAATACTTCATCAATGTATAAGTCACCGGATGCCGATTGCGCGGTGCGGGCATTGGTTGATTTGAAATACAGTGTGGTTGTCTTGCCTTTGTTACGCATGGTTAGTGGTGAGCCGCTTAGTTCAATACCAAACTGTTCACGGCACAAGGCAATAATATTGGCTTTGAATATCTCCGCCTGGTCCCGTGATGCTGAAATAAAGATCTTGTTACGACCATTAACAATGGCATCGTAAAACGCTTCAAAGGCAAAGTAGAAAGTCGCACCAATCTGACGCGGCTTTAATATGAACCGGCTACGGTAATCTTGATGTTCAAACCAGTGTAATTGGTGCGGGTAGAGCAGGTTGTCTTTGAGTGTATCGAGCATTTCCTTGGTGATACTCGACACATCATTTTTAATCTTCTTCTGACGTTTCTTACTTTTACTGGTGCGCTCGCTTGTTTGTTCATTTTGAGCCGTCGCAGCTGCAGGCGTATTGCCATATTTTTTCGTGATGCCGGCACTGGGTAAGCGAGATTGATTTAACGCGCATTGCTGTTTGGTCAGAAAATCCAGTTCTTTATAGTCTGCTTCATTTTTATTGTCACGATCGGCCAATAACACAATGCGTCGTGCAATCGCTGTCTCGGCATTTAATGACGGGCACAGTTCATTCCAGCTGCCATCATCCGCCCAACGTCGTAACGAGCGTGCGCTTGGCATACCGTCCATTTCTGCTATTTCATCAAACGTCAGCCCACCAAACACATAATGGTCACGCGCCGTTTTAATGATTTCGGGTGTATATCGGGGAGTCCTCGGTTTCATAACTGGCCTGTTGGTAAGAACAAGCGCCAAGTTTATAACCCTAAAACACGTAATTCTTTAAGAAGATTTCCGTGTTATTCCGCTTTTGCCAAGATCGGAATAACGCGGATTTAATGTGATGGATTAAGCCCTGTTCAACGGGCAAAATTGGTTTCACTTAGTTCCACTCAGACATTAAACAGGAAACAACATGGCTCAATTACGCACAATTCCACTTGCCATTGCCGCCATGGGGTTAACGGTAGATGGTCGCGAAATATCAGAAAAAGATATCGACGATATTGTTGCTACTTA
>JBLHNB010000092.1:0-21392 GCA_047621305.1 Alteromonadaceae bacterium | reverse complement strand
ACCTGATTTTTACTCATGATTGAACACCTCAATGAACGCTTATATTAAATATAGACTACTTATCGGAAAGCGTAGCTGTTTATTGTGGGTAATCAGGTTCAGTTATGTAGGATTATGCAGTATCTGTTATTGAATATTTTAATAATTAAGAATGAGCAGTTAATCAACTTGGTATAATTACCCCTCATTATAACCTGTCGCCAGAATAAACTTTCGCGCCTTCACGCTTTAGCATTAGGCGCTTTACTCTTTTGCTGGTGAAGGAAACCGTTTAGCTGTACTTGTATTAACTAGCTCAGAGAGGTGTAGATTGTAATTAACTTCCATGTGTTCAACTTGTGTGTATTGTAAGTTGTTGGCTCTAGTAATAAAGATAGTGCTAATATTCTGTTGCGTTCACCATGGATAACCTCGAGCTATTCTAGCTAATTATAGAGTAATCATTATTTATATAATTGTTAATGTGGATACTAAATTTATTGGCATCGCCACGTTGTAACGGTTTGGTGATAAACGCTTCACGTTCTCATGAATGTCGTTAAACTGCTCAGGTGTACCATTACCGGCAATGGTCACATGATATTGCAAAGTGTCGTAACCTGGCTTGATTGTAGGGTCGATGCCAAGAAAACCACGTAAATCGAGTTCACCTGTCGTTGTAATCTCTAGCTTTGTCAGTGTGATATCATTCATTGCTGCTCCACTTATATAACCTACAGCCATACAAGCATTCATTGCGGCCATTAACAACTCTTGGGGATTGGCGCCAGAATTTTTACCTAATAGCTGTTCAGGTTCGTCGGCTTCAATCAAAAAGTCTCGTTTAAGTATTTCACCACCTAAAACGATATTACCTGGTCGAGATTCAGTACGAAACTGTCCAGCCCAAACGGTGTTAACTTCAAATGCCATTTTACCTTTTTCTGGGTTTTCAGTAATAGCAGTAATTGTTTCTTTAAGTGCATCAGTATCAATATCATTCACTAAATGTGTCATTGTATTTACCTTGTTATCTAGATTATTAACATGTGAGTGTCGTTAGGAGAAGTTGGCAGTGATATGTGCCACTGCCATTTGTATAGCAAGCTCTATTTAAGGCGTTTTGCTAGTGCTCTAGCAAGTACAGGTGCACTCGCAGGGTTTTGGCCTGTCATTAAAGGACCATCAATTTCAATGTGAGCTTCCCAGTTTTTCTTAGTACCTTTGTAGTTAGCACCACTGGCTTTAAGCATGTCTTCAAGTGAAAATAAAAGGTGACGAGAAAGGTCAAGTTCATCATCTTCTGAGTTCATAAAACCAGTGACGGTTAATCCTTTCGCTAAAGGTTCACCATTAAGTTTCTTTGCATCACGAAGGATAGCTGGAGCATGACATACCATGGCAATTGGCTTACCCGCATTGTAGAAATCTTCTATCATTTTAATAGTATGTGAGTCATTCGCTAAATCCCAAAGTAAACCGTAGCCACCCGGAATAAATAAGGCGTCAAAGTCGTTATAATTGACTTCACTTAGTTTAAGCGTATTTTGTAAGGCATACATTGCTACTGCGTCTTTAGAGAATATTTTGGTATTCGCTGTGGTAAAAGGAGCTTGCATACTTAGTAAGTCTATCGGTGCATCTCCGCCTTCCAATGAAGCTATGATCACTTCGTAACCAGATGCTCTTAGCTCGTAGTAGGGCGTAGCGACTTCTTCAAACCACGTGCCTGTTGTTTTACCGCTGATACCCATAGCACTCTCAGATGACATCACGATAAGTACTCTTTTAGCTCCATCAGCATAAGCATTTGTTGCCAAAGTAAATACACTTAGTAAGACCAAAAGAAGACTTAATGATGTTTTTACTAAATATTTCATAATTTTTTCCTAATGTTAAGTAATGTGGACTTTGTTACTATTAACACGCCCGTTGGTTGAATAGTTAAATGTGATACTTGCGAAAATTAGTGACGACCTGCCATAACACCGCCATCTACATTAAGTACGGTACCAGTGACCCAACTTGCCTTTTCTGATAATAAAAACTCGATAGAATCAGCAACATCTTGTGGTGAGCCAATACGTCCGACAGGATGTAAATCGGTAAAACCTTGCAGTGCACCTTCAATTTCGTCTTTAGGGATGAAAGACTTGTAAATATCAGATAGCACAACGGCTGGCGCTACAGCATTTGCTCTAATACCAAATTCACCTAGTTCGATAGCCAAGTTTTTTGTTAATGCATGCAACGCGGCTTTTTGCATTGAATATGCCGAGGATGGCGTCGCTTTTAGCGCTTGATGAGCCCACATTGACCCTATATTTACAATTGAACCACTTGTATGTGTTTGCATGTTTTTTGCAACAGCTTGAGTAATAAAGAAGAATGACTTGTTGATGTCCATTTGAGCGTTATAGTCTTGCTCAGAATGTTCAACAAAGCTGATGGGTTTAAAGAAACCAGCCGCATTGACCAAATATTTTATGTGTCTTGGCTCTGATTCTATTTGACTAATAAAACGATTAACCTGAGTAGAATCATATAAATCTACTTGAGCCGTTTCGACGCTGCCACCTGTCTCCAACTCTAATTCTTTTTTTGCAGCGGCTAAGTTAGCGGCATCATGAGACAAAATCATTACGGTTGTGCCTTGATTAAGTAGACGTTTTGCTGTTTCTTTACCCATACCAGATGAGCCACCAACAATTAGCGCTATAGATGTATTTGACATTTGTATTCTCCAATAAATAAGTTTAAATCTACCTATCTAGTGATAGGTAGTGTCGGTATAGTAGGGATTATTATAACTCCTGTCAATAGCTACCTATCGATAGGTAGTCTTGTTTTGTGGTATGGCTACAGAATTAGTCACAATAAAATGGTAATAAACGTTATTTTAATAGGCTCTGCGGGGATAAATTTTTAATTTAAACAAAATATAAAATAATTTTAAATAGACTCTTCTTGGTGGTTATTACTGTTAAATCTTGTTAATACTTACCTACTGATAGATAATAAAAGCTACAGTAGGAGTATTTATCATGTCTAAAAAAGAAGAGTTATTAAAAGCTGCACAATTGAAGGTGCGTTCAGGTGGGTATAATAATTTTAGCTTCCGTGAGCTGGCGACCGAAGTGGGGATTAAAAGTGCGAGTGTTCATTATCATTTTCCCACTAAGAGCGATCTTGGTGCTGCTCTTGCTCATCAATACACCAATGACTTCTTGGAAGCATTAGGAGATCCTGATGCATTATACGCAGCAGGTAAAAATCCAATCAATGTCTACATTGATCTCTTTCGAAAGGCATTAGTACGGGATAAAAAAATGTGCTTGTGTGGACTATTAGGGGCAGAATCTGACAGTTTACCTGATAAAGTTCTTTTTGAAACCAAGCTGTTTTTTGAACGTAATATCGCTTGGTTAACACAGGCTCATACTGTTATTACAACCGATAATAAAGAGGCAGCTAAGAGAAATGCGATTAAAACTATTGCAATATTAGAAGGAGTTATGATGATCAGTAAAACACTGGGCGATAATCAGATTTTTGAAGAAGCAGTGTTAGCATTAGCTAACTAATAGGGTATAGACCTAGGTAAAATTTGCTTAGTGATCCAATGATAATGAGCAAAGAACAGATTTAAACGTTACTTTTTCAATTTTACAAATATGAATTGAAAAAGTAGATATTTAAATATCTACGTTACACCATGCATAGTTATCCACGAAAGGGATAGCCTTGACTCATTAACTCTAACCGCATTATAAGCAGACAATATGTTAAAAAATGTTTGTATCCATTTTTGTAGCAACTGACCTTTAGGCGAGGAAATTGGATTCACAAAAACCGATCACTTTGTGGTAAAAACGACTCTGTGATACGAACGTTAATATGATCTCTACCCAGAACTTCAAAGGTAGCGAAGTTTACACAACTAAATAAAACCCAACCAACCCATACTATGGCTATATTTTAATAACATGCCAAAACACATCACTACGACGAGTAATCGTAAATACTTAGGATTGATTGAAAATAGACAGTGAGAACCGATCCAAGCGCCAATTCCTTGCCCTACCATCATAACCAACCCGATAGCCCAAACTATTTTCCCCGCGATTAAAAATACCATCAATGAAGCAATATTAGTGGCAAAGTTGAGTGGTTTAGCGATAGCGGTTGCATCTATAATGCCTTGGCCACGTAAAGAAATACCGGCTAAGGAAAAAAAGGAGCCTGTACCTGGGCCAAAAAAACCATCATAGCAACCTATAGTTGGCACTACGATATGTTGATAATGATGTTGCGATATTCTTGCTGTTGTTGGTTGTTCACTAGCCGTAGGTGAGATTAAAAAATATAGTCCGATAAAGGTAATAACCACAGGGATAACATAACTTAGCATTTTTGGATCGACAAATTGCACCGCAACAGTACCTACCACTGCGCCGATAAAGGCCATAAGCATCAACTTTTTTACTTCATGCCAGCGTACCCTTTTATTTTTTAGCATCATAAAAGTAGCAGTCGCTGTGCCCATACTACCTTGTAATTTGTTAGTACCTAATGCTGCAAGTGGTGGCACACCACTTAATATTAAGGCGGGTAAGGCAATTAAACCACCACCACCTGCTAGGGTATCTAATAATCCAGCAATGACGGCAACAATAAATAAAATCGCTAGCAGCTCAGTGGTGATTTGTGAAAATTCCATGAATATTCTCTTTAATGCTCTTTATGAAAGGAAGTGGGCAGCTTATTATCGGGCAAAGTTATCGGCCAAAGTTATCAGCGAAATTTTTTGGCTGATAACTCATCATAAACATCGCTAATGCGTCGAGTCATGTTCAATAAGTAACTTGTCTATTAATTGTGTTGGTTGCATAGGATCATAATTAATTGTCGTGTCTAAAGTAACGAGTTCAAGGTTATGACCACCCTTAGGTCTTGTTAGCCAAAAACGAGGTACTACAGCACGCAACTTTGAATTTGTTAACGTTTGACTTTGTATACCTCCTGTTTGACCACTTTTTCCGCCGGTTTTATCTCCCACCAATTTTCCGAATTTATAATCTTGGATTGTATTCATAAACAAAATTGACGAAGAATAGGTATACGGGCCAACGAGTACTGAGACATCACCACTGAATTTTAAGGGGTTATCAATCTCTACTTGTTGTATGGTACTGATTTCACTGTTGACAATATCACCTTCCTTTCGACCTTCTCCTACTCTTCCTGCAATAACCTTAAGTTTATAATTTGAACCTGTTCTCCATGGTTTGTCAGCAATATAAGATAAAATCCCTTTTTTCCAAAAATGATCATCACCGCCACTATTTTTTCTGATATCAATCACTAAGTGAGTTAAGTTCTGTTTTTTAATCTCGGTGAATGCTGACTTAAAAAAATCGAACACTCGTGCTTCGTCTTCAAGCCAAAGAAATGTATTAATAGTTAATAGCCCGGTATTTTTATTTAATAGGCTAAATTGAAAATTAGACTCGAAGCTTTTATCCCCGTAAGCAATATCATCGCTGGCTTTAACGGTTATAGCCTTTATATCATGTTCACCTTTTTTTACATCTAATGTAAATTGCTTATGTTCCCCAAAATACAACCAATAATAAATCGCAAAACGTGTTGCTAATACGGCTTTTCTTTGGTTGTCACTATCGCCATGAGTACGCTTAAGTAAGGGCTCTAGTATCGTATTGATTGAAATACCGTTAATTTTCTTAATCGTATTACCCACAAGGCTTGAAGGTTCACCGTTAAGTTCTTCCTTAATGATAAGTTGGTCATTGTCAAAAATCACGTTAAATGGAAACAGCGTACCACCATTTTGTAGATAATCTTTCGTCAGTTCTTCTTTATTAAAGGGGGTGAGTGAGACATGACCATCAGAAATCACGCTATTAAATACCATCATTTCAAGCCAAAAGTTACGAACAGAAATAGGGGCGTTAATACTCTCTTTGAATTGATTGATTTGTTTATAAAAGAGGGCAACATCTTTGGTGGTATACGCTAGATCAGGATGGGTCTTTTCGACAAAATCTAACCACTGCATAATATCACTTTTAGCTTGTGCTGGTTGTAACATTGAATTGTAGTGTGCAAGTGTTGTAGCAAATAGGTTACTAGATGTTAGTCCTACCAATAATATGATGATTAAGTTTTTTATCATTATTACCTCGATGATTTTTATATTTATTAATTTGTGTATTACTGCGAATGAAATAATTGTACTAAATAAATATGTAGACTAATATTAATAAAAACTAACTATATAATTAGGTTTTACCTTAATGATAAATAGCGATGATTTACGTTTTTTTCGAATGATTGCCACGCATACGTCACTCGCAGCTACTGCACGTGCTTTGAATGTAACACCTCCAACCATTACCCAACGTTTACAAATAATCGAAAAGAAATTGCAATTAAAGCTTGTTGATCGTCATGCACGCAGTATCACGTTAACAGACGAAGGTTTATTGCTCTCTGAACGAGCCAAGATCATTTTGGAAGAAATAGATGATTTGCATGAGTCTATTTATAGCCAACGTAACGAAGTTGCTGGGTGCTTGAAAATATTAGCGCCACTCGGGTTTGGTAGTAAATACATCGCGCCCTTAGTCACACAATTTCAACAGCAATATCAAAATTTGTCGGTAGAGCTTGAATTATCAGACAATCCAGATTGGGCTGCTGATCATTCGTGGGATATTATGGTTTATATCGGTGAGCTACGAGACTCCTCTTTACGGCTTTCGGTATTGGCACCGAATAAACGCTTTTTATGCGCATCCCCCAGTTATCTTAAAAAATATGGTGCGGTTAATGAGCCAGCAGATTTACGCCATCATCATTGTATTGCGTTAAGAGAAAATGCTGAAGATGTGACCATGTGGAAATTTAACGTGCCTATTATGGATAAACAAGAATCAATACGGATAAGCCCTAAACTTGCCAGCAATGATGGTCGGGTTATTAAGCAGTGGGCAATAGAAGGGCAAGGTATTATTTTACGCTCTGAATGGGACGTTGCTGCTGAATTAAAAAGTGGTGTATTAGTGCAGTTATTAAGTGACTATGAATTACCTAGCGCAAATATTGTTGCTTTATTAGGGACAGAACAGCGTGCTCGTGCAGGGAGGACAACTAAATTTCTTGAGTTATTAAAAAATAATATTGGCAAACAACCTTGGCATCAGCAGTAAATTATTTGTATGCGACTCGAGTAGTTTGACTGAATATCATGAAACTGCCAATGGCTCATTGGCTTTTTTCGAAACATGAAGAGCAATTATTTTCCAATACAGCTAGCAGGATCACTCACCAGATCAAAAAATTTATACGATGTACGTCGATTTTCACCAGTGACTTTTAGATATCATTACATTTATCAATACTGGCCTTTATCAATATCAGTATTCATCAATAATAGGGCAGTGTTCAATCGGTTCTATCAAACCATTTTTTTCGGTGATATAACATTTATCTAGCATTGAACAATAACAAACTTCTACCTGTAACTCCCAACGTGCTTTATTTAATGTCTCCCAAAATTCAGGGCTATTATCTTTAAAGTTAGCCCTTAAAAATTCCTGAGAGCTTTGTCCGGCTAAAAGAGTATTGAGCAATACACTCGTTAGGGTTGCGGGAATAGGGTTATCTGCAGTATCAGCTTGTAGTGTCTCAGCGTTATGGTTTTGAACCGCTAGACAACAAGCATTATAAAAATCTTGCACAGTAGAATAATTTTTTCCTTAATACTTATAGACTACTGATTTTATAAGTGCTGGCCCTATGCCAGCATTGCTCAATGAAAAACCTATTGCTTTAATATTAAGAGTGGAATCATGATTACCGTGACTAAATTGAATGAGTGGCATGGTCATCGCTTTCACCTGTTTATCGGCAGCTTCTGCTTGTAAATAGGTTGCGTAAAAAGAGGCTAAGGCGATGACTATCCCGCAAAGCGCTAAAATAAGGTTTAGCCGTTGTGAACTAATCCCTTCCGTTGAACTTTCTGCACTCTGTTTAGTTTTTTTACTTTCGTTATCGACAGTAGACATTTAATGTCCTTATTAAATTTATTATGTGAATTAAAGCTGAATTAAAAACTTAATTAAAAAATTAAAGCATAAGTTTAAAATATAAATATTTCATGATGTTATCATACAAAACATGACATGTATTTTCTACAAAAGATGACGTTATTAAAATAATTTGTAATAAATTGAATAATAGACTGACTATCTGAAGGATGTTTAAAAAGGATGAATAGAATGAGAATGACTTGGAAGCGCTTTATTGTTTTGGTGATGTTATCGGTTACCTTTAATACCTTGGCCGCTGATATTTTGGCAAACAGCGACAAATTAACATTAACCGCTTGCCACTTAGACGGTATAAAAGAACAAGTACAATGTGGAAAATTAACCGTTCCAGAAAATTATCAGCAAACGAGTGGTGAACAAATTGATATTAATTTTGCCGTATTACCAGCCATTGATAACAGCAAAAACAAAGCACCATTAATGTTTTTAGCGGGCGGCCCCGGACAAGCTGCTGTTGAATTATCAGCGGTGTTACGTGAACGTTTTACTGAAATCAGAAAAACCCATGATTTAATTTTAGTGGATCAGCGTGGTACGGGTCAGTCACACCCTTTGCAGTGTGAAGATACCAACGAGCAAAGTATCTATGAAGTTATTCCTGAAGATTATTCAGAGCAAGACATAAAAGACTGTATCGCTCAACTAACGGGAGATTTAAGCCAATATAATTCAGAAAATGCCATTCGCGACTTTGATGCGGTAAGAGCTGCTTTAGGCCATCAACAAATTCATATTTATGGTGGCTCTTATGGCACGCGTGCCGCTCTTGTTTATATGCGGATGTTTCCTGAATCATTAAAGAGTGTAGTACTTGATAGCGTCGGTCCCATTGAAGTACCTATTGGTTTGTTTGGGCAAAGTAGCGCACGTTCATTTAATTTATTATTATCCCATTGCCAGCAAGATCTATCATGTCGAAAAGCCTATCCCAATTTGGAATCAGAGTTTATACAAGTGCTTGCGCGCTTAATAAAAGCACCAAAACAAATAGCTATTGCTCATCCTCGTTTAGGCACGGCAACATCGTTTGTATTAAGCCATGATAAATTTGTCGGCACATTAACCACACAGCTCTACGGTACAGCAACAAGGTCGTTGGTACCTTTGGTGATCCATCAAGCATTTCTTGAAAATTATCAACCGTTAATTGGTTTAATTGCTACCACGGAAGGCTCTCAAGCTATCTATGTAGGCTTAACCATGAATATTGTGTGTAATGAAGATATGCCAAAAATATCGCCACAAATGTTTATTGATGACGCTAATAACAACTTTGGCGGCAATACCAGTCATAAAGCATGGCAGGCTGCTTGCCCATTATGGCCACAATATCGTGTTAATGATGATTTTTATCAACCGGTTACAGCTAATATTCCGACGTTAATTTTATCAGGTGATTTAGACCCAGTAACGCCGCCCAGTAATGGTGATAAGTCGGCAGCTACCTTGCCGAATAGCCATCATATTATATCTAAAAATAATGCCCATATTGTCGCCACAACGGATTGTGCCATTGAAATCGTCAGTGAGTTCTTAGAAACACTGGATCCAAAAAACGTAGATGAATCATGTTTAGCTGAGATCCCCGATGAAACATTTATGACCAGCTTAAACGGCAGTATATAAGGAATAATTATGATTGAAGTTAATAACTTACACAAAAGCTTTAAAGTAGGTAAAAGCACGGTCAAAGCCTTAGATGGTTTGTCCTTTACGGCTAAAGATGGTGAAATAACCGGTATTTTAGGACCCAATGGTGCGGGTAAAACCACCTGTTTACGTACCCTTTATGGCTTGCTTAAAGCCGACGAAGGTTCAGTAATGGTAGACGGTATTAATGTATTGCAAGACCCATTAGCGGTACGCCAAAAATTAGGTATTTTCCCAGACAAATTTGGTTTGTATGAGCGTTTAACCGCTTATGAACAAGTTGATTATTTTGCGAGTATTCATGGCATGCAAGGGGTAAAGAAAAAGACGGCAATAGAGCAAATATTTAAAGATTTAGAAATGGAAGAATTAGCACATCGTAAAACGGTAGGTTTTTCTCAAGGGCAACGTATGAAAGTAACTTTAGCGCAAGCTTTAGTGCATCAGCCAAAAAACTTTGTACTTGATGAACCCACCCGTGGTCTAGATGTCATGAGTACCCGTATTTTACGTAATCACCTAGCAAAATTTAAAGAAAAAGGGCATTGCATTTTATTTTCATCACACGTCATGCAAGAGGTTGCTGCCCTGTGTGACCGCGTGATTATTGTTGCTGATGGTAAATTAGCTGCCCAAGGTACTCCACAAGAGTTATGTGACTTAGCCGGAGAAAAACTATTAGAAGATGCTTTTGTTAAGTTAATTGGTTCAGATGAAGGAGTTGCCGCATGATCCAGTTTAAAGCGTTATTAATTAAAGAATTAAGAGAAGCGTTCCGTGATAAACGTGCACTCATGGTTGCGTTAAGTATGGGCTTGATCGCACCGATAATGATCATGGTTATATCAAAAACTATGATTGAAGAGATCGTTGATAATCCACCTATTTATGTACAATTTAGCGGGGCTGAATTTGCACCTAAATTGATAGAAAAATTTGAACGAAATAATATACTACAGTTTGTTAACGTCCCCGAAGACGATAAATATGCATGGCAAGAGCGTAATATCGAAGTGGATATTCCAGCAGACTTTGCTGAAAAAATGCTCGCGGGTAATAACATAGATGTGGTGTTACGTGCTGATTTTGGTAAAAAAGCATCAGCTTCGCCAATACGTCGTGTGAAAGAAACGGTGCGAGAATACTCACAAGGTATTGGTTATAAAAGACTATTAGTGCGTGGAGTTGACGTTAAGTTATTACGACCGATCACTTTACAAGAACAAGATACAGCGCTACCAACGAGTAATGCAGTAATGGTGTCGATGTTCCTAGGCATGTATTTATTAATGGGCGCTTTTGTTTCTGGACTTTCAATTGCAATAGACTCAAGTGCCGGCGAACGTGAACGTAATGTTTTAGAAATGCTCCTATGCCAGCCAGTTAGTACACTTAAAATTGTACTGGCTAAGTTAACTTGTGCCAGCTCAATTTCTATATTATCAATTGTACTGATGTTGGTATTAACCACAATTTCTGTTGGCTTTATTGATTTAACTAAAATAGGGGCAACCTTTAGTTTAAACGCTTTTAGTATTGCGGCACTGCTATTGTTACTTATCCCACTGTGCTTTTTTGCTACCGCTTTGCAATTATTTTTTTCTTTTCAAGCGAAAAGTTTTAAAGAGGCACAATCTACGGTATCAATGTTAATTATGTTACCAGCTATGGTGCCGTTTGCCATTATGATGATTGATGATAAACCTGCTTGGGTAAATTGGTTGCCGATATCAGGGCAGTCGATGTTGATGGAGGATGTTTTTAAAGGTTTACCTGTTGATTGGACTGTTTTAGCAAGTACCACGGCAATGACTATTGCGATAACGGTGGCTATAGTGTTGACGTTAGCGCAAAAATTAAAATCAGAAAAAGTTGTGATGTCTCTAAGTTAATTAATATTTATATTAGTAAGATAAGAGGAAAGTTAAGATGAGAAAATTTAAACATACTCACGCTATGCTGTGGGGAACAACCATTATTGCAGCTGCATTACTCAATGCGCCGGTATTTATAACACTGATTGTTTTACCTGCAATAGCGGTGATTACTCTTAAGCAAAACGAAAATTCAAATCAATACTGTAAGTGATATTAGGAGTGAATCATTGAGCTTTGAAACGATATTTATTCAATGGATCAAAGATTATGAAAAATTGATCCGTCATTTGATTATTGGTTTTGAAGCAAAGTCGGCTATTCAGGATGAGCTATATCAAGAAATCACCTTGAATATATGGCGGGCCTTGTCCAAGTTTAGACAAGACGCCAGCGCTAAAACCTTTGTAGCTCGTATTGCTCATAATGTGCTAGCAACCCATGTTGCAAAATCGGTAAGAACGGTGAAAACGGATCGGGATATTGACTCTATTGTTGATACCGACCATGAAAAAGCATCAACTGACGCCACGCCTTATCAAGCGCTAACACAGCAGCAAAGACAACAATGTTTATTACGCGCTATTCGACAATTGACACTTGAGCAACAACAAGTGATAACGCTTGCGCTAGAAGGCATGAGTTATCAAGAAGTTGCTGAAACATTATCCATAACCACTAATTTGGTTGGTGTGCGTTTACAGCGAGCTAAAGCCGCGCTTGCTAAACTTCTGGAGGCATCATGAACGAAGAAAACTCACCATTAAATGAAAAATCACAAGTAGATCTTCAAGCTGAGCAGCAAAGTAAAAAATTGTTAGACGTAACAAGCTTACCCGCTGCTGATAACAGCGAAGAAAAACCTGAAACATCGGTACTCGATGAACAGTGGGCGGCGATTACGCAAGACTGGCAAACGCAACCTGTACCAAAAACAGATATTATCGCTTTGTTAAAGCAAACTAAACGTCGTACGTTATGGGCGAAGGTTTGTTTAGGGCTCAATATTGTATTTACTGTAGGTATTGTTATTGTCTTTGTGATTGGGTTGTATTCTGGTAAATATGGCACACCGATGAATAGCTTTTTAGGTTTTGCTGGAATAGGCGGAGCAATATTTATTTATTATGAAATTAAAATTCGTTTAAAAGCATGGCGTCAATGCTGTGATAGTCCAGATAAAGCGATTGAACATGCAATTTCTGCCTGTCAATCATCAATCAACTATATGATTTTAAATAAACTTTCTTGCATCCCTTATATTTTTGTCGGCAATTGGTTTGTGGTTGTTATGGCGCTAGAAAATGATAAGCCGCTATGGAAAGGTTTAGTGTTTGTTAACTTTTTTCTTGTTGTGGCATATGTTGTTGCTGACAGAATCCATAAAAAACGCAAAAAAGAACATCATCGGTTAAAATCTCTAAAGTAAAAGGTTTAATCAATATTACTGGTTATTTCTGTATATTGTTTTGTTTGTTGGTTGTTATTCTGTATATTATTTGTTGATATTCTTTTTTATCTTCGTTATATTCATGTCTAACATGTTTCTGAAAAAATCGTTAAAAGTTTTTATTAGAGAATACAAGGCATATTAGATTACTAAATGAGCTAAAACTTGCACCTTTTAACGTGTACAACTCAGCTGATTTCAGGCAAGATATGCCGCATAAATTTGACTTGAATTTATATAGCTAATCAACTTACTCGTATAACGCCAGTGCTATTAGGATTGAATGCAACGCAGTAGATGAGGTTTTAGACTGATCAAAACCTGCATCTTCAATGAGTACGGGTATATAGGTTTATTAAGTATATAAATTAGACAAGCCAGTCTGTAACAGCCATCGGCTGACTACTTGAGGATAAAAGATGTTTACACGTGATATGAATATTGCTGATTTTGACCCTGAACTTTATCAAGCAATGAACAACGAAAAAATTCGTCAAGAAGAGCACATCGAACTTATTGCTTCTGAAAACTACTGTAGCCCTCGTGTTCTTGAAGCACAAGGCTCGCAGCTTACGAATAAATATGCTGAAGGTTACCCAGGCAAACGTTATTACGGTGGTTGTGAATATGTTGATATTGCTGAGCAATTAGCAATAGACCGCGCAAAAGAATTATTTGGTGCAACTTACGCAAACGTACAACCACATGCTGGCTCTCAAGCTAATGCTGCTGTTTTTCAAGCGTTAGTTACGCCAGGCGGAAAAGTGTTAGGCATGAGTTTGGCTCATGGTGGACATTTAACGCATGGTTCACATGTTAGTTTTTCAGGTAAATCTTACGAAGCCTTTCAATACGGTCTTCACCCAGAAACTGGTGATATCGATTACGAAGAAATGGAACGTTTAGCACAAGAACATAAACCAGAAATGATTATTGGTGGTTTTTCTGCATTCTCTGGTGTTGTTGATTGGGCGCGTATGCGTAAAATCGCTGACGGTGTAGGTGCATACTTCTTCGTTGATATGGCTCACGTTGCAGGCTTAATTGCTGCGGGTTTATATCCAAACCCAGTTCCACATGCTCACGTGGTAACAACAACAACCCATAAAACATTAGCAGGCCCTCGTGGTGGTTTAATTATTTCTGGTTGTGATGATGAAGCTATTTATAAAAAATTAAACTCTGCTGTTTTCCCAGGTGGCCAAGGTGGCCCATTAATGCACATTATTGCAGCTAAAGCGGTAGCATTTAAAGAAGCGTTAGAGCCTGAGTTTAAAGTTTATCAACAAAATGTTTTAGACAACGCTAAAGCTATGGTTGCCGTTCTTCAAGAGCGTGGCTATAAGGTTGTTTCAAACGGAACTGAAAATCATTTATTGTTACTTGATTTAATCGATAAAGACATTACGGGTAAAGATGCTGATGCAGCTTTAGGCCGTGCACATATCACAGTAAACAAAAACTCAGTTCCAAACGATCCTCGTTCTCCGTTTGTAACGTCTGGATTGCGCCTTGGTACGCCAGCAATTACTCGTCGTGGTTTTGGTGTTGTAGAAACAAAAGCATTAACCGGTTGGATTTGTGATATTTTAGATGATATCAACAATGAAGATACCATTGCTAAAGTACAAGCAAGCGTTAAAGAACTCTGTTCACGTTTCCCTGTTTACGCATAGGGTTACAAGAGTAATAATTGTAATGCTTGATAATAAGTTGATGTAACAACTTATTATTTAGACTAAAATGGCCGCATTAGCGGCCATTATTGTTTGTGGCGCATCTTAATTCTTAATATCAATGTCATTAAGTTGATTTCTCTCTGTGAGCTTTATTAATGGTCTTGTTATCAGTAAAATTAAAGAGATATTAAATGTACTGTCCATTCTGCGCTGCAGTAGATACTAAAGTTATTGATTCACGCCTTGTTGCCGACGGTCATCAAGTACGCCGTCGCCGCCAATGCTTAGCGTGCCATGAACGTTATACTACATTTGAAACGGCCGAATTAGTGATGCCGCGTATTGTTAAGCGTGATGGCTCACGTGAACCTTTTAATGAAGACAAAATGCGTAATGGCTTAGTGCGCGCATTAGAAAAACGTCCGGTCAGTGTTGAACAAGTTGAGTTATCTATTAATAAAGTAAAATCTAAGCTAAGAGCAACGGGAGAACGTGAAGTTCCCAGTGAAATGCTTGGTAATATTATTATGGAGCAACTTATTGAACTAGATAAAGTTGCTTATGTTCGTTTTGCTTCAGTTTATCGCTCTTTTGAAGACATCCGTGAATTTGGCGAAGAAATAGCGCGTTTAGGTGATGATAAATAATCAGTTTCCCTGCAAATTATTAAAGAGATTGCTTATAAATGAGTAAATATTCAGTGGCAGACTACCGTTTCATGCAACGTGCTATTACGTTAGCTAAACGTGCTCATTATACAACATCTCCTAATCCTCGTGTCGGTTGTCTACTCGTTAAAGATAATGTCGTTGTGGGTGAAGGCTATCATCAAAAGGCTGGGCAAGGTCATGCAGAAGTAAACGCATTAGCACAGGCGGGTGCAGCCGCTAAAGGCGCAACAGCTTATGTTACGCTTGAGCCTTGCAGTCATTATGGCCGGACACCGCCATGCGCAAGTGGCTTAATCAATGCGGGCGTAACTAAAGTTATTGCTGCTATGGTTGATCCTAACCCAGAGGTGTCAGGTAAAGGCTTATTAATGTTGGAGCAAGCGGGCATTGAAACATCACATGGTTTGTTAGCACAAGAAGCACAAAATATTAATATAGGTTTTGTCAAACTGATGACTACAGGTCTACCTTTTGTTCGTTGTAAACTTGCGGCAAGCCTTGATGGTAAAACAGCGATGGCCAATGGCGAGAGTCAATGGATAACATCTACAGAAGCACGACAAGACGTGCAGCGTTTACGTGCACAAAGTTGCGCCATTATAAGTGGTGCAGACTCTGTTATTATGGATAATGCACAAATGAACGTACGTTGGTCTGAGTTGGGTGAACTCAAAAATACTTATGATGCCGAGACTATTAGACAACCTCTGCGCGTGATCATCGACTCAAGAAACAGAGTGACGCCTGATCTTAAATTATTTAAATCAGCTTCATCTGTACTTTTAATACGTCATACTATTGAAAATACCCATCAATGGCCTCATTTTGTAGAACAAGTTTGTCTACCATTAGTAAAAAATGCACAAGGCGTAGATAAAATTGATTTGCAGGCGTTATTAAAGCTGTTAGCTCAAAGAGGCTTAAATGATATTTTGATTGAGTCAGGTCAAAACTTAGCAGGCGCCTTTATCGAACAACATTTAGTGGATGAGTTAGTATTATACCAAGCACCTAAGTTAATGGGCGCAGAGGGGAAAAGTTTAATGAACTTCCCTACTATAAAGCAACTATCACAAGCTAAAGCGTTAACATTTAAAGAGGTACGTATGGTTGGTAGCGACTTGCGGATCACCGCTCAGCTTTTAAATTAACATTGCTCGAACTACAGGTTGACTTGCAAGGACCTTGTGGGTCGACACTAGTGCAACGAGGTTCGATAGCGCTTAAAATGAGCAAATAGTTAATCAACTTGGTATTATTTGTCGAGGAACAGGCTATTTAGTTCACATATAACCTAAGTACCTACCTCCATATAGGTAACCTCGACCTACAAAATTAAAAGAGTCATTATGTTTACAGGTATTATCGAAGCCATAGGAAATCTTAGCGCTATTAACATCAGTGGCGAAGGTGCCCGTATTGTTATATCAACGGGTTCACTTGATTTGAGTGATGTTAAATTAGGCGATTCAATTGCAACTAACGGCATTTGCTTAACGGTAGTTGCCTTTGATAATGGCTCGTTTAGCGCCGATGTTTCTAACGAAACAATCACTCGTACAGGTTTTGCTAACTACCAAAGCGGACAGAGTGTAAATTTAGAAAAAGCGATGCTACCAACCACACGATTTGGTGGCCATATGGTGTCAGGTCATGTTGATGCGGTCAGTGAGGTCTTAGCAATAAATCATGACGGTAATAGCATCCATTACTGGATATCAATGCCCGCGGATTTAGCGCAATATATCGCTGAAAAAGGTTCTGTTACTATTGATGGTACCAGTCTAACGGTTAACGCGTTAAAACCAGATCAGTTTCGCTTAACCATAGTGCCGCATACCACAGCACAAACCATTATTAATCACTACCGAGTAGGATCTAAAGTTAATTTAGAAGTCGATTTAATTGCCCGTTATATTGAACGATTACTGCATACAACTGAAAAAAACGAACCTGCAGGTGTAACACACGAACTATTGGCTCGTAGTGGCTTCATTAAATAACTATACGTAATAAAATTTATTAAAAAAGAGATTGTCATGAACTTAAATACTCCTCAAGAAATTATCGATGATATCGCTCAAGGTAAAATGGTTATCCTTATGGATGATGAAGACCGCGAAAATGAAGGCGACTTTATCATGGCTGCTGAAAAGGTAACCCCTGAAGCAATAAATTTCATGGCAACTCATGGTCGCGGCTTGATATGCATGCCAATGACCGTAGAAAAATGCCAACAACTAAAATTACCTTTAATGGTTGAAAAAAATGACGCGCAGTTTAGTACTAACTTTACGGTGTCTATTGAAGCGGCGCAGGGTGTAACAACGGGTATTTCTGCGGGAGACCGTGCAACCACGGTACTAGCCGCAGTAGCAAAAGATGCAAACCATTTAAGTATTGTACAGCCGGGTCATATTTTTCCGCTTATTGCTAAAGATGGCGGTGTTTTAAATCGCGCTGGTCATACGGAAGCCGGCACTGATTTGGCGCGCTTGGCAGGATTAGAGCCAGCCGCAGTTATTGTTGAAATTTTAAATGAAGATGGCACGATGGCACGTCGTCCAGATTTAGAAATTATCGCTGAAAAACATGGCTTAAAAATGGGTACTATTGCTGACTTAATAGAATACCGTAACGCCAATGAAACAACGATAGAACGTATTTCACAGTGTAAGTTACCCACGGCATTTGGTGAATTTGATCTAACCATTTTTAAAGACACCATTGATGGCCAAGCGCATTTTGCTTTAACCAAAGGTGAAATTAAAGCGGAAGAGCCAACGCTAGTACGTGTGCATTTAGAAAATACGTTTAGAGATTTATTATTTAGCGAACGTGAAAGTGTGGCGACGTGGCCAATGGCTGATGCATTGAAAAAAATAGCAGAAGAAGGCGGTGTCTTAGTTTTGTTAGGTAAACATGAATCACCGTTATCATTAATTTCACAAGTACAAAAATACGCAAAACAAGACGCAGGCGAAGTGATTAATGACGTGAAACGTCATGTTGGCTCTCGAAATGTCGGTGTTGGTTCACAAATACTGTCTAACTTAGGTGTTAGTAAAATGCGCTTATTAAGTTCACAAACTAAGTACCATTCGTTATCCGGCTTTGGGTTAGAAGTGGTTGAATATATTAGTGAGTAATATTATTGATTAATTTTTATTTTATGAAAAACGCTACTTAGGTAGCGTTTTTTTATTATGGAACCCTATCAATAGATTATCTTAATCGTCTATTTCGAGTCAGCGCGACCCATAAATTTACGTTCTTCCGTATTGATTTTAATTTTATCACCGGTAGAAATATGTTCAGGTACTTGTACTGTTAATCCTGTTGAAAGTATTGCTGGTTTGGTACGAGCAGTAGCAGAGCCGCCTTTAATTGAAGGGTCTGTTTCTGTGATAACCAATTCAACGCTAGGAGGTAAATCAATGCCAACAGCGACACCATCGACAATAATAACCGACATGTCTTGAGTACTTTCATCGATAAACATCACTTCGTCTGCGATGTTTTCTTTATTGATGTTGTATTGGCTATAATCTTCATTATCCATAAAAATTAAGTCGTCACCATCGAGATAAGAAAACATCACTTTACGTCTCGTTAAATCCGCCATGTTAAGCATATCACTGTCTTTAAAGGTATGATCTACTTTGGCTCCTGAAACAACATTATACATACGCATACGGTATAAACTGCCACCGGCACGACCTTGAGGTACTGAGCGTTCAATGCCTCTGATAATGTAAACCCCATTGTTGAACTCAATTGCTGCATTTTTCTTAAGATCACTGGCTTTTGGCACGATAACACTTCCTAATATAAATAATGAAAGAAAAATAGCATGAACAGAATTTTATGCAAGACTTACTTTCTTTGGTGATAATAAAAGGGCTATAATTTTGGTGCTTGGCGATGTTTAGTCGCTTGTTCGTAGCTGTAAGCCGCTTCAATCAATACACCTTCTTGTAATTTTCCTGAAAAGAATGACAACCCCACAGGTAAACCCTTTACATAACCCATCGGCACGGTAATATTTGGGTAACCTGATATTGCAGCGACTGAGGACGATGATCCTAAATAATGATCACCGTTAATCCAGTCTGTTTTCCATGCGGGCGCTGTGGTTGGTGCCACAATTAAATCAACACGATACTTTTCCATAATCGCATCAATCCCCTTTTTTTGAGTGGCAAGTTTAGCTTGTGCTAATGCCGCTAAATAGGTTTTTTCATCTAGTGCGCCCTTAGCTTGAGCCATTTCGAATATTTCTTGTTCAAAATAGGGCATCTCTACAGTGGCATGTTGTTTATTGAACGCTATTAAATCAGCAAGTGACTTGGGTAAACCTTGTGCGGTATGCGATAAATATTGATTAACACCGTGTTTAAACTCATATAAAAGCACTTCAAATTCGGCATCACCCCATTGGTCGCTATTATTAAAGTTAGTATTATCAATAATGACGGCACCTTGTGCTTTTAAATCAATAATAGCTTGTTCAAAAACGTGGTCTGTTTTTTTATGATAGCCGGTGAAATTGCGCGCAATACCGATACGCTTACCTTGCAAGCCATCGGGTTTTAAATGTGAGAGATAATTAATGTTTGACGCAATAGCGCCACTATCATTGTTATCTACAGCGACCATAGCGTTTAACAAAATAACGGCATCAGTTACATTGCGAGCCATAGAACCTGCAGTATCTTGGCTATGAGCAATAGGAATAATACCATCACGACTAACGGTACCTAAAGTTGGCTTAATGCCGACAATGCCATTAATAGCTGCTGGACAAGTGACAGAACCGTCGGTTTCAGTGCCAACAGCAATGGTGGCTAAATTGGCGGCTACGGCAACACCTGAACCAGAACTAGAGCCACAAGGACTCGTTGTTAAATCATATGGGTTATTGGTTTGTCCCCATAATCCGCTCCAACCACTAGATGCCGAAATTGAGCGGAAGTTTGCCCATTCACTTAAATTGGTTTTTCCTAAAATTATAGCGCCTGCCTTTTTAAGTTGTTGTACAAAAAAAGCGTTATCTTTAGGGAAATTATTTTTTAATGCATGTGAGCCCGCGGTATTTGCCATACCATCGGTGGTATCAATATTATCTTTTAATAACACTGGAATGCCATGTAAACTGCCGGTTAAGCCGGTTTCTTTAAACTGAGTGTCTAGTGCTCGGGCTTGTGTTAACGCATTTTTATTTATTTGTGCAACGGCATTGAGCTTTGGCCCGCTTTTATCCAATTGTTCGATACGTTTTAAATAAAACTGAACCAATTGCTCACTGGTTAACTTGCCTTGTTGCATTTGTTGATGAATTTCTTGGATGGAAAGCTCGTTAATATTGTGGGCAAAAAGAGTAGGGCTAAATGATGCAATATAAATAAGGATTAGATAAAAGTAGCGCATAATGTTTTTCAAGTTATATTTTAATTTGACATTATTTATATCGTTATTATGGGCTTAGTACTATCTTTTGTATAAATAAATTAGTTATGAGGGGGGGAGTGTTTGTTGCATAAAGCTTACGCTGCTACTGATGATAGTACTTATATGGTTTAAAAAGGTTCATAGAACCCAACGTTAGTCAGTTAAGCTGACTGGCGCATCGATATCTGTCAATTTATCATCTCTGAACAGTTTAGCTCTCAACGCTTTGTTGAGTGGGAATACGAATTTGAGCAACTTGCTACATTTTACTTAAATACTATTTTTGGGTATTTACCGTATATTTTTTAGGTTTGATTTTGAAACTATTCCATTTTTAATAAGCATATTACTTTTATAGTTGAAGGATAACTTAAAAGTAAGCCCCTAACCAACCGCCTTATTAATATTCCAAGGTAGTAATGCCTCAACCTCTTCTACGGTTTTTGCCTGGGGCAATAACGTGAAGACGATTTTTAAATAAGCTGACGGCTCTAGGTTGTTCG